>JBDGUM010000103.1:0-22116 GCA_042215855.1 Halobellus sp. | reverse complement strand
GTAAAACCGTTCGGCCGCCCCGGGAGTCGCCCTCCTCAGACGAACAGGACCGCCGCGGCCGTCTCGACGTACTCCCAGGAGAACGCGTGGTTCAGGAGGAGGTACGTGACGACGCCGAGCGAGAGCGACAGCAGCCACGCACCGGCGGCGATTCGGCCGACGCGTCGGTGCGGCGTCTGGGTCCGGAGTTCCTCGGGGGTGTGCGTCGCGCCGAGGACGAGCGCGTACACCACCACCGGGACCGCGACGATCGAGAGGACGATGTGGATCGCGAGCATCGCCAGGTACGGGTAGTAGACGACCGTCGGCCCCACGAACTCCTTCGTCCCGCCGCCGCCGACCTTGGTGAGGTACAGCACCAGGAACACGAGGATCAGGAGGAACGACGTCGCCATCGCGGTCGCGTGCTTTTTCACTTCTCCCCTCCTGATCCACCGCCACCCCGCGGCGATCACGAGGACGTTCGCGGCGTTCACGAGAGCGATCGCGTCGGAGAGGCGGTTCACTGCCCACAGCGAGAGTTGGGGGAAGACGCTCTCGGGGACGACGCCGAGGAAAGTGCCGATCACGGCGGCGTAGCCGGCGAGGGAGAGGACCGCAGCGGCTGCTAGCGGGTGCCGCTTGATCGCGTTGTCGGCGCTCGCAGTTGCCATAGTGCGGCGTCCGGACTCGGCACTCTTGCGTCTTCGGATTCATAGTGAGTACTCTCACTGTGTACCGCCGAGCGCCACCCCGTTGACGGCGCTCGGCGGTACGAGACGAGACTATCAGATCACGCCCGTGAACGTCGCGGCCTCCCGCGCGGCGGCGTCGCTGACGCCGTCGCCGAGGATAGTGTAGCGGTCGCGGATCGTGTGGGCGGTCGTCAGCGCCTCCAGGAAGGTCTCGTCGTCGATACCGAGTTCGGCGGCGGTCGTCGGGGCGCCGACGTCTTCCAGGGCGTCGCGGATGTCGGCCCACTCGCCGCGTTCGCCGGAGTGGAGGTACTCGGTCACGACGGCCGCGACGCCGACCTGGTGGCCGTGGAGCGCGCGGCCGGGGACGAGCCGGTCCAGTTGGTGGGAGATCAGGTGCTCCGCGCCCGAGGCCGGCCGCGAGGACCCCGCGATCGACATCGCGACGCCCGAGGAGACGAGCGCCTTCGCGACGAGCCACGCCGACTCCTCGAACTCCGGCTTGATCGCGTCCGAGGACTCGACGAGCATCTCCGCGGTCATCTGGGAGAGCGCGCCGGCGTACTCGCTGTACTCGACGTTCTTCAGCCGGTGGGCGAGCTGCCAGTCCTTCACCGCGGTGTAGTTCGAGATGATGTCCGCACAGCCCGCGGTAGTGAGGTCCCAGGGCGCCTCCGCGAGGATCTCGGTGTCGGCGACGACCGCCAGCGGCGGGTCCGCGGCGACCGAGTGACGGGTGTCCCCCTCGGGGATCGACGACCGGCCCGAGACGATGCCGTCGTGGCTGGCGGCGGTCGGGACCGAGACGAAGCCGCAACCCAGGCGATCGGAGGCCATCTTCGCCGTGTCGATCGGCTTGCCGCCGCCGAGCCCGACGAGGTAGCCCGCGTCCTCGGCCTTCGCGACGTCGATGACGCGCTCGACGGCGTCGAAGCTCGCCTGGTCGACGGTGACCGTCGCGGGGTCGTCGAACTGCGCGCGGATCCGGTCGCCGGCCAGCTCGTTCGGCGTCGGGCTCGTCACGACGAGCGGGCGGCCGGAGAGGTACAGCTCCGCCAGCGCGTCCGAGAGGTCGTCGAGGACGCCGTGTCCGACGAGCACGTTCCGCGGGAGCTTGATCCACGTCGTCTTCTCCATACCCTCCCTACCGGAGGCGCCGGTTAGAAGATACTGGTCCGTGCTCGTAATTCACCCGCGCGCAGGTAAATTTCGTCGGCACCGACTTCGGTCAGAGGAACGTGCCGGCGCTCTCGGCCAGGAAGAACAGGCCGAAGCCCGCGAGGACGACCGCACTCAGCCCCGCGACGATCGGCGCGAACGCCTCGACGCGCCGCTCGGCGCTCACGAGCGCGGCCGGGAAGCCGGTGATCCAGAGCACGATGCCGCCGAAGAAGCCCGCGACGAGCGCCGGCGACCCCGTGGTGACCACGAGCGTGCCCGCCAGCGCGTCGCCGACGTAGGGCGTCTGTGCCAGGACGTCGACCGTCCCGGGCTGGAGCAGCCCGACGCCGATCGTGAGCCAGAAGAGGATCTGGTAGGGATTCGTGAGCGCCAGCACGAACGCCTTCCGGAATCCGGTCCCGACCCGCGGGTCCGACTCGTCCGCCGCGGTCCCACCGGGACGGAACGACGACCGCACGTCGCGCGCGGCGCCGTAGGCGAAATACAGCATCAGGAGGCCGCCGGCGCCGACCATCGCGGCCCGGAGGAGCGGGAACCGCTCGACGAACGTGACGACGCCGAGCGCCGCGAGCACGAAGAAGATCGCGTCCGCGCTCATCGCGCCGAGACCGGCCGTGAACCCCGCGAGCCAGCCGCGCACGACGCTCTCTTCGGCGATGATCGCGTTCATCGGACCGGGCGGCGCCGCGAGCGCGACCCCGAAGACCGCGCCCGCAGAGAGGGTCGCGAGGAGACTCGTCATCGCGCTGGAGAACGGGAGGAATCGAGAAAAAAGGTCCGAAGCGATCGCGGGTGCCCGAACCGAATCCGTTCAGACGAGCGCCGTCACGACCCCGCTGATCGTGCCGATGAACGTCTCCCAGACGGAGAAGCCGGTCACGATCGAGAGCGCGGTGTCGAGGCCGAAGAAGGCGAACAGCAGCGCCGAGGCGAAGTGGGCCTTCCGCATATCGACCCGGTGGGCAAAGGAGTGGAAGAAGTACGCGTTCGCGAGGCTGACGGGAATGATCGCGAGCATCTCGCCGAGCCAGATGGCGGAGGTCGCCCCGTACTGGACGGCGAGCCCGATCGTGATGAGCTGGGTCTTGTCGCCGAACTCCCCGGTCACCATCATCGCGAAGATCGGTAGGAAGCCCCCGAAGGAGCCGGCGACGCGATCGAACGGCCGCGGGAGATCGACCGCCGCCAGGTCGGCGAAGCCGCCGTCGGTCTCGGTCGCCTCGCTCCCCGGGTTCGGCCCCGACGGCGCGGAGCGATACAACAGAATAGCGAACGTCAGGAAGAGTCCGGCGGTGATCGCGTCGAGGACGACGGGCGGGAGCGCCGCCTGGAGCGCCCGGCCGAACAGGATCTCCAGCGCCGTCCATCCGGCGAACGCCGATCCCGCGGCCGCGACCACGACGAGCGGATTGTACCGCGTCGACAGCCCCGCGATGATGAACTGGACCTTCTCGCCCGGGAGCACCGCCAGCTGGGCGACGAACGCGACGATCAGGATCTCGGCGTAGGTGGTCACGCGTCGGTCACCTCACCCTGCTCGGCCGGCGCGGCCGCGTCGGCGACGGGTCGCACGTGGATCGCGTCGGCGACGGACTCAGGGAGGCTCTGTTCGGTCTCGGCGTCCGTCCGGACGGTGAGCATCCCGAAGGGAGCCACGTCGACGATCTCCAGTTCCGTCCCGGGCGTCACGCCGGCGTCCTCGAGGTACTCTAACTCTTCCCTGTCGCGGTCGCTCACGCGCGAGACGACGATCCGGTCGCCGACCTCGTGGGCCGACAGCGGCGACGTCTCGTCGTCGTCGAGCGGGGAGAGGTCCGCCGAGGGGATCGGGTCGCCGTGCGGGTCGACGACCGGGTCGCCGAGCACGTCGGCGACGCGCCGCTCGAACTCCTCGCTGATGTGATGTTCGAGGGCGTCGGCCTCCTCGTGAACCTCGCTCCAGGAGTAATCGAGGTGCTCGGCGAGGTACGCCTCCAGGAGCCGGTGGTGCCGGAGCACCTCCAGCGCCACGGTCTCGCCCTCCGGGGTCAGTTCGGCGCCCTTGTACTTCTCGCGGTCGACCAGACCGCGCTCTTCCAGTTTGTCGAGCATACTCGTCACCGTCGCGGGCGTCTTCCCCAACTCGTCGGCGACGGCAGAGGTGGAGACGGGTGGCCCCGATCGGGCCTGGACCTGATAGATCGTCTTGAGATAGTCTTCCATCACGTCGCTCAGCATACCCCGATTTAGATGACTCTAAAAATATTAGTCTATCGGTCGAAACATCTATCTCTGTAACGACTGATCGGAGAATAACCAAACAGAAACGCGAGGATATTCGGATGAAGATCAGATACCTTTGCCCATCAGGTGGCTCCGAAGTACGTCTGCGGTTTTCGACCCGGATTCGGTGTTGACGACGACGATGTCGTCCTCCGGACCGAACGCGCCGTCCTCCGCGAGTCTTCCGGCCCCAGCGAGCGCGACGCCGCCGGCGGCGCCGACTTCGACGCCCGCCTCCTGGGCGGCGACGACCGCGCTCTCCAAGCTCTCGTCGTCGTCGACGGCGACGAAGTCCCCGCCGGTCTCCGCGACGGCCGAGAGCGCGGCCGTCGCGCCCTTCGGCTCGGGGATCTCCAGTTCGCCGACGATGGTATCCGGCGACTCCCAGGGTTCGACGTCTCGGTCCCCGCGCTCCGCGGCGGCGACGAGCGGGGCACAGCCGGACGGTTGAGCGGCGTAGACCGGCGGCAGCGCGTCGATCGCCTCGGTCTCGCGTAGCTCGCGGAAGCCTTTCACCACCCCCGCGACGAGCTCGCCCGTGCCCGCGGGGACGACGACGGCGTCGGGGACGCCCCACGACATCGACTCCGCGAGCTCGAAAGCGACCGTCTTGAGGCCGTCGTGGCGGTGGGGGTTGTCGAACTCCTGGAGCGTGTACCACTCCGACTGCAGCTGCTCGTCGAGCGCGGCCTCGGCGTCGGGGTAGCGACCGCCGGCGACCCGCATTTCCCCGCCGTGGACGTTCACCATCGCCTTGTTCGAGAACGGCGCGCGCGAGGGGACGAACGCGTACGAGCGGATCCCGGCCATCCCCGCGTAGGACGCCGCCGACTGCCCGGCGTTGCCGGGCGTCGCGAGCGCGGCGAGGTCGGCGTCAGCCGCGCGCGCGGCGGTCACCGCCGGCGAGAGCCCGCGGTCCAGGACCGTCCCCGTCGGGTTCCGGCTCTCGTCCTTGATCGCGAGGCTCCCGAGGCCGGCGTCGTCGGCCAGCTTTGGTGCCGATACGAGCGGGGTGCCGCCCTCGGCAGCGGTGACCGGCTCCTCGAAGGCGAGGAGGTCGGCGTAGCGCCACATCGACCGGGGTGCCTCCGCGAGCGCGCCGCCGGTCCAGTCGACGGCGTCGTAGTCGTACCGCGCTTCCAATCGCGCGCCGGCATCGCTCGGTCCCGTCGCGGTCGCGTCGTAGCGCTCGTCCGTCGCCGCGCAGAACAGCCCGCGAAACGCCTCGCTCGTTCCCATATCTGTCCTACTGAGCGGACGGCCAAATCCCTATTCATCCCGTCGCCCCCACGTCGGAGCGAGGGGCCCCCGGCCGTCGGTGACTGCGGTCCCCCCGACCGCGACTCCACTCGCAGTCCCTATGTGGATGCCGACCGAAGGACCGCGTATGACTGACGAATCCGTCGCGGTCGTCGGGGGCGGACTGGCGGGCCTCGTCGCCGCCCGCCGCCTCGCCCGAACGGGCGCCGACGTGACGCTGTTCGAGCGCCGGTCGTCGGTGGGCGGTCGCGTCCGCACCGAACACCGCGAGGGTCTCACGCTCGACCGGGGCTTCCAGGTCCTCTTCACCGCCTATCCGGCCGTCCGGCGCGAACTCGACCTCGGCGCGCTCGACCTCCGGTACTTCACGCCCGGCGCGGTCATCGCCCGGCCCGGGTCGCGGTCGGTCCTCTCGGACCCGCTGCGGGACCTCCGGGCGCTCCCGGCGTCGGTCCGGAACGACGAGGTGACCCTGACCGACAAGGCCCGGACGCTCCTGCTCAGACAGCACGTCGGCACGCGGACCGAGTCCGAGATCTTCCGGAGCGCCGACCGGTCGATCCGCTCGTACCTCCGCGAGTGGGGGTTCTCCGAGTCGTACATCGAGCACTTCGTCGCCCCGTTCTACGGCGGGATCACCCTGGACCGGTCGCTGTCGACCTCCAAGCGCGTCTTCGAGTACACCTTCAAGGCGCTCTCGGAGGGGCGGATCGCGGTCCCCGCCGACGGGATGCAGGCCGTCCCGAGACAGGTGGCCGAGCGGGCCGAGGCCGCGGGCGCGACGATCCGCCGCGATACTCGCGTGCGCGCCGTCACCGATCACGGCGACGGTGCGGCCGTCGAGGCGGCGTCGGAGACGCTCGACGTCGACGCGGTCGTCGTCGCCACAGATCCCGCAGAGGCGAAGCGGCTCACCGGCGTCGACGACGTGCCGACCGAGGCCCGCAGTTGCGTGACCCAGTACTACCGGCTACCGGACGACGCGGCGCCGACGACGCGGCGGAAGCTACTGCTCAACGCGGCCGATCCTTCTCCGAACACGGTCGTGCCGATGTCGGAGGTCGCACCGGAGTACGCTCCCGAGGGAGCGGCGCTGCTCAACGCGACGTTCCTCGGCGACGCCGCCCTCGACCGCGACGCCGACGCCCTCGCCGAGGAGACGCGGCTGACGCTGGAGGCGTGGTACCCCGACCGCGACTTCGACGACCTGGAGCCGGTCCGTACCCACCGGATCGAGTTCGCGCAGTTCGACCAGCCGCCGGGCGTCCACGAGACGCTCCCCGGGACGCGAGCGCCGGGCGGCCGGACGTACCTGGCGGGCGATTACACCGCCTGGTCGTCGATCCAGGGCGCGATGCGGAGCGGCCGGGAGGCGGCGCGAGCAGTCGAGCGCGACCTCTGAGAATCGCTATTCTGACACGAATCGACGCGATCAGCGATCAGAGCATCCGCCGGAACTGCCCGAGCGGCGGAAACGTCAACGCCTCCCCGGTGTCGTCGTCGTAGACGACCGGCCGGACGTCGTCCAGTCGGTCGAGGAGCGGCGACTGGAGGTCGCCGCCGCGCGCGTCGTTGATCTCGACGCCAGCGGCGGCGCGGGAGAACGTCGGGAGCATCAGCACGTCGGCGCCGCGGTGGGCGTCGGGCGCGTTGAGGAAGCAGGGCCGGCGCTGACCCTCGATCGCGATCGCCGGGTGGTCGTGGCCGATCACGTAGCGGTCGGCGTCGATCTCCGGCGCCTCGTGCCCGTGGCAGACGACGACCCGTGGCTCCTCGGACGCGACGTACGCGTCGCGGACGTCGTCGCAGGCGGCGTCGAGCGCGGTGTCGTGGTTCCCACGGACGAACACGGGCTCGGTCCCGGCGTCGCGACAGGCCTCGGCGAGGCCGGCGACGGTCTCGCGGCTCCGCTCGGTGACCGTCCCGAACCGGTGGAGCACGTCGCCGGCGAACACGGCGATATCGGGGTCGAACTCCGCGAGGCGCGCGCCGAGCCGCTCCGTCAGGTCGCGCCGCTCGCCGAGCGGGAAGTCGACGTCCGACGCCGACGCCCGGCCCACGTGGAGGTCGGCGACGACGAGCGTCTCCGCGTGTGTGAGGTAGGCGCTTCTCTCCCGGTATTCGATCCCGTCCACGGACGACGTACGGCGGGCAGTCCCAAATCACCAGCGGTCAGTCGCGATCGAGCACCGCCTCGACCGGCCCCGTGAGGGCGCGGACGAGTCCGTCGAACCGCCCGCTGGTCGCGACGGCGACGACGAGTCCGGCCAGGCCGTCGAACAGCAGGTCCTTCGCGATGTCGTCGGCGCCGTGCTGCGCGAGGAGCGCTTCGCCGCCGACGAGGGCTGCGAGGCCGCCGCTGGCGAACTCGAGCAGTTCCCAGAGCACGCCTGCCCCGAGGACGAAAAGCAGCACGAACACGACGCGGAAGCGGTCGGTGAACGTGACCCCTCGGATGTGCCGCTCCGCCGCGCGGGCGGTCGCGTAGCCGATCGTGGCGACGAGTGCCGCCGATATCGAGTGTGTGAGGCTGTCGTACCACCCGACCGTCCCGTAGAACCACACGGCGCCGGCCGCGTGAAGCGCCGAC
This sequence comes from Halobellus sp., assembly GCA_042215855.1. GTDB lineage: Archaea > Halobacteriota > Halobacteria > Halobacteriales > Haloferacaceae > Haloquadratum. The sequence goes on along the minus strand of JBDGUM010000103.1, from coordinate 14,148 downwards.
GCCAGCGTCACCCATAGCACGACGAGCGGATCCATCGCGTATCCGCGTTCGCGTCGCAGGACCGCCGGAAGGAACGTGGCTGCGAGCGGAACGGCGCTGTTGACGACGAGCGTCCAGCGTCGCTCCAGGATGGCGTAAACGACGAGGAGCCCCATCCCCGCCTGCATCACGCGCACCGAGAGCCGGTACCAGCCGGCGACGTCGTCGCTCGGTGCAGACGACATTTCGTGGGTCGCGCCGCTCCTCTCCGAGGCGTCCAGGGATTCGGGACGGGTGGTGCGTCTCTCGTAGACCTCGAACACCACGCCCCCGAAGAGGCCCATCGCGGTGGCCGTCGCGAGGTCCCACATCAGCTCCGTCCCGCTCCCGAGGGTGGCCAGCCCCAGGAACGCGTCGCCGATCCAGAGGGCGACGGCCCACGCGCCCGCCAGCGCCATCGTCGTGACGACGGTGAACGCCGCCGTGAATCGGGGGGTCAGCGACAGCGACGTGTACGCCGCGAGGGCGATCGCGACCAGCAACGAGAGGCCGGCGACCGCCAGAAACGACGTCGCCGCCGGGAACCAGCCCCCGAGGCGGACCAGGACCGGCACGGCGACCAGCGCGAGGAGCTCCGGAGGGTAGGTCGTCGAGGGATCACCGGCGCGCACCGACGGAACGAGAGCGACCGCTACGAGAACGAGCGTGAGAACGGACCAACCCAACTCGCCGATCGCGAGGAACCGCGCGGCGCTCGCGAGCAGTACCGCAGTCGCTCCCCAGGCCGCTACGACGTCGATCGTGGCGCTTCGCTCGCCGTGCACCGGGGACACGATCGGGCGATACTCGGTCTCGGATAAAACCGTTTACTTCCTGTGGTGGCGAACAGGCGACACTCCGCCCCGACACGGTGCCGCGTCCCGTGTCGAACCGACGGCGCGATGTGTCGCACACCCGCTGGCGCGCCGCCGCCTCGGCTACGTCACGGCGCGTCTGGCCGCGGCTTCGGATATAAACTCAGTCGTCGGCGTGTTCGCGGGCGGTCGCGTACGCCTCCTGCAGGCGCTTGAATTCGGCCTCCGAGCCGCCGTGGTCGGGGTGGACGGACAGCACGCGGTCGCGGTAGGCGTCGCGGACCTCCTCGACCGTCGCCGGCCGCGAGACGTCGAGATACGCGAAGGCCTCTTCGATCGGACTCGTCTCCGCCGCCGGGTCCGGCCCGAACGTGGGGACCTCGAAGGGGAGCCGCCGGCCGAGCGCGCGCACCGGCATCTCGTACTCACAGAGCACGGTGTAGGTGCCGGCGCGTTCGAGCCGGAAGTACGCCTGCGCGTCGAAGGTGAGCGCGACGTCCCGCTCCGGTAGATAGAACTCGACGGTCTCGCCGCCGATCTCGTAGTCCTCCGCGAACGGCTCGGCGATGTCGCGGAGGTAGCCCCGGATCTCCGCGCGGCGGCGGGCCGACCCGTCGATGCGCTCGCCCGCGGGCGTCGGCTCGTCGGGGAACAGGCGGCCGCCGACGAGGAAGACGCCCGCGACGATGGCCGAGGCAGCGCCGCCGCCGAGCAGTCCGAAGACGAGCCACGGCGGCAACAGCGAAACCCACTCCGGAAGCACGTACGGATGGACGGGTGCGTTCCTAAAGAACTTCTCGCCCGCGCGACCGGTGTCGGGTCGATCCGCCGGCATCGCCGCCGGCCCGGACGCCGGATCGGAATTGGGAACTCGGAGCCGAGTACGTTTAATTCACCGTTGCACGCTTCGGAAAGTACTTTAGGGATATCTGCGGAATTGCACACACTGATGGCTGTAGCTTGGCTGGACGACGTGCGGTCCACTGACGTCGATAGCGTCGGCGGGAAGGGGGCCTCGCTGGGCGAACTCACCGCCGCGGGGCTGCCCGTTCCGTCGGGCTTCGTCGTGACCGCCGGTACATATCGCGAGTTCATCGAGGACGCCGGCATCGACGAGGAGCTGTTCTCCGCCGTCGACGTCGACCACGAGGACACCGAGGCGCTGCGCGAGGCCCACGAGCGCGCGAACGAACTGATTATGGAGACGCCGATGCCCGATCACGTCCGCGAGGAGATCGTCGCGGCGTACCGGGACCTCGGCGACGGCGAGCGGTTCGTCGCCGTCCGCTCGTCGGCGACCGCCGAGGACCTCCCCGACGCCTCGTTCGCGGGCCAGCAGGAGACGTTCCTGAACGTCCGCGAGGACGCCTTAGTCGAGCGCGTCAAGGAGTGCTGGGCGTCGCTCTTCTCCCAGCGCGCGATCTACTACCGGAACCGCCAGGGCTTCCCCCACGAGAAGGTCGACATCGCGGTCGTCGTCCAGGAGATGGTCGACGCCGAGAAGTCCGGGGTCCTCTTCACCTCGCACCCCTCGACGGGCGAGTCCCAGATCATCATCGAGGCCGCGTGGGGCCTCGGCGAGGCGGTCGTCTCCGGGTCGGTCTCCCCCGACAACTACGTCATCGACCGCGAGACCGACGAGGTGGAGACGATCACCGTCGCCGACAAGAAGACGATGATGATCAAAGACGAGGAGACCGGCGAGACCGTCGAGAAGGCGGTCCCCGACGACAAGCGCAGCGTTCGCGTCCTCGAAGACGAGGAGATCGACGAGCTCGTCGAACTCGGCGAGCGCGTCGAGGACCACTACGGCACCCCCCAGGACGTCGAGTGGGCGGTCCACGAGGGCGAGATCTACATGCTCCAGTCGCGCCCGATCACGACCATCGACGACGAGGACGAGGCGGCCGACGTCGGGGCCGCGGGCGCTGACGGCGGCACCGACGAGGCCGACTCCGGGAGCTCCGGCGACGTCCTCCTCCGCGGGCTCGGTTCCAGCCCCGGCGTCGCCTCCGGCGAGGTCCGGATCGTCACGAAGCTCGACCACCTCGACCAGGTCGGCGAGGGCGACATCATCGTGACCGAGATGACGATGCCGGACATGGTGCCGGCGATGAAGCGCGCGGCCGGGATCGTCACCGACGAGGGCGGAATGACCTCCCACGCCGCCATCGTCTCCCGCGAGCTCGGCGTCCCCGCGGTCGTCGGCGCCGGCTCGGCCACCCGCGACCTCGAGGACGGCCAGCTGATCACCATCGACGGCGACAAGGGGACCGTCCGCGAGGGGACAGAGCCCAAGGAGGAAGAGACCGAACCGATCGAGGACGCGCGCCCGAAGACGCCCGTGAAGCCGATGACCGCCACCGAGGTGAAGGTCAACGTCTCGATCCCCGAGGCCGCCGAGCGCGCGGCCGCGACCGGCGCCGACGGGGTCGGTCTGCTCCGCACCGAACACATGGTGCTCTCGCTCGGCAAGACGCCGACGAAGTACATCGCCGACAACGGCGAGCGCGCCTACGTCGACGAGCTCGTCGACGGCATTCGTACCGCCGCCGAGGAGTTCTACCCGCGGCCGGTGCGCGTGCGGACGCTCGACGCGCCGACCGACGAGTTCCGGCAGCTGGAGGGCGGCGACGACGAGCCGAAGGAGCACAACCCGATGCTCGGCTACCGCGGCATCCGGCGCTCGCTCGACAACCCCGACCTGTTCAAGCACGAACTGGAGGCGTTCCGCCGGATCTTCGATATGGGCTACGACAACGTGGAGGTGATGTTCCCGCTGGTCAACGACGCCGAGGACGTCGCTCGGGCGCGGAACCTGATGAAACAGGCCGGCGTCGACCCCGAGAAGCGGACCTGGGGCGTGATGGTCGAGACGCCCGCCGCCGCGCTGGCGGTCGAGTCGATGGCCGAGGAGGGCATCGACTTCGTCTCCTTCGGGACGAACGACCTCACGCAGTACACCCTCGCGGTCGACCGCAACAACGAGCGCGTCGCCGACCGCTTCGACGAGCTCCACCCCGCGGTCCTGTCGCTCATCGGCGACACCATCGAGACGTGCCGCGAGCTCGGCGTGAAGACGAGCATCTGCGGGCAGGCCGGCTCGAAGCCCCAGATGGTCCAGTTCCTCGTCGAGAATGGCGTCTCCTCGATCTCGGCCAACATCGACGCCGTCCGCGACGTCCAACACGAGGTAAAGCGGACCGAACAGCGGCTCATCCTCGACTCCGTTCGCTGAACCGCGAACCGACCGCCGGAACCACTTCCGGCGCCGACACAGCCATCTTCCCGCCGTCGCGCCCGTCTCGGACCGCCGAGTCGCGGGCGCGTCTCGTTCCGTCCCTGCCCGGATCTGTTTCGTCCCGTTCCGCCTCGTTCCGCCGCCTCGGCCTCATTGTCCCCGAACAGAATGCCTAAACGCGCCGGGGTGCTACGAGCGGCTATGCAGCGGGCGGCCCCGCAGGAGTTCGATCGCGTTCTCTCGTCGATGTGCACGGAGCCCCATCCCGACGCGAGGGCGGCCGCGGAGCGATTTCTCGCGACGAACCCCGGCGACCCGGCCACCTACAACGAGGTCGCGCGCCTGGAGGCCCGCGCGGTGACCGAGCTCGGCCGGCTGGCCGGGCTCGACGTGCCGCCCCAGACGACGCCCGCCGAGCGCCCCCACGACGCCGACGACTCCCAGACCGTCGAGGGCGGCGTCGAGTCGGTGCCGTCACGCTCGGCGAGCGACGGGGAGGGGGTCCGCGATCCCACCGCGGCCCCTCACGGCTACGTCACAAGCGGTGGCACCGAGGCTAACATCCAGGCCGTGCGGTCGGCCCGCGATCGCCGGGGCGTCGAGGACCCGAACCTCGTCGTCCCCGAGAGCGCGCACTTCTCCTTCACGAAGGCCGCGGACCTCCTGGAGGTCGAACTCCGGTCGGTCCCGACCGACGGGGACCACCGCGCGGACGTCGAGGCGATCGCCGCGGCGGTCGACGAGGAGACCGTCCTGGTCGTCGGCGTCGCCGGCAGCACCGAGTACGGGCGGATCGACCCGATCCCCGAGATCGCCGCGGTCGCCCACGACGCCGGCGCGTACTGCCACGTCGACGCCGCCTGGGGCGGCTTCCTGCTCCCCTTCACCGACCACGAGTGGAACTTCGCGCACGCGGGGATCGACTCGCTGACGATCGACCCCCACAAGTGCGGCCAGGCGGCGATCCCGGCCGGCGGGCTCCTCTTCCGCGAGGCGGCCGGGATGGACGCGCTCGCGGTCGACACGCCGTACCTCGAATCGACCTCGCAGGCGTCGCTGACGGGCACGCGCAGCGGCGCGGGCGTCGCGAGCGCCGTCGCCGCCATCGACGCGCTGTGGCCCGACGGCTACCGCCGGGAGTACGAGCGCGCCGACCGCCTGGCCCGCTGGCTCGCCGACGAACTCCGCGACCGCGGCTACGACGTCCCCGACGTGGAACTGCCGATCGTCGTCGCGGACCTGAGTGGGGGAACGTTCGAGGCGCTCCGGGACCGCGAGTGGCGCCTCTCCCGAACGGGGTCGGGGCTCGCGCGGGTCGTCGTGATGCCGCACGTCACCCGGAGCAGCCTCCGGGCGTTCCTCGACGACCTCGACGCCGTCCGATAGCTCGGACCCGGAACGCCGGCGTCGACTACCCCGATCCGAAACTCAAGACTTACCTCCCCGTGCGTCTCACCCCCTCACACACGTGTCAGTCCCCACCACGGCGGCCCTCCTCGAACCGATCGCCCGGACGGTCAGCGCCGTCGGCGTCGCCGCGGCGGGCTCCCTCTGGCCGGAGTTCGGCTGGCTCACCTCGGCGGTCGAGACCGCCACGGGATGGCCCGGGGTCGGGATCATCTTCGTCTACTCGTTCCTGATCGCGTTCGCGCTCCCGGGCGTGAGCGAGGTCGTGCTCCTGGCGCCGCTGGACCTGGGCCTCGGCGAGGCCGGCCGGCTCGCGGTCATCATCCTGACGAGCGCGGTCGGCAAGGCCGCCGGCAGCGTCTTCGCCTTTCACATCGGCCAGGAGGTCAAGGAGTCGGGGCCGGTCATCCGCTTCCTCCGCGACTCGCGCTTCGACGTGGTCGAGTGGTCCGAGCGCCGGACCGTCGAGATCGCCAAGCGGTGGGGCTACGCCGGGCTCGCGGTCGCGCTCTCCGTTCCGTTCTTCCCCGACACCTTCTCGATCTACGCGTTCGCCGTCCTCGAGGAGGACTACCCGAAGTTCGCGGCCGCGACGTTCGCCGGGAGCGTGGGCCGACTGGTCGTGACCCTCGTCGGCGTCGGCACGGTCCTGTCGATCGTGTAGGCGGCAGGGATCGACCGCTCCTCGGCCCCGCCGGCGACTTCGAACCAGCGGGATTTTGGTGTCGCCGCGTTCACCACAGGGTATGAGCCACGAGGACTTCCCCACCGACGATCCGGCGGTGGTGACCTGCGGGCTGCCGTACGCCAACGGCGACCTCCACATCGGTCACCTCCGCACGTACGTCGGCGGCGACATCTACAGCCGCGCGCTGAAGCGACTCGGCCAGGACACCGCCTTCGTCTGCGGGTCGGATATGCACGGCACGCCCGTCGCGGTCAACGCCGAGGAGGAGGGCGTCACGCCCGAGGAGTTCGCGCTCCGCCACCACGAGCAGTACGAGGCGACCTTCCCGAAGTTCGACGTCGACTTCGACAACTACGGCCACACCCACGACGAGACGAACGTCGAGACGACTCGGGAGATCGTCCGCACCCTGGAGGAGGAGGGCTACGTCTACGAGAAGGAGATCCCCGTCGCCTACGACCCCGAGGCCGACCAGTGGCTCCCCGACCGATTCGTCGAGGGCACCTGCCCGTACTGCGGCGAGCACGCCCGCGGCGACGAGTGCGACGAGGGCTGCGGCCGCCACCTCGAACCCGGCGAGATCGAAGACCCCGTCTCGGCGATCACGGGCAACCCCGCCGAGTACCACGAGCGCGAGCACAAGTTCTTCGCCGTCTCCGATCTTCAAGAGTATCTCTCGGACTTCCTCGACCGGCTGGAGGGCACCTCGAACGCGCAGAACCAGCCCCGCGAGTGGATCGAGGGCGAACTCAAGGACTGGTGTATCACCCGCGATATGGACTGGGGCGTCGACTACCCCGACGAGGAGGACCTCGTCCTCTACGTCTGGGTCGACGCGCCGATCGAGTACATCTCCTCGACCAAGCAGTACACGGAGCGCGTCGGCAGCGACGTCTTCGACTGGGAGGAGGCGTGGCGTCGGGACGGGGACATCGTCCACATCATCGGCCGCGACATCATCCAGCACCACACCGTCTTCTGGCCGGCGATGCTCCACGCGGCGGGCTACACCGAGCCGCGCGCCGTGATGGCCTCCGGCTTCATCACGCTCGAGGGCAAGGGCTTTTCGACCTCCCGGAACCGCGCCGTCTGGGCCGACGAGTACCTGGACGAGGGCTTCCGGCCGGACCTGCTTCGGTACTACCTCGCGACCAACGGCGGCTTCCAGCAGGACGTCGACTTCTCGTGGGCGAAGTTCCGCGAGCGCGTGAACAACGAGCTCGTCGGAACGGTCGGCAACTTCGCGTACCGCTCGCTGCTCTTCGCCGCCCGCGAGTTCGGCGGCACGCCCGAGGTCGACCTCTCCGAGGAAGTCCGCGACCGAATCCAGCAAGCGATCGACGAGTTCCGCGCGGGCGTCAACGACTACTCCGTCCGGGACGTCGGCGAGAGCGCGGTCCGCCTCGCGCAGTTCGGCAACGAGTACATCCAGAAGCACGAGCCCTGGAAGCTCGACGACGACGATCCCGAGAAGGCGCAGGTGATCCGCGACTGCGTCCAGGTCGCGACCGCCGTCGCCGTTCTCTTCGAGCCCGTGACGCCCGAGGCGGCCGAACACCTCTGGGACGACCTCGAGGCCGACGGCGACGTCCACGCGGTCGGCGTCGAGGCCGCGCTCGACGCCCCCGGCGCCGAGTTCGACGAGCCCGAGGAGCTCTTCGAGAAAATCCCCGAAGAGCGCGTCGAGGAACTCAACGAGAAACTCGAAGCGCGGGTCGCGGAGGCCACCGAAGGCGACGCGGAGACGGCCGACGAGACCGACGCCGAGGACGCCGACGACGCCGCGGCAGACCTCGAACCGATCGCCGACGAGCGGATCGGCTTCGAGGACTTCCAGGAGTTGGACATCCGCGTCGGGCGGATTCTCGAGGCCGAGGGCGTCGAGGGCGCGGACAAGCTCGCGAAGCTGACCGTCGACGTCGGCGTCGAAGAGCGTCAGATCGTCGCGGGTATCAAGCAGCTCCACGACCTCGAATCCCTCCCGGGGACCAGGATCGTCGTCGTCGCGAACCTCGAGAAGGCCGAGCTGTTCGGCGTCGAGTCCAACGGGATGCTGCTGGCGGCGGGCGAGCAGGCCGACCTCCTGACCACCCACGGCGACGCCGAGCCCGGCACGAAGATCCGGTAGTCCGGTCCTCGACGCCCGACTGGCGCGAGTCGCCCACTTCTTTACCCACGCACCCGCACCGGCGGTCTTTTTAACTCGGTATTGAGTATACAGTTCTATGCGCAAAGCGAAGATCGTCTGTACGCTCGGCCCGGCGTCCGACGAGGCGTCGACGATCCGGGCCCTCGCGGACGCGGGGATGAGCGTCGCGCGGCTCAACGCGAGCCACGGGACGCCCGATCACCGCCGGGAGGTGATCCGCCGGGTCCGCGACGTCGACGAGCGGACCGAACGCCCGCTGGCGGCGATGGTCGACCTCCAGGGCCCCGAGGTCAGGACCGCGCCGCTGGAGGACCCGATCCACCTGGAGACCGACTCGGAGATCCGCTTCGTCGAGGGCGAGGAGGCGACGCCGGAGACCGTCGGCCTCTCGTACTCCATCGCGGCCGCGGAGCCGGGCGATACGGTCCTGCTCGACGACGGCCGCATCGAGGCCACGGTCCTCCGCGTCGAGGACGACGCCGTCGTCGCGCGCGTCGACTCCGGCGGGGAGCTCGGCGGTCGGAAGGGCGTGAACCTCCCGGGCGTCGACCTCGACATCGACCTCATCACCGAGGGCGACCGCGAGGAACTCCGCGTCGCCGCCGAGACCGACGCCGACTTCGTCGCGGCGTCCTTCGTCCGCTCGGCCGCCGACGTCTACACCATCAGCGACGCGCTCGACGAGCTCGGCGCGGACATCCCCGTGGTGGCGAAGATCGAGCGCGCCGGCGCGGTCCAGAACCTCGACGAGATCGTCGACGCCGCCTACGGCGTGATGGTCGCCCGCGGCGACCTCGGCGTCGAGATGCCGCTGGAGGACGTCCCGATCATCCAGAAGCGGATCATCCGCCGGTGCCACGAGACGGGGACGCCCGTCATCACGGCAACTGAAATGCTCGACTCGATGATCCACGCCCGGCGGCCGACCCGCGCGGAGGCCTCCGACGTCGCCAACGCCGTCCTCGACGGCACCGACGCGGTGATGCTCTCCGGCGAGACCGCGATCGGCGACGACCCCGTCCGGGTGGTCGAGACGATGGACCGGATCGTCCGCCAGGTCGAAGCCAGCGACGAGTACGCCGAGGGGCGAGAGGATCGGATTCCCACCTCCGACGAGGACTCGCGCACGGAGGCGCTGTCCCGCTCGGCGCGCTACCTCGCCCGCGACGTCGGCGCGAGCGCCATCGTCGCCGCGTCCGAGTCGGGCTACACGGCCCGCAAGACGGCGAAGTTCCGTCCGGCAGTCCCGGTGGTCGCGACGACGCCGAACGACCGGGTCCGCCGCCAGCTCGCGCTCTCGTGGGGCGTCATCCCGATGTACTCGCCGTACCGCGACGGCATCGACGAGATGATGGACGACGCCGTCGACGCCGCGCTCGACGCCGACGTCGCCGCCTCCGGCGACACGCTCGTCGTGCTCTCGGGGATGATGACCGAACTGGAGGGGACGAACACGACGAACATGCTGAAGCTCCACGTCGCCGCCGAGGCCGTCGCCACCGGCCGGAAGGTCGTCGGCGGGCGTGTCGCGGGGCCGCTCGCGGTCTCGCCGGACGGCGACCTGTCGGACGTCCCCGAGGGCGCGATCCTCGCGCTGCCGGCGGACTTCGACGGCGAGTTCGACGGCGAGGCGGCGAAACTCGGCGGCATCGTCGACGCCCGGCCGGGGATGACCGGCTACCCCGCGCTCGTGGCCCGCGAGCTGGACCTCCCGATGATCTCCGGCGCGCCGCTGCCCGATCGCCTGACTCCCGGCGCGACTCTGACGCTGCACGCCGAGCGCGGCGTCGTCTACGAGGGCGACGTGATCCGGCACCGCCGCGAGGGCGAACCCGGGCGTCGCGGGCGGTAGGGCTTTCCGAACGCGGTTCCTACCGTGCGGCGATGAGCGATCACGATCCGGACCGCGAACGGGACGCCCGGGACGCGGCCGTTTCGAAGTCCGATGGCCCCCCTCCCGACTCCGGAGCCGAGGCCGAGTCCGCCGGTTCGACGATCGGCACCCAACTCGACGAGGGCCTCCCCTTCGAGCGCGCGCCGATCGAACCCGAGAGCCCGGACCCCGAGAACGCGCTGTTCGTCGTCCTCGGTGCGCTCGGCACCGTCGCCCTCCTGGCGTCGGCGCTCGCGCCGAGCCTCCTGTGAGGCCCCCCGAGAATTATCACTTCTGATGCTTTGACCGTAGCGCTTTATGTGATATGCAGGGTAGCGTAGGGAGACGACCGACCCCGCCGATGTCCCACGCTACGCTCACTCTCACCGTCGTCTGCTCCCTTCTTTTCGGTGCGGTGGCTCCGGTCTCGGGGCTCGCCGCGGTCCCGGCGGCGTCGCTCTCGACACCTCCCACCACCTCGACCTCGGACCCGATCTCGGCGCTCGATACAGCCCCCGCTCGCGCCCAGACCGAGGACGCTTCCGGTTCGTTTTCCCAGGAGAATCTGACCGTCACCCGCGGCGACGAGGTCGCCATCTCGGTCTCGCACTCGGGGCCGGCGAACCTCACCATCGGCGGCGCGAAGTACGGATTCAACGTCACCGTCGAACTCGCCGGCAGCGGCACGTCCGAGATCGTCCTCGACACCCGGGCGACGACCGCGTCGGACCCGAACGAGTTCGTCGACGGCGGGTCGCCGACGATGCACTCCCGGCCGCTCGAGGAAGCCATCGAGCCCGCGGACTACCTCCTCCGCCTGGAGGTCGGCGGCGTCGAGCAGGACCTCGCAACGCTCACCGTCGAACCGCGCGGCGAGACGACGGCCGCGTCCTACCGCGCTCCGGCGTCGTTCGCGCCCGCGGAGTACGTCGGCGGCGAGGGCGGCGACGCCGACGTCGGGGCGCTCGAAGCGCGGATGACCGCAGGTACGACCGTCGCGAGGGGCGACTACGCAGTCGTGCGATTCGAGGAGAGCGGGCTCGAGACCGCGCTGAACGCGAGCGACCTCACCGGGAGCGCGGCCGCCAACGGCCTCAAGGTCACCTTCACGCAGACCGACCCCGGACCGAACCACGCGGCCCGCGAGTACGTCGCGACCGCGGGCGCGAACGTCTCCGTCCTGCCGAACTTCGAGAACGACCTGCTCTACGTGCTCTGGGACACGAGCGACGTCCCGATCGAGACCCAGTCCGAACGCAACCGCTACCGCGCGGCGCTGACGCTCACCGACGAGAGCAGTCTCGTCGAGGAAGAGACCACGCTCGCGGCGACGACGTTCACCCTGGAGTCCCCGTCGGTGTCGCTGTCGCCCACGCAGGACGCCACCCACTACCCGTGGGAGAACGACACCTTCACCGTCACCGGCCGGACGAACCGCGCGCCCGGCACGGAACTCGAAGTCCGGCTCCGCTCGCCGGATCCGAACGCCTTCCTCCAGCTCCGCGATGCGACCGTCGGCCCGGACGGCGATTTCGAGGCGACCTTCGACCTGGGTTCGGTCTCCCGCGGCACGAACGCGACGCTGTGGGTCCGCGAGTACTTCCTCCAGACCGCCCAGGACGTCCACCTGGTCGCGCCCGACCCGAGCGTCCGGATCGAGAACCAGACCGCCAACGGCACGTCGCTCGGGGTCGCGTACGCGGAGCTCCCCGCGGGCGGCTTCGTCCGCCTCGAAGACGTCGACGGCGAGGCGGTCGGCCGGAGCGACTACCTCGAACCGGGCCGCCACGAGAACGTCTCGGTCGAACTGAGCACGCCGCTCTTCGAGACCCAGCGGCTCCGCGCCGAGCTGGTCCGGGCCGGCGCGGACAACTCCTACCGGGCGAACGCCGAGGCGTACGCGACGGACGGCTACGTCGTCAACGACACCGCGCTGATCGACTTCCCGCCGGCACCGACCGAGACGCCGACGGCGACGCGGACCGCGACCGCGACACCGACGGCCACGCCGACGGCGACCCCGTATCCGGTCATCACGCGGACGCCGCTCGAACCCGCGGGCGCGACCCAGTCGAGCCTCCCGCTGTCGCCGGGCGTCGCGGTCGCCGGCGTCCTGGCCGCCGCGGCGCTCCTGGCTCGACGCGGCCGCGGGGGTGATCCGTCGTGATCCCCGAACTCGAGCCCGACGAGTTCGTCTCCTTCCTCGGGGACCTCTGGCGGGAGCGCGGCTGGACCGTCTCGACGAAGGAGCGCGCCGACGAGACCCACTTCGTGATCGGCAGGCGCGGCGACGGCAAGCGGGGCGTCATCTACGTCTTCCCGACGACGACCGCGACCGTCACCGAGCGGCACCTAAAGCAGTTCGTGCAGTTCTGTCGGAAGCGCGGCGTCGACGTCGCCGTCGTCGCCACCCAGGGCGCCTTCGCCGAGGGCGCTCAGCGCATCGCCGGCCAGCGGGGCGTCCACCTGCTGGACCGCGACACCCTCGAGACCACCGTCTCCGAGGGCGGCTTCGAGGACCTCCTCGCGACGTACACCGAAACGAGCGGCCTCGCGGCCGTCTCCGAGCGCCTCCGCGACGCGGGCGTGCCCGTGCCCGAGGGACTCGACGACCGTCTCTCGGAGGTCGGCTCGGGGGTGGGCGCGGCGGTCGCAGGCCTCCGGGCGAAGGTCGGCCTCACCGACGACTCGGGCAGCGGGGGCGCGGGCGGCGAACGCGGCGAGGACCAGCCCCACGAGGATTCCAGACTGGCCCGCGTGCGCGGCCTGCTGGGGGGCGTCGCGTCCGAGTCGGTCCCCGCGGGGATCGTCCCCGTCGTGCTCGTCGTCGCGTTCCTGATCGGCGCGACCGTCGGCCCGGCCGTGGGGCTCGGCGGCGGGCTGCTCGCCTCCGGAACCGACGCCGGACTCGACGTCTCGGCGGTGTCGACCGCGGGCGCGAACGCGACGGTCGACGCCCGCTGGAATGCGAAGACGGTCGACCCCCTGAGCGTCAACGGCACCACCTACGAGCCGCCCGACGGGCAGACGTTCCTGCTCGTCCGGCTGAACGTCACGAACGGCGCCGACGGCCCCACGCAACTCCAGCAGTCGGCGTTCGCGGTCGAGGTCGCCGGCCGACGCTACGGCAGACAGCCGCTCGAGGGCGTGACCGGATTCCCGAGCGCCGGGCTCTTCGAGCCGGGCGAGAGCCGCGAGGTGTGGCTCGTCTTCAGCGTCCCCGCCGACGCCGAGAGCGCGACGCTCATCTACGACGGCAATCTCAAGCTACGGTTCGAGCGCGACCCGTCGATCGTGCCGGAGGCGACGGTCTCCGACGGCGGGTGAACGAACCTCCTCTCCCGCCCCGTGATAACGCTTAATCGTGCGCCCTCCCAAACCCGCGTATGTCCGACCGAGCGCTCGCGGTCGCCCTCCAGCTCTCGATCCCGCCCGAGACGCTTCCCCTGCTCCTGGTGGCGGCCGGGCTCGGCGTGAGCTTCCTCGAGGCGCTCGCGCCGGGGGCGCACTTCATCGTCCTCGGGATCGCGCTGCTCGCGGCTGGGCTGGTGGGGCTCGTGCTCGGTCCGTTCGCCTCGCCCGTCGTGCTCGCGGTGCTGGTGCTCGTCTTCGGCGGCCTGACGCTTTACGGCTACCGCGAACTCGACATCTACGGCGGCAAGGGAACCGCTCAGACGAGCGACTCCAAGAGCCTCCGCGGCCGGACCGGACGGGTGACAGAGCGCGTGACGCCGACCGAGGGCGAGGTGAAGCTGGACGAGGGGGGCTTCAACCCCTACTACGCCGCACGTTCGGTCGACGGCGAGCTCGAGGAGGGCACCGAGGTCGTCGTGGTCGACCCCGGCGGCGGCAACGTCGTCACCGTCGAGTCCCTGGAAACCGAGTACGACCAGATCGACCGCGCGCTCGAACGCGGGCGGCGCGAGGAGGAGCGAGACGCGACCGAGACCGTCGACG
>JBDGUM010000116.1:0-23269 GCA_042215855.1 Halobellus sp. | reverse complement strand
CCGCCTCGATCATCTTGAGGTGCTGCTTGTCGGTGTTGATCGCCACCGTGTCAGCGCCGTCGACTCCGATGTTGTAGAGGCGGTTGACGGTGTTGTTGCCGGCGCCGCCGGCACCGACGATGACGATGCGGGGACTCCCGAACTCGTCCTCGTCGTCCGCCGCGGCGGCCGCGTCGCGCTCTTCCTCGTCCCGCTCCATCGCCTCTCTGACAATATCCTGCATCGTCTTACACCTTGGCCCAGTGCTTGGTCGGCGACTCGCGGTTCTCCGGCTGCTGTTCGTTGAGCATCTCGCGGACCGCCGAGCGGATCGCCTCTGACCGGTTCGGGAACTCCCCGGTCTCGACCATCTGCTCGACCTCCTCGATCTGCTGCTTCGGAATTCGTAGTGTCACACGCTCCATTGTTGCATTCCCCCGGTAAGACGGCGCGCACACCCTGTGCGAACGTCTTACATCCCCGAAAACGGCCGGCAGGAGGCATCTCCCGGCCGGCCGCCGGTTCTGTAAGACGACCGTCTTACGCGGGAGATACCACAGACTGATACAATATAAAAGTAACGCCTGTCGTAAGACAAATTCCTGAATGTGGCGTATACGCCGGATTCACGGCGTTTACGTGCGTTCTAGCACGTCCGCAGCGGAGGTCCGGCGCCCGCAACTGGGGCAGAACGCCCAGTCCGAGCGGAGCTCGTCGCCGCATTCGCAGAACACGCGGTGGGATGCCTTCTCGCCGCAGTTCGGACAGTAAACGTGGTCTGCGTCGACGGTTTCGCCACATTTGTCGCACGTCTTCTCGCGCGCGGCGCCCGCGTCAACGCCGGGATCCGCGCGTGTCTTACGCTCGGGATCGGATGACTCTTGCACCTCGACGACGTCGTTTTCGTCCGTTTCAGGCGTTTGCACGCCGTCGACGGTGACGTTGACGTTGAGGTCGCGGGCGGGAGCGGGGCGGGGCGGATCGCGTCCGACCAGGTCGTCGAGGCGCTCGGTCACGAGTTCGTCGACCCGTTCGCGGATCACGTCGTCGACGCTGTCGGACGCGTCCCCCTCGGCGTCACGGTCCGCACCGTCGAGGTACGTGCGCAGAGCCTCGCGCATCGCCTCGCTCTTGGAGGTCTCCAGCGCCTCCAGGCGCTCGACGAGGTCGTCGTCGGCGCGGAACGTGATCTTACTCATCGGTTCAACATACGCGAGCCAGCATTTCAATCTTCCCACGTGTCTGACGGACGTCTGTCGCTGGGGACTCCGGACCCGGTCGCGCCTCCGGCAAATTCAAGTCTGCTTTCACCGATCCAAGCGTAGTGGCAGTCTCCTTCGATCTCTTCGGCACCCTGGTCGCGGTCGACCGCCCCGACGGTCCCGCGGGAGCGGTAGCGACCGAACTCCGCGACCGCGGAGTCGCCGTCCCCGCGGACTGGGAGGCACGCTACGCCGAGCAGCACGTCGACGCGCCCGAGGGGGCCGAAGTCCCCCTTCCGGCGCACGTCGCCGCCGCCCTCCGCGCCGGCGGCGTCGACGCCCCCGCGAACGCCGTCCGACGCGCGGTCGTCTCGGCGTTCGATCCGGCGGTGACCACGCGCTCCGGGGCCGTCGACGCCGTGCGGGCGGCGAGCGATCGCGGGCCCGTCGGACTGCTCTCGAACTGCTCGGTCCCGGAGCTCGTCTCCCGGACGCTGATCCGCTCCGCGCTCGACCGCGACGCCTTCGACGCCGTCGTCACGAGCGTCGGCTGCGGGTGGCGCAAGCCGCACGCGGAGGCCTTCGAGACGGTCGCCGAGCGCCTCGGCGTCGACGCCGCCGATCTGGTCCACGTCGGCGACGCCCCCGCGGCCGACGGCGGGATCGAGGCCGTCGGCGGCACGTTCGTCGACGTCGGCGACGTCGATCTCACCGCGATCACCGAGCGGTTGGCGTCGGGCGCTCCACCCGGGTCGATCGCGGCGGACTCCGGCGGAGAGGGCGGCGACGAACGGGGGGACCGCGCGTGCCGGTGACCGCGACCGTCGCCGTCGCGCTGGCCGCCGGCCTCGACGTCGCGGTCGGGGAGCCGCCGGGACGCGTCCATCCGGTGGCCCTCCTCGGCCGGGTCGTCGAACGGTTCGATCGCGGTGAGGACGGAATCGGCGGCGCCCCGCTCGGTCCCCCGCTCTTGGGCGCGTTGGCCGCGCTGGTGCTTCCGCTCGCCTTCGCGGGGATCGCGGTCGGCGTCGTCGCGGCTGGCGCCGCCTTCGATCCGTGGCTCGGCGCCGCGCTGGCGGGCGGCGTGCTGTTCTCGACGACGAGCCTCCGCCTGCTGCTCGCGAGCGCCCGCGACGTGATCGACGCGAGCGACGCCGACCTCGACCGGGCGCGGACGGCCCTCCGGGCGCTGGCCGGCCGCGACGCCGCGGATCTGGACGCCGCGCACGTCCGCTCGGCCGCCGTCGAGAGCCTGGCGGAGAACCTCGCGGACGGCCTGGTCGCACCGCTGGCCGCGTTCGCGGTCGTCGCGGCCGGCGTGAGCGCGCTTGCCGGCGCGGGCTTGACCGCGGGCGCGGATGCCCGGGCGCTCGCGCTCCCGCTCGGGGCGGGCGCGGCCGCGTGGGTGAAGGGCGTCAACACGCTCGACTCGATGCTGGGCTACCCTTCGAAGCCGGCCGGCCGGGCGCCAGCCCGCCTCGACGACCTCGTGATGTGGGCGCCGGCGAGGGCCTCGGCCCTGCTCGTCGCCGTCGCCGCCGGGGCGCCGTCGCTCCCGTTCACCGCCCGAGTCCGTCGCCTCGCCCGTCGCCCCGCCTCGCCGAACTCCGGGTGGCCGATGGCGACGATGGCGGCCGCGCTGGCGGTGCGGCTGGAGAAGCCCGGCGCCTACGTGCTCGACCCGGGGTTGAGAGTGAAGGGCGCCAGGCTGTCTGACGCGTCCGACGACGCGGAAACGCCGGACTGCGAGGGGTCGTCGACGCCGCTCCCGGACGTCCCGACGGCGACCCGGGCGGTCCGTGTGACGCGCCGGGCGGGGCTGCTCGCCGTCGCGGTCGCGGGGGTGATCGCGTGGTTCTGAGCGCCCTCCGCGGGGCGGTCGGCTTCCTCACGCGCCTGCCCGTCGGCGGCGACGGGGCGTCCTGGGAGGCCTTCCGACGGACGCCCGCCGCGATCCCGCTCGTCGGGTACCTCGTCGGCGGGGTCGCCGCCCTCGCCTTCCTGGTCCCGATCCCGATTCCGAGCGCCGCGGCGCTGTACCTCGCGACGCTCGTGCTCCTGACCGGCGTCACCCACGCCGACGGCCTCGCGGACCTGGGCGACGCGGCCGCGGTCCACGGCGGCGCGGACCGCGCGCGTCGGCGCGAGGTGCTGAAGGATTCGCGAACCGGCGTCGGCGGCGCGCTCGCCGTGTCGCTCGCCCTCGTCGTGCTCGGTCTCGGCGCGCTCGGCCTCGCGGGGACGCGACCGCGCGTCGCGTTCGCGCTGGCGGTCGCGGTCGAGGTCGGGACGAAGGCCGGGATGGCGCTCCTCGTCTGCACCCGCGAGCCCGCTCACGAGGGGCTCGGCTCGGCCCTGACCGAGCACGCGACGCCGACGGCGTTGCTGCCGGTCGCGCTCGTCGTCGTGCCGGTGGTCGCCATAGCGGCCGTGCTCGGCGCGGGCTACGCGAGCGCCGCGACGGCAGTCGTCGCGCCCGTCGCGGTCGCGTGGCTCGTGGGGAGGTGGGCGGCCGGTGCGCTCGGCGGGATCAGCGGCGACGTCCTCGGCGCGGCGAACGAACTCGGTCGAGTCGCGGGCGTGCACGCGGGGGTGATCGCGTGGACGCTCTGGTGATGTGCGGCGGCCGTGGGACGCGGCTCCGCGACGGAGCGGACGGCGACGCGAGCGACGGTGCCGGAGTCGGGATCGAAAAGCCGCTCGTCGAAATTTGCGGTCGATCGATGCTCGCTCGCGTCGCCGACGCACTCCGGGAGAGCGCGCTCGGGGGGACCGTCCACGCAGTCGTCTCGCCGCAAGCCCCGGAGACGGCGGCGCGAGCACGAGAACTGTCGCTGTCGGTCGTCGAGACGCCCGGCGAGGGGTACGTTTCCGACCTCGGGACGGCGCTCGACGGCGTGGGTCGACCGGCGCTCACCGTCCCCGCGGACCTGCCGCTGCTCGCGCCCGAGCACGTCGACGACGCTCTTTTGCGGGCGCGGACGACAGAGGGGGAAAGCGCGGACCCGGACCCGACCTCGCTCACGGTCTGCGTGCCGGCGGCGCTGAAGGAGCAGTTGGGCGCGTCGGCGGACACGACCTTCGAACATCGTGGGCGGGAGGTCGCGCCGACGGGGCTGAACGTCGTCGCCGGCGACGCCGACACCGTGGCGTTGACGTACGACGCGCGCCTGGCGGTCAACGTGAACCGACCCCGAGACCGAGCCCTCGCGGAGGCGCTGTGCGGATGAGCGAGCCGAGCGAGACCCGCGTGATTCTCGTCGCGGGGGCGACGGAGACCGGAACGATCGACGGCATCAGCGCCGCCGGCGCCTCGCGCGAGGCGCTCTTGCACACCCCGGGCGCGGACGCCGAACTCCTGACCTTCGGCGACGTCGTCCGCGCACCGGCCGTCCCGGTGAGTCCGACCGGCTGTCCGACGCCCGCGGTCGTGACCCGCGCGGTCCGCGAACTCCTCGACTTCGACGTCACGGTCGTCGACGGCGGACTCGCCCGCCCGACCGGCGCGCCGACGGTCTCGGTCGGCGCAAAGCCCGGCCGCGACATCCGCGAGGCCGACCCCGTCGGGACGGCGCCCGGCGCCTTCACCGCGGCTCGGGAGTTCGGGCGGTCGCTCCCCGACGACCGCGTCGTCGTCGGCGAGACCATCCCCGGCGGGACGACCACGGCGATGGCCGTCCTGCGGGCGCTCGGCGAGGACGGCATCGAGACCTCCTCGTCGCTGCCGGAGAACCCGCTCGACCTGAAGCGCGAGGTCGTCTCCGATGCCCTCGCGGCGTCGGACATCGAACCCGGCCAGGCCGCCCACACCCCCGAACTCGCGGCCCGATTCGTCGGCGATCCGGTGCTCGCGGTCGCGTCGGGCCTCGTCGCGGGCGCGCTCGAATCCGGCACCGAGGTCGTCCTCGGCGGCGGGACCCAGATGCTCGCGGTCGCGGCGCTCGTCCGGCACGCCGGGGTCCCGCGGCCCGCGACGCTCGCGACGACGACGTACCTCGCGAGCGACGTCCCGGAGCTCGAATCGGCCGCCGCCGACTTCGACCTCGACCTCGTCGTCTCCGACCCGGGATTCGACGCGCCGGAGGCGGGCCCGCTGTCGGCCTTCGCCGACGGCGTCGCCAAGGAGGGCGCCGTGATGGGCGGCGCGCTCGCGCTCGCCGACGAGGCGGGCCGGCTCGACGAGGTGTCGGAGACGACGCTCGACGTGCTCGACCGGGTCACCGATCGGGAGCGGCAGCGAGAGCGGGGTGACTGACGGCGATGGACCCCGACAGCGTCGCCGACGTCGACCGCGTGCCCCACGGCGGAAGCGACGACGCGGCGCTCCTGGATTTCAGCGCCAACACGAATCCACGGCGACCCGAAGGCGTCAGCGACGTCTACGAGGCCGCGCTCGCGGACGCGACGCGCTACGCCGACGACCACCCCGACTATCGCGAAGCGGCAGCCGACTACGTCGGCTGCGACTTCGAACATATCGTCCCGACGGCCGGCGGTCTCGCCGCGCTCCGCCTGGCGTTCGGCGTCACCGTCGCCCCCGGCGACCGGGTGCTCGTGCCCGAGCCGAGCTTCGGCGAGTACGCCCGCGAGATCAGGCTCCAGGGCGCCGATCCGGTCGGCGTCGCCCACGACGACCTCCTCGACGCCGACCCCGGAGAGGTCGATGCGGCGGTGGTCTGCACGCCGAACAATCCGACCGGCGAACTCCCCGATCCGGACGCGCTCCGATCGTTCCTGTCCGACTGTCGCGCCGCGGCGGTTCCGCTCGTCGCCGACGAGGCGTTCCTGGACTTCACCGACGCGACGAGCCTCGCGGGCCGGGACGGAGTGATCGTCGCGCGCTCGCTGACCAAGATGTTCGGCCTGCCGGGGATCCGCGCGGGCTTCGCCGCCGCGACCGGCGACCTGGGCGAGCGCCTCCGCGCCGCGCGGCCGGCCTGGGGACTCTCGACGCCCGCGGCGGCGGTGGGGGCCCACTGCCTCCGACGGACCGCGTTCGTCGAGCGCACGCGCGAGCGGGTCGCGAGCGAGCGCGAGCGGTTGCGCGAGGCGCTGTCGAGCGAGTACGACGTGTTCCCCTCGGACGCGCCGTTTCTCCTGCTCGAGGTGGGCGACGAGTCGGTCGACTGCGTGATCGAACGGGCACGCGAGGGCGGCGTCGCAGTCAGGGACGGCCGGACGTTCCCCCGACTGAACTCCCACGTTCGAGTGGCGATCCGCCGTCCGCACGAGAACGACCGCCTCCTCGACGCGCTGCTCGACGACCGATGAGCGGTCGGACTCCCGACGTCGATGCCGATCCGACGTTCGAGGCGACGGTCCGCGAGGGGGTCTGTCGCCTGCGACGCCCCGGCACGCGGTGGCTCTCGACGGGCCACGACGGCGGGGAGTCGCGGGCGGACGCGGCGTACCTCGTCTCGGTGCCGGAGGGGTGGGACGACGTCGAAATCGGAGCGTACGTCGCGCGTCGGCGCCGGGAAGCGGGCTTCGCGGACGCGGCAGCCCCCGAGTCCGACGCGGACGGCGAGGCCGAGGCCGCCCCCGCGCTCCTCACCGGCGTCTCGATGCGTCACGCCCGCCGCGCACGGCTGGGACCCGTCGAGGCAGTCGTCACGGCCGGGCTGAGCAACCCCGCCGGGCTCCCGGTGCCCGTCGGGGGCGACGACGAAGACCGGCCCGGCGACGACGAAGACGGGCGCCGGACCGGCACCGTCAACGTCGTGGTCGGGACGACCCGCTCGCTCGCGCCGGGCGCCCTCGCGAACCTCGTCGCGGTCGCGGCCGAGGCGAAGGCGGCGACGCTCCTCGCCCGCACGGGCTTCCCGGGGACGACCTCCGACGCCGTGCTCGCCGCCTGCGATCCCGCGGGCGAGCGGGCCGCGTTCTCCGGGAGCGCGACGGCGGTCGGATCCGCGGCGCGGGCCTGCGTCCGCGACGCGCTGCTCGCGGCGCTGGACTCCCGCTACCAGGGGGAAGAACCGCCGGAGTCGGTAGAGGACGCCGCGTACGGCGTGGTGACGGACCGGCGCGCGGCGGTCGGGAGTATCAGCGGCGATAGCGGGGGCGGTTGACTTAACAGACGGCGCCGCGGAGTGGGGAGCAATGCCGACCGACGCGGTGCCCTCCGACCTTCCCGGCGTGGTGCTCGCGGGGACGGCCTCCGGCGTGGGCAAGACCGTCGCGACGCTGGCGGTCTGCCGCGCGCTCGAACGCGCCGGCGAGACGCCGGTCGCGGCCAAGGCCGGCCCGGACTTCATCGACCCGAGTCACCACGCCGCCGTCCTCGGCCGCCCCTCCCGGACGCTCGATCCGTGGCTCGCCGGCGAGACCGGAATCAGGCGCGCGTACGCCCGCGGGGCCGACGACGGCGACGTCTGCGTCGTCGAGGGGATGATGGGCCTCTACGACGGCGACGTGAGCACCGCCGCCGTCGCCGCGGCGCTCGACCTGCCGGTGGTCCTGGTCGTCGACGCCTCGGCGGGGATCGAGAGCGTCGCCGCCACGGCGCTCGGCTTCCAGCAGTACGCCGACCGCGCGGACTACGACGTCGACGTCGTGGGGCTGCTCGCTGCGCGCGCGCGAGGCGGCCGCCACGAGCGCGGCATCCGCGACGCGGTCGCGGGCCTGCGCTACGTGGGCCGGACGCCGCCGCTCGACGGGCTGGAGCTCCCGAGTCGCCATCTCGGGCTGCACTTCGGCGACGGGTCGCCGGTATCCGAGGAGGCGCTCGACGGCGCGGCCAGGGGGATCCGCGCGGATCGGATCCGCGACGTCGCCCGCCCGCCGAATCTCGACACGACGCCCTCGCTCCGCGCGGCCGACGAGACGGGCGCACGAGTCGCGGTCGCGGCCGACGACGCCTTCCGGTTCGTCTACCCGAGCACCCGCGCTCGGCTCGCCGATCGAGGGACCGTCGAGCCCTTCTCGCCGCTCGCGGGCGATCCCGTCCCCGACTGCGACGCCGTCTACCTCCCGGGCGGGTATCCCGAGCGGCACGCCGCGACGCTCGCCGCGTCGCCGACGCTCGCCGAACTCGGCGACCGCGCCGCCGAGGGGCTCCCCGTCTTCGGCGAGTGCGGCGGGATGATGGTGCTGGGCGAGTCGCTGTCGACCGACGACGGCGACTACGAGATGGCCGGCGTGCTCCCCGTCGAGACCCGGACGCGCGACCGCCTCGTGGGACTGGACCACGTCGGCGTCCGAGCGCGGCGGGACTCGCTGATCGCGCCGCGGGGCGAGACGCTGCGCGGCCACGAGTTCCACTACTCCTCGGCGGCTGCCGCGCCGGACGCGCGGTTCGCCTTCGAGATGGTCCGCGGCGCCGGCGTCGACGGCGCGAGCGACGGCCTCACCGAGTACCGGACGCTCGGGACGTACGCGCACTTCCATCCGGGGTCGGACGCGTTCGATCACCTGCTGGAGACGGTCTGATGCTGATTGCTCTCGTCTCGTACCGGTGATCGGCGGAACCGGACCGCGACGGCCGCATCTCGCAGGGTTTATCCCGACGCCGGAGGTAGGACGCGGTACTATGGCCGAAAACAAGGCGCGAACGACCGGCAGTGCCGGTCGCTTCGGTGCGCGCTACGGGCGGGTCGCCCGCCGGCGCGTGAAGGAGATCGAAGCGGAGATGCGGGACGCGACGGTCGACGACGACGACGTCACCCGAGTCGAGCCCGGCATCTGGAAGAACGAGGAGACCGGCGAGGTCTTCACCGGCGGCACCTACCGCCCGCAGACCCCCGGCGGGAAGCAGGTCCGCCGCTCGATCCGCGCCGCCCTCTCCGGCGACGACGAAGAGTGACCGGTCCCGAAACGCGAAAGGCCCAACACCCCTCACCCCAACCCACCCAACGATGAGCTACAAGTGTTCCCGGTGCAAGCGCGACGTCGAACTGGACGAGTACGGCGGCGTCCGCTGTCCGTACTGCGGGCACCGCGTCCTCCTGAAGGAGCGCGCGCCGGACGTGAAGGAAGTCCCGGTCGAATAGCTGTTTCTCGCCGATGTCGGACCGGCCGGTTCCCGAACGGGGGACCGAACACGCGGCCGCGATCGACTTCGAGTACGACGACGAGCGGCGCGCCCGGATCGTCGCCGAGAGCGTCGGCGTCGAGGTCGGCGAGATCGCCGACGACCGATCGCGGGCCGAGGTGACCCGGGACGGCCGCGTCGTGGGCGTCGACGTCGCGGCCGCCGATCTGGTCGCGCTGCGCGCGGGGCTCAACACCTGGGTCCGCCTCGTCGACGTCGCGGAGGACGTCGCCGACGACGCGGAGCGCTCGCCCGACGCCCGGACGGCCGAGCGGTCGTAGCCGCCGTCCGGCGGCCGCGCGGAGAATACGGGCCTTTTTCAGTCAGCGTCCCGTCGCTCCGGGTATGCAGGGCAATCTGCCGCCGGAAGCACAGGAGAAACTCGAGGAACTGCAGGACCTTCAGGAGACGGCCCAGAAGGTGGCTGCCCAGAAGGAACAGGCGGAGTCGACGCTCAACGAGTCCCAGACGGCGCTCGAGGCGCTCGAGGACATCGACGAGGACACCACGATGTACCGCGAGGTCGGCGAGCTGCTCGTCGAGACCGAGTACGACGAGGCCCACGAGGAACTCGAGGACAAGGTGGACAGCCTCGAGATCCGCGTCGAGCAGCTGACGAAGCAGGAAGAGCGCGTCCAGGAGCAGTTCGAGGACCTCCAGCAGGAGCTCCAGCAGATGCTCCAGGGCGGCGCTGGCGGCGCGGGCGGCGCGGGCGGCGGCCCGATGGGTCCCGGCGGCGCCGGCGGCGCGTAAGCCGATGCCCACCGACGAGGAGGTCGTCCAGACGGCGGCCGAGGCCGCCGAGGGCGTGATTCTCGCCCACTACAAGCAGTCGGAGCTCACCGACTTCGACGTGACCGTGACGTTCGAGGAGGGCGTCCTCGACGTCGACGTGTACGTCAACGCGCCCGACGACGCCGAGGAGAACGCGGAGGCGGTCGCCGACGAGGCCGCGCTCGCGGCCCGGGACGCCGTCGACGAACTGTTCGGCGAGAGCGACGACGCGGCGTAGCCGACGCCGAAGTCGGCGCCCCGACCGCGACGCGAACGTCTTCTACGCGAACAGGAAGATCAGCACGCTGACCGCCACGGCCGCGAGGATCACCGACAGCGCGAACGCGCCGCCCATCGCGACGACCGCGTTGGCGTGGCTGGCTAACGTTTCGGTCCGGTCGTTTCCGAAGACCGTGACCTCGGCGCGCTCGACCCCGATGCCGGCCTCGACGGGTTCGACGTCGGCGCGCGCCTCGTCGACCAGCCCGCAGACCAGGTCCCGGAGCTCGTCCCAGTCGATCGCCGCGCCGACCTGGTTGTCCGCCTCGACGGTGTTGACGATGTGGGTGTCGGTCGTCATCACCTCGGCGGCGTCGACCGGGCCCTCCTCCACCAGGGCGTCGACGAGTTCGCCGCGGAGGCCCGGCTCCATGTTGTTGCCGTCGACGAGGACGTACGCGGTCTCGGCCCCGTCGACGGCGGTGACGGCGACCCGGACGCCCAGGGGACCGATCCCGTCCGTCGGCTCCCAGGGCGTCCCGTCCCAGGCGACGCCGAGTTCGAGGTCGCCCCGGTCGGCCGTCGAGAGGCGCTGGCCGGAGATCCCGGCGGCGCCGATCATGTCGAAGGCGCGCTGGGAGCCGGGGGTGACGTGGCCCAGGTCCGGGCCCGAGAGGCCGTCGTTGGAGTTGTGCGCGTCGACGAGCATCACGTCGTCGAGTCCCCCAGTGCGGGCCTCCGCGGCGGCCGAGAGGCCGACGCCGTACTCGACGTCGTCGGCGTAGCCGGGCGCGTACGTGGAGACCAGGAGCGCGTCGTCGCCGAAGGCCTGCCCGAGCATCGAGGCCTCGCCGGACTGCACGCGGACGCTCGGCGAGGCCTCCGGCGAGTAGGTGACCCGGTCGGCGGCCGAGCGCGCGGCGTCGAGGATGGTGTCGACCTCGCGCTCGGTCACGAGGTTGAAGTCGTGGCCGGCGGTCGCGTGCGGCGGGAAGACGAGCGCCGAGCAGTCGGCGGCGACGCGCTCGGGGAAGTTCCCGCCGCCGATCTCGCCCATCGGACCGGGGTGGATCATCGGCAGGACGAAGCGCGCTTTTTCGGAGGTGCCGCCGTCGGCCGCGGTCTCGCCCGCGTCGTCGTTCCCGCCGTCCACCGTCCGGAACGACAGCACCGAGACGGGGACGATCGCCTGCTCGCCGAGCTGCTGGAAGAACTCCTCCAGTTCCTGGGACCCCTCGGCGACGTGGCCGACGAACCCCCGGAGGAAATCGAGCAGCGAGACGCCCAGGCTGCGTCGCCAGGGACGATCGACCGCGACGACGAAGGCGTAGACCGACAGGGCGTAGAGGACGCAGGTGACCCCCAGCAGGAGGAAGTGCTTCGCGGAGATGACAGACAGTTCGGCGGGCGCGTCGGCCGACTGCGCCAGGTACGGCATCAGGTAGACGTCGAGGATCGGCCCGCCCACGGAGAGGTACCGGATGGTGCCGCTGTAGACGAAGAGCAGCACCGCCGCGGCCGCGGTCTGGAGGCTCGCGGGAATGGCCGCGACGAGCAGCGAGGAGCGCGAGACCGCCATCACGACCAGGA
This sequence comes from Halobellus sp., assembly GCA_042215855.1. GTDB lineage: Archaea > Halobacteriota > Halobacteria > Halobacteriales > Haloferacaceae > Haloquadratum. The sequence continues at coordinate 11,473 of JBDGUM010000116.1, read as the reverse complement.
GGCGGAGGGCGAACACGGACGCGAGCGCGACGATCAGGGCGTCGAAGACGAACCCCTGTTTGAGACCGGTGAACACCGAGACGATCGCGGCGACGGTGACGATGGCGACGACGATGATCTCCGAGATCAGCGCCAGGAGCGACGAGCGGTTGTGCGTGAGCTTGCCGCCAACGAGGCGGTCGACGCCGGTCGTGCCGAAGGCGGCGATGACCGTCGGCACGCCGATGAAGAAGATGCCCTCCCAGGCGTCGCGACCGATGAAGAACAGGCCGCGCCAGGTGCGGGCGTACGTGCCGGAGTCGAAAGCGGCGACGCCGGCGACGGCCGCGATCAGGAGGGCGAAGGCGAGGCTGGTGTACCAACTCGGGGCCCGGAAGATGAAGCGCGAGAGGTCGGCGAGATCGCTTTGTGTGGATGTCATTGGTGAGAGAGTCGACGACCGGAGCCGTCTCGAACCGCGGGCTACTCGCAGATGGAGACGAAGTTGCGGAAGACTTCCTCCCCGCGTTCGGTGTGGGCGACCTCGGGGTGCCACTGGACGCCGTAGAGGTCGCGGTCGGGGTCGCTCATCGCCTCGACGTCGCAGACGTCGGAGGTCGCGGTGTGGGTGAAGCCCTCGGGGACCTCCTTCACCTCGTCGGCGTGGCTGGCCCACACGCGCGTCCGGGGCGCGAGCGAACCCACGAGCGGATCGCCGCCGTCGAGGATGTCGACGTCGACGTCGGCGTAGCCGCCGTAGTCGCCGGAGCCGACCCTCCCTCCTAACTCCGCCGCGAGGATCTGCATCCCCAGGCAGATGCCGAAGACCGGGACGTCGAGGTCGATGTACTCGGGGCAGTTGCCGATGCGGTCCATGTCCGGGCCGCCCGAGAGGACCAGCCCGTCGGCGTCGAGCTCCTCGGGCGGGGTGGTGTTGTCCCGGAGTTCGACGTCGACGTCGAGATCGCGGAGCGCGCGGCGCTCTAAGTGCGTGAACTGACCGTGGTTGTCGATGACGACGATGCGAGTCATCAGTTGAGGGCAATACACCGAAGGGAGCCAAAAAGCGCCCGGTCTGCGCTCGAAGCGGCCGAGGCAAGGAAGACACCGCTCCCACGATCCGAGAACCGTGCTAAGATCTAACAGGCACACGGCCGTTACCGGCCCGTATGCACCTGCTGTTACCGTTCGACATCGTTCCGGTCGAGAGCCGCGTCCCACAGAGCGCGTTCGGCGTCTCCCCGGCGAGCGAGCGGGCCGTCCGGTACACGTTCGACGTGTTCGGCGGCCGCGACGACCTCCGGGTCACGGCGGTCGAACTCTCGGCGGAGACGATCAGCCTCGAGGAGAACCTCGGCGTGGCCGAGATCCGCTCGATGGCGGCTGAACGGGGCGTCGACGCGGAGATACGCCAACACTCGGTGACCGACGTCGAATCGATGGCGGCGCTTCGGGAGGAGATCCTCGACATCGTCGGGTCCGAGAGCGTCGACACGGTCGTGATGGGATACGAGGACGAGTCCTTCGACGACGCCGCGTTCTCGGGGAGCACTCCGGCACGGATCCTGGAGGAGCGGGACGTGCCGGTCGTGCTCGTTCCCTGATGCAGGTTGTCGTGCTCTCATAGTTACCCTCCGTCCTCGCCGTCCAGGCGCTCGCGCGCGGTCGAGAAGCCGAACTCCGACTGCTCCTTCGCGCGGCGCTCCTCGCGGGCGGCGACGGCCTCCGGGTCGGGCGCGGCGTCGTCGTCGATCCGGGCGAAGGAGCGGTGGACCTTGGCGTGGCACCACCGGCAGAGCGCGACCGTGATCTCGTGGCTCGGCTCGTCGGCGCCGCCCTCGTCACCCGCGCTCCCGCCGCTGCCATCGCTTCCGGCGCTCCCCTCGATCGCACTCCCGTACGAGAGGTGATGCTCCTCCAGCAGCGGCCGGGAGTCGTCGTGGGCGATCCGAACCGACTCGAGGCCGCAGCGGACGCACTCGCGGCCGTCGGTGGTCGAGCGGTAGTGCGGGCAGTCCCGGAATTCGGCGTCGGCGGCCGCGACGCAGTCGTAGTCCGCGCGGCGGCGCGCGGCCGCGAACGCGGGGTCGTCGCCCGCGCGGGTCAGCGCGAAGCGGCACCGACCGTCGTCGGTGAGGTGGTCGCAGACGCCGGCGTGTTCGTAGGGGTCGTCGACGCCGACCGGCGTGCCCGTGGGCGTCTCCCGCATACCCTCGGCTGCGACTTCCGCGCAGTTGAATCCGCCGGTGGATCGAGAGCGTCGAGCGACGACGGAGCGACGCACCCGGACGATTTATGCGGGCGGCCGCAGACCGACGCCTGTGCGACTCGAACACCGGCGCGAGGGGGAGCGACGGACGCTCGCGAGCGACGTCGAGGTGGTCGACACGTTCCTCTCGCGGGCCCGCGGGCTGATGTTCCGGCGGTCGGTCCCCGACGACTACGCGATGGTCTTCGAGTTCGACGAGGCCGACGACCGCGACCTGCACATGCTCTTCGTCCCCTTCGACCTCGACGCGCTGTGGCTCGTCGGCGACGAGGTCGTGAAGAAGGAACGCCTCCGCGCGTGGCGGGGGATGGGCGTCGGCACCGCGGACAGGGTGATCGAACTGCCGGCGGGGGCCGCGGACGGCGTCGAACCGGGCGACGCGGTCCGGCTCGTCGAGGAATAGCCCCGCCGGCGAGTCGGGCCTTCTTGTCGAGAAGGCGCAGTTTAAGTAGTTGCGCGAACACAGTCCGTGTGAGCACATGACTCGTGGTCGATTTATTCGGGGGTAACCCCGACAACCCCCTCGCATCCACCGTGGATTCTGACGACTCCGTACAGCTGTTAGACACGACGCTTCGAGACGGCGAACAAGCCCCGGGTGTCTCGCTCACGCCGGACGAGAAGGCCGACATCGCCCGGTCGCTCGACCGGGCCGGCATCGAGTACATCGAGGCCGGCAGCGCCTGCACCGGCGAGGGCGAGCGCGAGACCATCCGCCAGGTGACCGCGCTCGACCTCGACGCGACGGTGACGAGCTTCGCCCGCGGCGTGCAGAAGGACGTCGACCTCGCCCTGGACTGCGGGGTCGACGGGGTGACGATCGTGGTCCCCGCCAGCGACAAGCACGTCGAGCGGAAGGTCGGCACCACCCACGACGAGGTCGTGCAGAACACGGGCGAGCTGGTCGCCTACGCCAAGGACCACGGCCTCTGGGTCGAGGTCATCGGCGAGGACGGCTCCCGGGCCGACCTGGACTTCCTCGAGCGCCTGATGGAGGAAGCCCTCGACGCCGGCGCGGACCGGTCGTGTTACGCCGACACCGTCGGCCACGCCACGCCGGAGACGACCTACGAGTACGTCTCCCGGCTGGCCGACCTCGGCCCGGTGTCGACCCACACCCACGACGACCTCGGGCTGGGGATGACGAACGTCTGGGCCAGCCTCGCGGCCGGCGCGGACCTCGTCCACGGCACGATCAACGGCATCGGGGAGCGCGCCGGCAACGTCGCCCTCGAGGAGGTGGCCATCGCCCTGGCCCACGGCTACGGCGTCGAGACGATGGACCTCGAACAGGTGTACGAGCTCGCCCAGCAGGTCTCCCACGCGACGGGCGTCCCGCTGCCGCCGAACAAGGCGGTCGTGGGCGAGAACGCCTTCACTCACGAGAGCGGCATCCACACCGACGGGACGCTCAAGGACGACACGATGTACGAGCCCTACCCACCCGAGATGGTGGGCCGCGAACGGCGGCTCGTCCTGGGCAAACACGCCGGGCGGGCGGGCGTCCGCGCCGCGCTCGACGAGCACGGCGTCGACGTGAGCGAGGAGGAACTCGCGGACGTCGTCGAGCGGGTGAAGCGCCTCGGCGACCGCGACAAGCGCGTCACCGACGCCGACCTGCTGGCGATCGCCGAGGACGTCCAGGGTCGGGAACGCGACCGCCACGTCGAGCTACTGGACCTCACGGCCGCCTCGGGCGGCGGGACGCCGACCGCCTCGGTCCGGCTGCGGGTCGGCACCGAGGAGCGCGTCGCCTCCGGCACCGGGAGCGGCCCGGTCGACGCGGCCGTCGAGGCCGTCCGGGCCGCGCTCGGCGCCGAGGCCGACGCGCAGTTGGAGTCCTACCACGTCGACGCGATCACCGGCGGCACCGACGCCGTCGTCACCGTCGAGGTGGAGATGTCGAAGGGCGACCGGACGGTGACGGTCGCGACCTCCGACTCGGACATCACCCGCTGCAGCGTCGAGGCGATGGTCGAGGCGCTCGATCGGCTGCTCGCGACCGACGCGCAGGGAACCGGCGCCGGGCCGGAAGACGCGACGCTGGCGGACGACTGACCGCCGGTCGTCCCCGGGGTTTCCGCCCGCACGATGAAGTGACACCACCCCGTAGCGACGGGCGTGAGCGAGTACGTCGTCGACGTGAAGCCCTCGGCCCGCCGGACGAACGGCGCGGTCGGACGGCTGATCCAGCAGTCGGGGAGCCGCCATCGCTTCGACGGCCGCGCGGACGCCGAGGCGTGGGCGGCCGGTCTCACGGCGCAGGGGGAGTCGACGGTGTGGATCCGGACCGCCAACCCCGACGACCGCTCGGACGCCGACGCGTACCTGATCGGCCGCCGGGCCTGGCGCGTCGGCGACGGCGACACCGCGGACGGGGACGGTCGGGGCTCGAACGGCGAACAGGCCGCGCTCGACGGCGACGAAGCGGGGGCGTAGCGGGCGTCCGATCCCGGTCGGGGCGCTCGACGCGCCCGCGACACCGACTACCGCTCTTCGACGAGGTACGTCCAGCCGCCGCGCCGCTCGAAGCGGACGTCCTCTCTGGTCGCCGCGTACTCGGTGACGCGGGCCGTCTCGACGTCGGTCACGTCGATGCGCCGCGTTCGTCGGGTGCGCTCGGTCGTCGGCTCTTCGATCGCCGTTGCGTGCATACCCTCACTTCGGCGGGATTCTGTATGTAAGTCAGCCTAGCGCAGTGAAAGTGAAACTGGACGACAGCGTCGGCCTCGCTGACCGACGGTCGAAAGGTCCGAGACGCGGCGCACGAGCGCACCGCTGGAGGGTCGGATCGGGAGAAGCGCCGAGGGTGAGATTTGAACTCACGTGTCCGAATGGACAGTAGATTTCGAATCTACCGCCTTGGCCAGGCTAGGCTACCTCGGCTCCAGCAGAGAGTAGGACGGTGACGCGTTTAATCGGTTTCGGTTTGGTCGAGAGACGGGGTCCGTTCAGACGAAGGGGCAACGCTCACCCCTCGGGCACGGAGAGGCGGATCGTCACGACCGGGCGTAGGCCGTCGGAGCCGTCCGTCGGCGTCGGGTCGGCACCGCCCGGTCCACCCGCACCGTCCGGTCCGTCGGGGAACCGGAGGTCGCCCCCGTTTTCGATCACGCACCAGTAGGCGAGCCACAGGCCGAGGCCCTCGGCGTGCTGGAGCGGCGTCTCCGAGCCCGCGTCGAGGGCCCGCCGCTCGACGGCCGGGATGCCGTCGCCGCTCGACGCGAAGCGGACCTCGACCGCGTCGTCGGCCTCGTCGCTCGCGACGCTGACGCGGATCCGCAGCTCTCGGGAGTCGGCCTGCGCGACCAGGAGTTCGATCAGTTCCTCCGTCGCGGTGGCGATCGAGTAGGCGTCGGTGAGCGCCGCGCGGGCGTGGGTGTCGCCGTCGAAGTCGATGTCGACCTCGGGGTGAGACCGGGCGCCCCGGCGGACGGCGCTGGCGACGATCTCGCTCACGTCGTGGATCGTGGGGCTCCGAGAGTGGGTGTCTTCGAGTTCGGAGACCTTCCGGGCCTTGTCGCTGACCGTCAGGAGGTCGTCCGTCCGGCTGAGGATGGACGCGGCCGCGCTCTCGGCGTCGTCGGTCGAGCCGGACGCGACGATGTCGGCGTAGCCGCGCACGACGTTCATGTCGTTGCGGAGGTTGTGGCGGAGGATCCGGTTCGCCACCTCGAGCCGCTGTTCGTACCGGTGTCGCCCGGTGACGTCGCGGAGCGCCAGCGCGTACCCCACCTCGTCGCCGCGCTCGTCCGACAGCGTCGAGAGGCGGATGTCGTACGCTCGGTTCCGGTCGTCCGCGACCGTGGTCCCGTGGAGGTCCTCGAAGGCGTGCTCGGGGAACACGTCGCCGACGTGGTCGCCGGGAGTAGGTGGTGGGTCGACGACCCGCCTGGCGGTGTCGTCCGCCTCGACGACGACGCGGTCGGAGTCGAGCACGATGAGCCCGTCACCCATCGCCTCGAAGGCGCGGCGGCGGGCGACGGGCTCCCGTTCGAGCAGGTCGAACTGGTACAGGCCGAGCACCACGAGGATCCCGGAGATCGTGAAGGAGAACGACGTCAGATCCACCCCCGGGATCGGGCTCATCCCGAACACGAACGCCATATGCGTGAGGAACGGCGGCAGCGGCGCGATCGAGAGGACGGCGACCTGCTTCCAGTAGAGCAGCGACATCCGGATCCCGACCAGCAGAATGAGCCCCATCCCGATCGTGACCGCGGTGTAGGCGAAGGCGACGTGGAAGTAGTAGAGCGGGCCGAAGGCGACCTGCACGGTCGAGTCGGCGACGGCTCCCCTGGTCGGGATCGACCAGACGAGGTGGTGTGCGGGGTTGGTGGCCGTCGCGAGGACGATCGCGATCGGCTCGAGCGCCAGGAGCGCCGCGCGGCGGCGCGTCAACCACTGCGAGCGGCTGACGTACTGGACGACGACGAGCAGCCACAGGATCGGCACGCCCGTCGACAGCGCGAAGGCGAGCTGCCACCAGTGCCGCTGGGCCGCCACCGAGTCGAAGCCGAGCTGGATCGAGTACGCCAGCGCCGAGAGGCCGACGAGGACGTGGAGGGCCGCGAGCTCGGTGCCGCATCGGGACTCACGGTATCGCCACCCGACGGCGACGATCGCCGCGTGAACGGCGACCGCGACGAACCCGAGCATCGAGATCGCGGTGAGTTCCCACGCCATACGTAGCTACGTCACCTCGTTCCGTAGGGGGCATCCCACATCAAACCACCAGTCCGGCGAGGAGTCGAGAAACGGTTGACTCCGCCGGAACGCCCCGGCGTGACTGGCGATCGTGTAACTATTCTAAAATGATTCGTCGGCGGAGCGGGAGCTACGCACGGACCACGAACGTCGCGCGCGTCGTCTCGACCGGGGAGACGATTCGGACGCGGAGCGCGACCGCGACGGGCGAGGCGGTCCCCGCGCGCTCCTGGACGACGACGCCGCCGACGGCGCGACACGGACCGAACTCGCGGCCGCGCCCGCCGGGGCACTCCTCGCGAGCCCACGCTGTCGCCGTCGCGTCGTCGAACGCGACGGTCAGCGACCGACTCCGGGCGGCGTGCGCGCGTTCGAGCCGGGCGGCGTCGGCGGCGACGTCCTCGGTGATCGCGGCGGCGACGGCCCGACGGTCACGCCAGCGAGCGCCCCCGTCGGTCCCGGACGTCGCGTCCGTCGCCGCCGCTCGGACGGACGCCCCGAGGCCCCGCTCGAGTTCCGACAGCGACGCCACCTCGACGTCCGCGTCGGCCCGGCGATCGCCGTCGTAGCCCAGTTGCGCGTACGCGGCGGTCATCGCGAGGAGCGCGACCGCGACGACCGCGGCCGCGACGAGGACGACCTGCCCGCGGTCGTCCGGAGGACCGACGAGCGGCCTCACGGGAACCACACCCGGAGCGTGACCGCACAGCGGCCGGTCTCGAGCGTCGCCCGCCCGGCGTCCCCGGCAGCGGCAGCGTCCGGGACCGGCGGCCCGACGGCGCCGTGTGGCGTCTCGAGCCGTCCGAACGCGCCCGCCGGCAGGACCGCTCCCAGCCGCGTCGCCAGCGGGTCGCGTTCGGTCGCGAACGCCGCCTCGGACCGGCACGCCGCCGTCAGCCGGCTGTGACCCGTTCCCGCCGGTGGCTCCGCGTACAGAACGGCCAGGGCGTCCTCGGCGAGCCGCGTCGCGCGGGGATCGGTCCCGCCGTCGACGGGCACCCAGAGGAACCCGGCGACGACGGCCAGCACCAGCAGCGCGCCGACGACCGCCTCGACGAGCGACGTCGCGAGCTGAGCGCGATCGGCCCGATCAGTCACCGACGATCACCTCCAGCCGCTCGGTCCGTCCGGTGGGCGCCGTCCAGGTGACGGCCGCGGTGCTCGGGCCATCGAGAGGCGACGAGCTCCGGACTTCGAACCGCACTTCGATCGGATGCACCGGTGGAAGCGAGACCTCGTACCGGCCGTCGAGACCGTCGGGATCGTGGAGGACGACGCCACCGCCGGCGCGGACCGTCGTGACGACCGCTCCCGGTGCGGGGTCGATCGTCACCGCGGCCCGCCCGGTGTGGTCGTCGAGGGTGATCGCTCGCGTAGTCCCGAGGGTGATCTGCTCGGTGCGAGGCTCGTCGCGTTCCACGCGGACGCGGCGGGCGATCCGCGTTTCGGCGACGGAGCGCCGGGGAGCGGGCCAATCCGCGAGGGTCCCTCGCGCCACGAGCACGTCGCCGCCGAGCGAGACCCGGACGGCGCGGCCCCGGACGGGCGGCACCGCGGCGTCGACCTCGGCGAACGTGAGGTTCGCGACGGCCGCCGCACGGAGGACGTTCGGGCCGCGCGTGTGCGCGGCGTCGCTCGCGACGAGATACGCGGCGAGTCGCTCCGCGGCGTGGGTCCCCGCGGGATCCCGGTCGGCGTCGGCGAGGGCGTCGTTCGCGAGCGCGACGCCGCCGACGGTGACGGTGGTCACGACGACTGCCGCGACGGCGAAGCCGATAAGCGTCGCCTGGCCGCGGTCGGTCACGGGACCTCACCGTCCGTGGCAGGTTCGGGATCGGCGTCGACGAGACGGACCGAGAGCGTCCGGTCGCTCACCGAGACGAGGACGCGCGACGGCGACGAGCTCGTCCAGGCACCGGAGACCGACGTCCCGCCCGGGACCGCGAGCCGCACGCGGCCGCCGATCGAGCGGTCGGGGTGGACGAGTCGGAGCGCCGGGGCGTCCGCATCCTCGGCGACGACACGGTACGGATCGCCCCGAATCGTCGGCGGCAGGCGGACGGCCACGCTCCGCTCGACGTCGACGAACTCCACGGAGGGAACGGCAGTCTCGATCCGGTCGGCGCCCGCGACGAGCGCTCGATCGCCCAGTTCGTCGCCGACGGCGACCCGGTACTCCGGGACGAGGCCGCCGAAGAACGTCGCGGTCAGGAGCGCCACGAACAGCACGCCGACCCCGAGTTCGAGCGTCTTGCCGACGACGGGCGAGAGCGCGCGGTCGGTGGCCCGGGCAGGGCAGGACGGCGAAGGGGTCGAGCGGCGCACTCGCCGGATCCGGCGCCCGGTCATCGCCCCACACCCACTCTGAGCCGGACGTCGTGGACGATCAGGTGGACGGTCCGCGGCGCGTCGAACGCGGCGACGACGCTCGGGGTTCCGTCGCCGTCGACGTCGCGGCGGGTCGTGGTCGCCCCGCGCTCGCGGAGGTGACGCTCCCACGCGCCCGGGTGCTCGGTCTCGAAGCCGACGCGGTAGCGCCCGCGCGGGAGGTCGAACCGTCGGGCCCGCGCGTCGCTGCGGAGCGTGACGTCGATCCGGTGGCCGCCGGTCGCGACGCCGTCGGCGCCGCTGGCGTTCAGCACCGGCACGCCGAGGTAGAGCGTCCCGTTCGCAGGCGCGAGCCGACTCGGTGCGAGGAGGCGGCTCCCGCGGTCGTCGCGGTGGACGACCGCGCCGGCGAAGCCCGTGACGCGGTGGCCGCCGTCGGCGTAGACCACCGCGCCGGCGTGGCCGGCCCAGACGACGCCGCCCTCGTCGAAGAGCCACACCGAGCGGTTCACGACCCGGACGGAGCCCGCGCCCAGTTCGAGCGTCGTCGCGCGCGGGCCGGACGCCGGTCCGAGCGCGGTCTCGAGGTCGTCGGCGACCCGGGTCGCGGCCGCGGAGGCGGCGCCCCCCTCGACGATCGAGCCCGCGGCGGCGGAGAGGCCCGCGACCGCCAGCACGGTGAGGCCGAGCAGGATCGCGACGCCGACGACCGCCGTCTGCGCCCTGTCGGGGGCGGACGAGCGCGCGCTCACACCAACCCCGTCCCGGCGAACACGAGGTGGCAGATCGCGACCAGACAGCCCGAGTGCAGGAGCGCCTCGTACCGCCCGCGGCTGGCGACGCCCGCGAACCACCCCGAGGCGAGCATCGTCGCCTGCGTCGCCACGTACACGCGGAACTGGTCGCGCGCGAGGTCGACGCCGGCGGGGTCGACGGCGACGCCCGAGAGCGACGACATCGACGAGAGGCGATCGAAGCCGGTGAACACGGTCGCGCTCGTGGCGACGCTGATGCCGATCACGAGCAGCGCGGTCGTCCAGCCGACGGCGACGTAGACGAGCATCGCCGAGCGGAGCGCCCGCTTCTCGTGGTAGAGCCGCCCGACCTCGCCCTGGAGCGTCTCGAAGACGACGCCCGTGTCGCTGCCGGCGTCGAGCGCGCCGATCACGAGTCCGACCGTCTGCTCGGCCATCGGCGTCCCGACGCGGTCGACGAAGCGGTCGAGCGCGGCGGTCCGGAGATCGGTCTCGGTCCGATCGGTCGGCGTCGTGAGGTGGAGGTTCAGCGAGAGGTCGGCGACGTCGCGGTTCAGCGGCCCGAGGTCGACGTCGCGGGCGACGTGTTCGACCGCGTCGGAGAAGGGCCGCCCGAGGTTGACGTGGCCGGAGATGGCGTGGACGAAGTCCTTGAGTTCGTGGTCCTTGCCGTCGTCGAGCCGGGAGCGGCGGACGGCGACGAGCCCGACAGGAATCGCGAAGCCGACGTAGCCGACCAGGACGGAGACCACGCCGCCGACGCCGAGGAGGAGCGACGCGACGCAGGCCGCGACGCCGAGCGGCGCGAACGCGACGACCGCGCTCGCCGGGTTCGTCGTCGCGGTCCGGAGGACGCCGAGCGTCGTCGCCGGCCGCCCGTAGGCGACCTGCTGGTCCGGCGGGCGGAGCCGAGCGACGAGGCCGGCGGTCCCGAGGCCGACCAGCACGATGAAGGCCGCGCTCCCGTAGACCGCCAGCGCGCGGAGCGTGATCGGGCCGAGCGGCGTCCGAACGGGCGCCGAGAGCGCCGGCGAGACCACGCTCATCACGGTGAGCACGATCACGAGCAGCGCCGGCAACACGAGGAGCACGACGAACAGTTCCGCCAGCAGTTCGAGGAAGCCCTGCGCGCGGCTGCGATCGCGGTCCTGCTGGTGCCGGAGCATCCGGCTCTCCATCGCCAGGTACTCCGAGAGCGCGTCGGGGCCCTGCTCGGCGTGCTCGCGGAACTTCAGGAGGAACGGGGCGAGCGTGTCCTGCGCGGGGGTGTCGCGAGCGACCCGACGGAGCCCCTCGTCGACGTTACCGGTCATCGTGGCCGTGTTGAGCGCCTTCCGGAGCGCGACGGCCGTCTCCCCGTACGCGTCGGTGTCAGCGACGCGCGCGAGCATCGCCCGCCGCCCGTCGCTCCCCGACGCGAGGACGTTGAGGTACC
>JBDGUM010000136.1:0-23308 GCA_042215855.1 Halobellus sp. | reverse complement strand
GGTCGACGTCGAACTCCGCCGCGATCTCGAGGATGCCCTCTGCGGGCGGGTGTCGCGCCTCGACGAGTTCGACGCCGATGCCGCGCTCTTCGAGGCGGTCGCGGACGAGCCGGACCGTGTCGACCCGGTCGACGTTCCGCATCTCGTCGGGCGCGCCGGTTTCCTCGTCGGTCAGCGTGTGGGTCACCACGACCTCGACGTCGTCGGTGCCGGGCAGTCCGGCGACGAAGGCTGCCTGTGCGCGGGTCCGCTCCTCGTCATCGTCCACGGGAACGAGGATTCGATACATCGGTTATCCCCCCAGATAGAGCCGGCCGACCTCGTCGTCGTTGAGGAGTTCGGTGCCGGTGCCGGTGAACTTGATCTCCCCGCTCGCGAGGACGAACCCGCGGTCGGCGACCGAGAGCCCCTTCTCGGCGTTCTGTTCGACGAGCAGGATGGTCGTCCCCAGGTCGTTCAGTTGCTCGATCCGCTCGAACACGTCGTCGATGAATTTCGGTTCCAGCCCAATAGAGGGCTCGTCGAGCAACATCAACTCGGGTTCGATCATCAGCGACCGCGCGAGTTCGAGTAGCCGGCGCTGACCCCCTGACAGCGTATCCGCCTTCTGCTGACGGATATCGCCGAGAACCGGGAACTCGTCGTAGAGCTCCTCTGCGCGGCGGTTGGCCCGCTCGTCGTCGTCGAAGATGTATCCCCCCATAAGCATATTCTCGTGGACGGTCATATCGGGGAAGACGCTGGCCGACTGAAGAACGTAGCTCATCCCCGAGGCGAGGCTGGTCTGGGGGTCCTGGTGAGTAATCGTCTCGTCGCCGAACGTGATCGTCCCATCGAACACATCCGCGAAGCCGTACACGCTCTTCATAAGCGTGGACTTCCCAGAGCCGTTTGGGCCGATGAGACAGGCGATAGAGCCCTCCTCGACGGCGACGCTCACCTCGTGGAGTACCGTCGTGTTGCCGTAGCCGGCAGTCACGTTCGACAGCTCCAACAGCGCGTCCCCGTCTCGGTCCGTGGTAGCGGCCGATTCGCTCATCTCACTCCCTCCCGAGGTACGCGTCGAGAACGCGCTCGTTCTCCTGTATCTCCGCTGGCGTGCCCTCGGCGATGCGCTCGCCGTGGGCCAGCGCGTAGATGCGGTCTGCGATTTCCATAACGAAGTCCATATTGTGTTCGATGAGGAGTATCGTGACTTCCTCCTCGGTGTTCGTATCGCGGATGTAATCGAGCATCTGTTCGATCATCGAAGGGTTGATACCCCCTGCCGGCTCGTCCATCAACAGGATATCGGGGTCGGTCATCAGGGCCATCCCGAACTCCAGGAGTTTCTGCTGGCCGAAGCTCATCCGCCCCGCTCGCACGTCGCGCAGTCCTTCCAGGTCGACGTAGTCGAGGAGTTCGTCGGCCCGCTTGCGGGTATCCTCGTCCGGGGGTCGGAGCTTCGAGAGCGCGCTGGATTTTGTCTGCCCTGCCGCGAGCAGGTTATCGAACACCGACATATTCTGATAGACTCGGGTCTGCTGGAACATCCGGGCGAGCCCCTGCTGTGAGATCTTGTGTTCCGGCCAGTCGGTCACGTCCTCACCGGTGAGGTAGATGCGTCCTTCATCGGCGCTGTAGGTGCCGGTGATGCAGTTGAAAAGCGTCGACTTGCCGGCACCGTTCGGACCGATGAGCCCGACGATTTCGCCGCGATCGACGTGCATATCGACCTTGTCGACGGCGGTCAGGCCGCCGAATCGCTTGGTCACCGCTTCGGTCCGGATGACTGTCTCCGAGTGTGCGTCTTTTTCGCGTGTCTGTTGTGTCGCCATCAGGCGTCACCCCCCCTCGACGCTGGCGTCGACAGCGTCGGTCTGTTGTTCGCCGGCGGCGCTGCCGCCGTGTTTGTAGTACTCCATCTCGCTGGCTTTCTCTTCGAGCTGTCCGACGATGCCCTCCGGGAAGGCGATGACCGTCACGATGACGACCACTCCGAGCACGACCAACTGCCAGCCGGGATAGAGGGACTCGATCTGTAGCGTCAGCATCCGGAGGCCGAACGCGCCGACGACGGGACCGGCGACGGTACCGGTGCCGCCGAGGAAGGCCATCACGATGAGTTCGACGTTCCAGCTGGCGTTGAGTCCCGAAGCAGGATTGATGAACGCGTTGTACGGCGCCCACAGCGCGCCGGCGATGCTGCTGAACAGGGCCGCGATCATCCACGCCGCCGTTTTGTAGTAGGTGGTGTTGATACCCATCGAGGTCGCCTTCTCTTCGTCGTCCCGGATGGTGTTGAGGACGTAGCCGAACCGGGTGTTCAGCAGGTAGTAGACGACTCCGATCTCGACGATCAGCGTCGCGAGCAGCCCGTAGTAGTACACCGTCTGCGTCGGGAGGCCGAATCGCTCGCTGGGCAGACCGACGAGGATGAGCCCGCTCGAACCCCCCGTGATCTTGAGGTTGGTCGCGATCTGGATCGAGACGAGCAACACGCCCAGCGTGGCGATCGCGAAGTAGCCTCCCTGGAGTCGGAGGACGATGACGCCGATGACGGCCGCGAACAGCAGCGCCGCGATCGCGCCGGCCACCACGGCCAGCGTAAGCCCGGTCCAGCCGTTATTCAGCAGGATTGCACTGGAGTATGCTCCGACGCCGAAGAACGCCATATTCCCGAAACTGGGGTAGCCCGTCTGGCCACCGAGAAGATCCCACGATAGCGCGAGGATGCTGAAGATGAACAGCTCGATGGCGACGGTCTCCCAGTAGATGTTCAGCAGGCCGAGTTGCTGGATGGCCACGCCACCGCCGGCGAACACCGCCAGCAACTTCCAGCTGTGATGGCCGGCGAACGAGAGCGTCTGCCGCGCCCGATTGAGGAGCACGTGCCACAGCACCGCGAACGCGCCGATCACGAGGAACAGCCCGGATGACTTGGTGGTGGCGAGCGGACCGTACAACTGCAACAGGGACACCGCTGCGACGACGACACCGAAGATGAGCCAGGCGTAGGGCGCGACGGTGTCGATCGCATCGCGGAGGGCAGCCGGGAGCCGAACGCCGCCACCTCCGGTCGCGGATTCGGACTCTTGGCCGCTGATGTCCTGTCCGAACAGGCCGCTCGGACGCACGACCAGCAGGACGATGAGCAGCGAGAAACTCACTGCGAGCGTCCAGGTCGAGCCGATGAAGCCGGCGGTCAGTTCCTCGACGATGCCGAGCGCGAGACCGCCGACGAGCGCACCGAGGATGGATCCGATACCGCCGAAGACGACGATGACGAAGCTCTTCAGCGTGTATACCAGCCCCATCTGGGGCTGAATAGTGAGAATCATCCCGATGAAACTGCCGGCACCGCCGGCGATGGCGGACGACAGTCCGAACGTCAACGCGCGCGTGTGCTCGACGTCGATACCGACGAGTTCGGCCGACTGCGGATTCTGTGCGACCGCCCGGATCGCTCGTCCGCGGCGGGTCCGCTGCAGGAACGTCCACAGTAGCCCCGTCAGGACGAGCGCGCCCACGAAGGCGATGAGCTTCAGCTTCCCGAGGATGATACCGGCGACGGCTATCGACGGGTTCGAGAGCGCCACCGGAATCGTTCGGGGCGTCGCCGAGAATACCTGCAGGCCGAGCTGTTGGATCGCGATACTGATTCCGAACGTGATCAACAACGTCAGGAACAGGCTCTCGTTGGTGACGCGCCGAATCAGAGTGCGCTGGAGCAGGTAGCCGACGACGAATATAACCGCGACCGCGATCGGAACCGTCGCGAGTGCCACTGGTATCGAGACCGCGGATCCCCCGCCGATGGCCTGGACAGCGAAATAGCTGGTGTACCCCCCGAGCATAACCATTTCGCCGTGGGCGAGGTTGATGATGTCGACGACGCCCCAGATGAGAGCGAAGCCGACCGCGATCGCAGCGAACAGCGAGCCCACGAGCAGACCGTTGACGACGAATTGGACGGCTCCCATTGCTCTGAGTTACCGTTCCGACCAGTTCGGCATCGGGTAGATCGGGGCCTGCTGCTGGACGCTCTTGGGCCAGACGATGGTCTTACCGGCGTCGGGCTGCCACTGGTAGACCAGCATATTCTTGTTGATGACGCCGTTTTTGGCGAAGCTGATGTCACCGTACAGGCTCGTGTATTGGATGTCCCGGATAGCGTTGCGGACCGGCGTCGGCCCCAGCTCGTCGACCTGCTTGAACGCCTGCAGGAACGTCTCGATGACCGTCGCGCCGGCCGCGCTGTGGTAGTCCGGCGTGTAGTCGTACTTGTTTTTGATCGCCTTGACGTAGTTCTGAGTGTTCCCGTAGACGGGGTCCTGGAAGTTGGCGCTGCTCGCCCACGAACTTGGGCCGTACCAGTAGTTGCCGTTCTTGCCGGTCTGCTTCTTGAAGCTGTCAGTCAGTGTGCCGACGGTCGCCATCGCGAGGTCGACATTGACGTTCTGGGTTTCCATCTGACCGGCCGCGATTGTTGCGTGGCGCTGGTGGGCACACAGCAACAGGATGTCGGCATTGGCCGATCGGACCTGACCGAGGGCGGTCGAGAGATCCGACGTCGAGGACGGGAACGTCCGGTCGACGACGACTTCGAGGCCCTCGGTGTTCTGAATCTTCTCGCGGGCGCCTTTGGCCGCGAATTTACTGAACGTGTCGTCCTGAACGAGCAGGGCAGCCCGGGAGGGCTTCGGATCCTGCTTGGTCGACATCTCGATGGTACTCTTGGGATACTTGTCGGCCGTCGGCAACAGACCGAAGATCCACTCGTTGCCCTGCTGGAAGATCTCCGGACTGGCACCGCCGCCCTCGACCATCGGTCGCTTGTTGGCCGCCGCGACGGCGCTGGCCGGGAGCGTGACCGAACTCGCGTACGGTCCGAGCAGGTACTTGACGTTCTCCTGTGCGATGAGTTCCTGATAGATGCTTTTGGCCTTCGACGGATCGGTCCCGTCGTCGCGGAGAATCATCTCCAGCTCGTAGGTGTTGCCGTCACCGGCTTTGAAGCCGCCGTTCTGATTGATGCGGTCGATCGTCAGCTGGTAGGCGTCCTTGTAGAGTTGTCCGAGGTTCGCGTTGTCGCCCGAGAGACTCATCGATCCTCCCAGGGTGATGGTCTGTGTCCCGCCGCCCGAAGCGCCGGTCGTTCCGCCGCTGGTCTCCGTGTCGCCGCCCGAGGTGCCACCCGAGGAGCCGCCACCGCCGGAGCAACCCGCGAGCCCGGTGATTCCGATCGCGCCAGTGCTTCCCGCTACCTTGAGGAACGTCCGTCTCTTCTGTTTGTCTGTCATAGTTTCAGACCGACGCGTATCACTGATACGCGCCCTATTGTCGGGAATGGATGTCTCTGTAATAAATGTTGATGGTTGATAGCTATCGATGATGATAGTCAGTTCCGCAGTGTGGCGTGTGGATCCGCGTCCGGCCGATCGCGTCACCAGAGCACGTGCGGCCAGACGAATTTGAACAGGAGAACGACGATGGCCGTAAGCACGACCGTCATCACCGCGTTCAGGAGCACGCCCGCCCGGATCATATCGCGCTGTTCGAGGTGGCCGCTCCCGAAGACGATGGCGTTCGGCGGCGTCGCCACCGGGAGCGCGAAGGCGAAGCTCGCAGCGATCGCCCCGGTGACGGTCAGGAAGATCGACGCCGGGATCGGATCGACGCCGAGGGTCCCCGCGAGCACACTCCCCAGGCCGATGAGGATCGGCGCCAGGATCGTCGTCGTCGCCGTGTTGGAGGTGAGTTCGGTCGCCAGCACCGCGAAGACGACGACGGTGAGGACCACGAGTACGAGCGGCGCTCCCACGACGGTGTCGAAGAGCGACTGCGCGAGCCACGCCGTGGCGTCGGTGTCGCCCAGCGCGTCGGCCAGCGAGATGCCCCCGCCGAACAGGACGATCGTCCCCCAGTCGATGTCGACGAGGTTCTCCCAGTCGTCGGCACCGCTCAACACGAGCGCAGGGATCGCGAGCAAGCCGACCACGACGAAGTAAAGGATCCCCCGGTGGCCCTCCACGCCGAAGACGCTCATCCCGTCCCCGCCGAAGAGGGTCACCTGCCACGTCGCCGGGAGGACGCCCTCGAACAGGAACCCGAGGCCGCCGAGCATCCACAGCGCGGCGGTCGCCGCGAAGATGTAGGCGGCCCGGCGGGCGTGCGTCGACATCGGGCCCTCTTCGGAGAGGAACTCCCCGGCCTGGGTCTGGGCCTCGTTCACGTCGTCGATCTCGGGGGGGTACAGCCAGAAGGTGAGCGCGTACCACGTGAGCGGCAGCGTCACCACGACGATCGGCAGCCCGACCGCGAGCCACTGCACGAACGAGATCTCGACGCCGACCAACCGGTCGAGGAACGCGACGGCGACGACGTTCGGCGGCGTCCCGATGAGGGTGCCGACGCCGCCGACGCTGGCGGCGTAGGCAGTGCCGAGAAGCGTCGCGACGCGCATGTTCGAGGTCTCGCCCGCGTCGGAGCCCGGGGCGTCGCGACCGACGACGCCCGCCAGCACCCCGAGGGCGACGGGGGTCATCATCGCCGTCGTCGCGGTGTTGGACACCCACATCGAGAGGAACGCGGTCGAGAGCATAATCGCCAGGATGAGCAGCCGCGGCGATCGGCCCAGCAGCCTGATGAGATACAGCGCCAGGCGCCGGTCGATGTTGTGCGTCTGGAGCGCCTCTGCCAGCATAAACCCGGCCACGAACAGGAAGATGAGCGGGTCGGCGAAGCCCGACAGCGCCGTCTCCATCCGCTGGTAGACGCCGAATACCGTCAGCGCGACCGGGATGAGCAGCCCGGTCAGCGCCAGCGGCAGCGCCTTCGTCACCCACAGGATCGCCGCCAGTGCCATCGTGGCCAGCGCCAGTTGGCCCGCCCGCTCGAGTCCCGGCGGCGTCGGAGCCGCGGCGATGGCGGCGGTCACGACGACCGCGACGAGCAGCGACAGCGCCGTTCGGTGGGTCGGTGTCTGTATCGTCCGTGTCATCGTTAGAAGTGCTCTACCAATACGCGGATCTGCTCGTCGGTCAGGCCGGTCCGGTACAGCTCGAACAGTTGCTCGAGGCGCTCTCGGGAGAGGCTGCGGGTGTCGTTTTCGAGCATCGAGACGTGAGCCTGCATAATGTCGTCGAGTTCTCGTTCGATGGTCCGTTGCTCGAAGCCGGCCGCGACGCGAAGAAGTCGCCAGGCGTCTGGCGAGATGTCGTCGACGTCGACTTCGTCGTCCCCGCCGCTTCCCATCTCTCGTCCATCACCAATATTAAACAGATTCATATAACTATCCGTTCGATCCGGACGCGGCGCTCTCTCGGGTGCCGGGCCGTCGCCGGCGCCTCCAGGTCGATGGGAGCGACCGGCTCCCGGTCCTCGGAACCGACGTCAGCTTCGGTGGCCGCCGACCGGAACGGTGCCGCCGCGGGTTCGCCGTCCCGCCCCGGCCGTTTCGCTCCCGCCGCTACTCGCCCGGTCGGTTCTTCCGTAGCACATCAAGCAGGTGCTCGGCTGCCGGCGGCACGTACGTCGCATAGCGATACGCGTAGAGCAGTCCACCGTAGGTGTCGCTGACGACGTACGTCGACAGCTCACCGCCCTCCCGCTCCGAGAGTTCGTCGCGAAACTCTTCCCACGCGGAGGCGGACTCGGTCGCCGGCCAGTCGAGTTCGAGCCTGAGCGCGCGCGGCTCGCCCTCCCAGACCATCCGGAGCGCGTCGACGGCGTCCGTATAGGCCTCGGCGATCGGCCCAACGGAGTCCGGGACGCCGTAGCTGCCCGCTCTGATCCCCTCGACGACCGAGCGAAAGGTGTAGATGCCGGCCAGCCCCACCGCCGCCTCGAGGCTCCGATTCGCCGGCTGTCGGCTGAGGGTCGGCTCTCGGATGAACTCCTCGCCGACGTGCTCCCGGGCATACTGGTAGAGTTCTCCGGCCGGCGTCCCCTCGATCGACCGGTCGAACGGCGGCTCCTCCGACTGGGTGTACTCGTGGATGTCGGCGTGCGCCGCCGTGATCTCGTACTGCTCGCTCAGCTGTTCCGCGGTCTTCCGGATCGTCTCCCGGTAGGAGGTCGGCTCCGCCGCCGACTCGCGATGGATCGTGCGGAACAGTTCCGCGTCCGCCAGCGTGGCCCGTGCGTCTTCGACCGACGCGGCGAACTGACTCACCTCGAACGGTGCGTCTCTCGGTCGCTCCGGAAGCGACGCGCCGTCCCGGAGCGAGTACCGGACGTCCATCACGAGGTCTTCGATGGCGTTGTGGACGACAAGCGCGTCCAGCGGCGAGGCGCCGGCGTACGTCCACGAGCGACGGAACTCGTCCAGCGCCGACCGCACCGTCTCCCGGCGGGACCGGAGCCGCTGCAGATCGATCTCCCCGGTCGCTGCGCGGTAGGCGGCGTTGAGTCCGGCGGCGTCGGTGCGGACCGATCGGAGGTCTTCGAGCCGCTCGCGCGGGGTGGCTCGATCCAGGGCGCTTTCCGACTCGCTTCCGTCGGACTGTTCGGCACTGCCGCCGCTCAGTGAACGGAACCGCTCCGTGACCTCCGACCGACGCTCCGAGAGCTTCGCCGAGAGCGCCCCGTTCGGCAACGCCGGTGACGTCGGGACCTCGTCGAGGAGCGTGCGAATCCGTGACCGGTGCCGGTCGAACGCGCTCGACGGGATCGAAACCGGGAACGCGGCCGGCGGCCTCGGGAACGACCGCTCGGCCAGGTCGGTCAGCGCCGCCTGATCGTAGGTGACCGTATCGTCGTCTCCGCCGGCCAAGGACTCGCTGACGCCGCCACAGCCCGCGAGCGCCGCGGTGATCGCCGTTCCGGTCGCGGCGAGCACTCGCCGACGGGACCGGCGCGTCATTCCGTCCCACCCCCGCTCTCGGCGGTCGCGTTCCCCGTCGCGTTCGCCGGCGTCACCGGTTCGAGGGTGACGATCCTCGGTCGATCGTCACACGAACTGCTGAACCCCATCCCGAGGCTGTTGAAGGAATCGCCGGCGAAGGGGAGTCTGATCGCGACGCCGACCGTGTCCTCGGCGTCCCGTTCGCAACTGACGTCCGCGGGTCGCATCTCCCTGCAGTACTGTGAGTCGACGCCGTCGCCCTCCTTCGAGACGGAGACGAGCCGCAGGTCGTAACACTCCGGGACCCGCCGAACGAGGAGCAGGATCGACTCGGCCGCGAAATCGGTCGCGCCGACGAACTGACCGAGGGTCCGTCCTTCGGGGGTATCGGAAAACGACGGCACGTTCGCCTCCTGTGTGATGTGGTCGTAGGTTTCGGAACGCTCCGAGGACGATTCGGGCTCGAGGAGCGGATCGCCCGCACTGTTCCGGACTTTCTTCATCTCGTAGTCGGTGACCGGCGTCTTCCGTGGCCGGATCTGCGGCTCCGTTTCCGTCAGATCGGAGGCCGTGGAACAGCCGGTCAACGCGCCGCTGATCGGGAGAGCCGTGGCTGCGAGGAACCGCCGCCGGGACCAATCGGACATATCCATCACGGACACGCCGACAGATCAAGGGTTTTGTGCTCCGAGCGATCCGGACTCGGTCCTTGAGCACGCTGGCCGCCGCTCGACCGTCCGACGGCTCACAGTGATCACTCTCGTTTCTTACCGCCCAGCGCCACCCCCGTTGACGGCGCTCGGCGGTACACAGTGAGAGTAATCACTATCAGAGAACGCGAATCCCGGAGCTTGGAAGCATCGGTTGCAAACGCTATACTGTCGGACGAAAGTCCTGATAATCCCGCTCCTCTCCCGAAGGTGAGCGAGATTATCAACAGTATCGTCCGACAGTACACTATACTCGTCGAATCCGAGCGTGCGGCGGTCGACCGCGAGCAGGACGCGGAGTCGACGGTGCCGCGGCTCGGGACGCGAAACACGGGAAAAAGCCGCTCGACGGCGGATTCAGGCGGTAACGGTCACGCGACGTTGAAGCCCTTGTCGCGGAGGAAGTCCTCGACGCGACCGGTGTGGTTCCCCTGCAGCTCGATGGCGCCGTCCTCGACCGTGCCGCCGCAGGCGAACTTCGATTTGAGGTCCGAGGACAGGCTGTCCATATCCACGTCCTTGGGATCGAACCCTTCGATGACCGTTACCTCCTTTCCGTAGCGGCGCTCGTCGATGCGGATAGTGATCTCCTGGGATTCCTTGGCGACGTCCTCGCAGACGCAGAGTTCCTCAGGGAGTCCGCACGTCGAGCAGACTTCCGACATTACAGTCCGAAACTACAAGATGGGGATATTAAACAGTATCGGGACCCCGCCCGGGGCGCACGACCGCGCGCCCGGGATGCCGGGACGCCGGTTCCTCCCGCGGCCCCGACGCGACCGACCCCGACGCTGACCCTACCGAAGCCAGCGGACGACCGGCGTCGACGACCGCACGAACTCGTCGGCGAGCGCGACGGCCTCGTCGGCCGCGTCGCGGTCGACGCCGTCGCCGTACCTGGCGCGCTCGTACAACTCGCCCACGCGGCGCGCCTCGGACAGCCCCAGCTGACTCTCGGCGAGCGACCGGAGGTACGCCCGCGGCGTCTCTCCGGGCCGCCGCGGCCGGTACTCGCGTTCGAGTACGACTGCGATCCGGCGGTACGCCGTCGCGACGTCGGTCTCGGGATCGCGGCGCCGCTGGTACTGCACGCCGAGCAGGCGACGCGCCTGTCCCGCGGTCCCGGTCCGCCGCGCGCCCGCCGTGAGGCCGACGAGGGCGACAGCCACGATCAGGAGCGTCCGTCGCGAGGGGAGCGATGGGAGCCGGAACGGGAGCGTCCCGGTTCCGCCGTCGTCCGTCGGCGCTCCCCCGACCCGCGTCGCGGTCGACGTCCCGTTCGTCGAGTCCGGGGTGACGTTTCCCGCGCCCGGGACCGCGCCCGACGGCGGCGTGTTCGCGCCCGCGGGCGCCCCGATCGGCGGCGCCGCGGTGCCGTTCGGCCCCGTGAGGTCGACGTTCGGCTCCTGGTTCCGGCGGGCCTCCGTGAGCCGCGTCTCCTCGGCGGTCCGCCGCGGGCCGCCCGGCGTCGGGTCGAAGCGCACCCAGCCCACGTCGGGGAAGTAGACCTGGACCCAGGCGTGGGAGTTCAGCCCGCGGACGACGTACTCGCCGTCGCTGTTCCGATCGCCAGACGTGTAGCCCGTGACGAACCGCGCCGGCACGCCCTCCGAGCGGAGCATCACGACCATCGCCGTCGCGTAGTAGGTGCAGTACCCGGTGTCGCGCTCGAAGAGGAAGGTGTCGACGACGTCGCCGCTCGGCGCGGGGACGCTCAGGGAGTACTCCTTGTTCGCCTCCAGGTACCGCTCGATCGCGACCGCCTCGGCGTAGGGCGTCTCGGCGCCCCGGGTGACGTTCGCCGCCCGCTCGCGGACTCGCTGGGTCGTACTCTCCGGGAGCTGGAGGTACGTCTCCCTGATGCGCTCGGGGTAGTCGGTTCCGGCCCCCCGGAGGCGCTCGGGGCTCGCCTGCGGCACCCGGCTCCGGACGGTGTAGCGCTCGCCGGGCCGGAGCGTTCGGCCGGGCCGGAGGTTCCCCTGCGGTGTCACGAGGGCGCCGTCCGTCACCGATCCGGTGACAGAGACGGGGCGCCACGCCGCCGGAAGGATCGAAATCGAGTCCTGCGCGGTGACGGTCTGTTCCAGCGGCTCGGTGGGACCGGGCGGTCCCCGCAGCCGGCCCTCGTACGGCCGTGTCGACCCGGTGCGCACCCAGCCGGATCCAGTGTAGCGGTCGTAGGCGCCGGTCTGCCAGTACTGCGGCCGGGGGCTCTCGACGGTGAACCGCACCGACGGCGACAGGCGAATGCTCCCGACGACTTCGATACGGTCTTGAGCGTCGACGAGGTTCGCCTCCATCGTCGGCGAACCGCGGTCCGGCAGGATCGGCGAGCCGGCCGCGCCCGGCACCACCGAGAGGGTCGCTGACGCGACGATCATCGCCGCGAGCACGACCGTCAGGGCGTCCAGACCGCCGACGTCGACCCCGTGGCGCTCGAACGTCGCCGCGGCCACGGTCACCGTCGCGCCGAGCACGCCGACGAGCGTCGTCACGCCGTCCGCGTCGCCGGTGAGCACCACGAGCGCGAGCGCGGCCCCGCCGGCGGCCGCCGCGCCGACGTACCGGCGCCGGACCGCGAGGTACCACGAGAGGAAGACGGGGCCGGGAAGCACCGCGGTCGCCCACACGCCCGCGCCGACGAGCCGGAGGATCGACAGCCCGGTCAGGAGCGCGATCGTGTCGGCGAGCGCGCGCTGCGGCGTCAGCAGCTGCAGTTGGCTCTGCGGGAGCGCGGCGAGGTAGCCCGCGAGCCCCAGTCCGAAGAGCGCGGACGCGAGGCCGACGGCGATCCGGACGCCGACGAACCGGCCCACGAGGAGCGCCAGTCCGAACGCGGCGACGAGGACGCCGAGGAACTGCTGGCTCCCGCCGACGACGTCCGTGACGCGCCAGAGGACGCTCGCGTAGGACCACGTCAGCGCGATCAGCCCCGCGACCGCGAGCGCTCGCCCCCGCAGCAGCCGCCTCGCCCGGCCCGTTCGCCGTTCGACCGCGCTCATTCGACTCCCCCTCCGTCTGCGGCCGTGGACGCGACCCCGCCCGTCCCCTTCGTCGCTTCGGACCCGCCCGTGGCGATCGACTCGAAGCGGTGCCCGCGCCCGTCGAACCGGACGACCGTCCGGTCCTCGCTCACGACGACGGCGACGTCGGGGTCGCGGTCGAGCGTGGGCACCGGCCCGCGCTCGACGACTGCGAGGTGGTCGAGCAGCCGGCGGGTGTCGTCGACGCCGGCGGACACCTCGCCGGCGGGCGTCGAGAGCGTGACGCTCGCGCCGTCGCGGATCAGTGAGAGACAGACCGTCGCCGCGGCCTCCGCCATCGCGTCGGCGAGCGGGTCCCCGTCGGGTTCGGCGCCGTCTTCCGACGTCTCCGCGTCCGCGACGCCCGCGACGACGGTGACCCGATCGGGGTCGGCCTCGGCGGTGAACTCCCGGATCATCAGCTCGCCCCGCTTGGCCGATGACTTCCAGTGGACGTCGCGGAGCGCGTCGCCCCGGACGTACTCGCGCAGGTCGTCGAACTCGTCGCGGCGGTTCGCCCGCCGGGACTGGGTGAGCGCCCGGAGGTTCGCCTCCGCCGTCCCCGAGAGCGCTCGGACCCGCGGGAACACGAGCAGTTCGTCGCGGACGTCGATCCGGAGCGTACGCTCGAAGAGCCCCAGGACGTCGGTCACGCCGACTGCGAGGGGGCCGAGCTCGTACCTCCCGCGTCGCCGCCGGGCGATCTCGTAGCTGACGGTCCCCCCGATGGCGGCGTCGACGACGGCCTCGCTCGGCCCCTCCGGATCGGAAACGTCGTCGTCGGGGACGCCGATCCCCGCCGGCAGTCGGTCGCGGACCGTCGCGGGGTACGTCCGCGGCGCGTCGAGCCGGAGTTCGACAGTCCCGGTCGTGTCGGGTCCGTCGGCCGGCGGTAGCGTGCGGTCGACCGTCGGCACCGGCGCGCGCCGGACTTGCACGGCGGCGGCGACGAGCGCGACGACGCCCGGGAGGACGACCGCGTCGAGCGAGCGCGGGCCGAACACCGCGCCGACGGCGACGGCGCTCGCGACGACGACGACGACCGCGTATCCGCGTCGTGTCGGTCGCATCGTCCGCTATTCCACGGAGACGTCCTCGAGCGCGCGCTCGACGATCGCCGCCCCGTCGACGTCCGTGTCGGTCCGGACGCGGTGGCTCCACACCGTCGGCGCCTCGGTCTGGACGTCGTCGGGCGTGACGTACCCCCGCCCCTCGAAGACCGCGCGGACCTGCGCGGCCCGGACGAGCGCGATGGCGCCGCGGGGGCTCGCGCCCAGGCGGGCGTGCTCGCGGGTGTAGGTCGCCAGCCGCGAGACGTACGCGCGGACCGGCTCGCGGACGGTGACGTCGGCGACGGTCGCGCGCGCCCGCCGGACGTCGGCGAGGGCTGCCACCGGCTCCAGGGACTCGATGGGGTGCTCGCCGGTGAGTCGCCCCAGCAGCTCGGTCTCCTCCTCCTCGCTGGGATAGCCCAGCCGGATCTTCTTCGTGAAGCGGTCGATCTCGGCGACCGGCAGCTCGTAGGTCCGGCCCGGCTCGACGTCGTTCTGCGTCGCGATGACGGTGAAGGGGTTCGGGACGCGGTAGGTCTCGCCGTCGACGGTCACCTGCTCTTCGGCCATCACCTCCAGGAGCGCGGCCTGGGTCTTCGGCGGCGCGCGGTTGATCTCGTCGCCGAGGAGCACGTTCGCGAACACCGGGCCGGGCCGGAACTCGAACTCGCGGGTCTTCTCGTTGAAGACGTTGACGCCGGTCACGTCGGAGGGCAGCAGGTCGGGCGTGAACTGCACGCGCTTGAACGAACCGTCCAGCGAGGTCGCCACCGCGCGAGCGAGCATCGTCTTGCCGACGCCCGGGACGTCCTCCAGGAGGAGGTGGCCGCGGGCGAGGAGGGCGACGAGGATGTGCTCGATCGCGTCGCGGTGGCCGACGATGACGCGTTCGACGTTGTCGGCGATCCGTTCGGTCAGGTCGGCCGCCTCGTCGACGGCGAGCGGGCGGACCGAACTCGGCTCCGTCTCCGGGTCGGGTAGGGCGTCTGCGTCGGTCATTGTGGGATGGCGGGTGCGAGGTGCGTGCGCCGGCCACCGTGTGTCCGGATCACGCAGTTACGGTGTATAGCCGCTCGGGCACCGTAACGTTGCTGGCGCTGTGCGCACCGGGCTCCCGCTCGGCACCCTCCCGACGCGCCTCGGCGCACGGCTTCCCGTCCGCTTTTGGTCTTCGACCGCCGTCCGGTAGGTATGAACGGCGCAGCGCCCGACGCGAGCGACGAGTCGGTGCCGGAGTCGCGCGACGCCGGAGCGAACGGCGACGCCGACGCAGGCTCCGAGCGCGAGCGCCGGCCGGAGGGCCCCCCACAGAAGCTGCTCGACCGCCGCGAGGACCTCACGCCGATGCTGTCGCAGTACCTCGACCTCTGCGAGGATCACCCCGACGCGATCGTCCTCTTCCAGGTCGGGGACTTCTACGAGGCCTTCTGCGAGGCCGCCGAGGTCGTCGCCCGGGTCTGCGAGGTGACCCTGACGAAACGCGAGGACTCGACGGGCACCTACCCGATGGCTGGCATCCCGATCGACAACGCCGCGTCGTACATCGAACCGCTGCTGGACGCGGAGTACCGCGTCGCCGTCGCCGACCAGGTCGAGGACGCCGAGGAGGCCTCCGGGCTCGTCGACCGCGCGGTCACGAACGTCGTCAGCCCCGGCACGGTCGTCGACGACGAACTGCTGGACCGCGCGAGCGCGACGTACCTGGCCGCGGTCGTCGAGGCCGGGAGCGACTCCGATTCGGAACCGACCGCGCTCGCGACGCTCGACGTCTCCACGGGCGAGTGTCAGGTGACGAGTGCCGATCCGGATCGAATCGAAACCGAACTCGAACGCCTCGCGCCCGCGGAAGTGCTCGTCTCGCCCGGCCTCGGCTTCGACCCGTCGGCGCTCGGTTTCGAGACGATGCTGACAGACCGCGGCGCCGACGCGTTCGCGCTCGCCCGGGCCGAGGAGACGCTTTCGGGCTACGTCGCGGAGCCGACCGCCGTCCTCGAGTCGACGGTCGAACGCCGCGCGGTCGGCGCGCTGCTCGACTACGCCGAGTACACTCAGGGGGGCGACGGCACGCTCTCGTACGTCTCGCGGATCCGCCGGTACGACCTCCGGGAGTCGCTCCGACTGGACGCCACGGCGATGCGCAGCCTGGAACTCTTCGAGCCGCGGCACCCCGGCCGCGGAGAGACGCTTTTGGATACCATCGACCGGACCGCCTGCGCGCTCGGCCGCCGGAAACTGGAGGCGTGGCTCCGCCGCCCGCTGATCGACGAGCGGGCGATCGCCCGCCGCCACGACGCCGTCGCGGAACTCCGCTCGCGGCCGCTGGCGCGGGAGACCGTCCGCGACCACCTCGACCGCGTGTACGACCTCGAGCGCCTCGCCGCGCGCGTCTCACGCGAGCGCGCGAACGCCCGCGACCTTCGGTCACTGAAGACGACCCTCGACGCCGTGCCCGAGGTGAAGGACGCGCTGGCCGACGCGGAGTCGGACGCGCTCACGGACCTCCGGGAGTCGCTGGACGAACTGACCGACGTCCGCGACCTGATCGGCGAGGCGATCGTCGCCGACCCGCCCCAGGAGATCACGGAGGGCGGCGTCATCAGGGAGGGCTTCGACGACGAACTCGACGGGATCCGCGCGACCGAACGGGAGGGCCGCGAGTGGGTCTCCTCCCTGGAGGAGCGGGAGCGCGAGCGCACCGGCATCGACTCCCTCGAGGTCGGCTACAATCAGGTGCACGGCTACTACATCGAGGTGACGAACCCCAACCTCGACCGCGTCCCCGACGACTACACCCGCCGGCAGACGCTGAAGAACGCCGAGCGGTTCTACACGCCCGAGCTGAAGCGCCGCGAGGACGAGATCCTCTCCGCGTCGGAGCGCGCGGACGCCCTCGAATACGAGCTCTTCCGCGAGGTCCGCGCGCGGGTCGCCGACGAGACCGAGCGGCTCCAGTCGCTCGCGGACGCGCTCGCGCGGCTCGACGTGCTGTCGACGTTCGCGACCGTCGCCGCGGGCGCGGACTACGTCCGCCCGGAGATGGGCGCGGAGACCCTCCGCATCGACGCCGGGCGGCACCCGGTCGTCGAGCGGACCCGGGAGGAGTTCGTCCCCAACGGGATCGACTTCGCCGACGGCCACGTCGCCGTCGTCACCGGGCCGAATATGAGCGGGAAGTCGACCTATATGCGCCAGGTCGCGCTGATCTGCGTGCTCGCGCAGGCCGGGAGCTTCGTCCCGGCCGACGCGGCCGAACTGCCCGTCCTCGATCGGCTCTTCACCCGCGTCGGCGCCTCCGACGACATCGCGGGCGGCCAGTCGACGTTTATGCGCGAGATGGCCGAGCTCACCGAGATCCTCCACTCGGCGTCGGAAGACTCGCTCATCCTCCTCGACGAAGTGGGACGGGGAACCTCGACGGCCGACGGGCTCGCGATCGCCCGCGCCACCACGGAGTTCGTCCACGACGAGGTCGGCGCGACGACGCTCTTCGCGACCCACTACCACGATTTGACCGCGCTCGCCGAGGAGCTCCCGAACGCGTTCAACCTCCACTTCACGGTGAGCAAGGGCGGCGGCGGCGACGGTGGGGGAGAGGACGCCGACCCGGACTCGCCGGCCGACCCGCCCGACGTCACTTTCCTCCACCGCGTCGCCGAGGGCGCCGCGTCGTCGTCGTACGGCGTCGAGGTGGCCCAGCTGGCGGGCGTGCCGGACCGGGTCGTCGCCCGCGCCCGAGAATATCTACGAGAGGAGTCGGCTCCGGGCTCGGACGCGAACACGTCCCCATCCGACGTCGAGCGCTCTGACGACGATGAGACGGCCGACGCCGGGGACGGATCGCCGGAATCGACCGGCGCGGAACCCGAACCGTCGGAGTCGTCGACCCCGTCCGCCGACGACCCCGACGACCCGCGAGACACGCTGGCGGCGTACGTCGACGGTCTCGACGCCGAGTCGAACGGCCGCTCGGACGGGTTCGCGATCGACGGCGAACTCGGTGACCTCGGCGAGGCCGAACGCGAGGTGCTCGCCGAGCTCCGCGACCTCGACGTGGCGCGGACCACGCCGCTCGAAGCCCTCAACACCCTGGAACGCCTACAGCGCGAATTAGATGAGTGAGGAGCGCCCGGACGCGCGCGGCGGGGGCGACGCCGTCCGCCGACTCGACGACGAGACGGTCGCCAGCGTCGCCGCCGGCGAGGTGATCACTCGGCCCGCGGACGTCGTCGTCGAACTGGTCGAGAACGCCCTCGACGCGGGCGCCTCGCGGATCGACGTCGACGTCGCGGGCGACGGCACCGAGCGGATCCGCGTCCGCGACGACGGCCGCGGGATGAGCGCCAGCGACGCCGAGCTCGCGGTCGAGCGGCACGCGACGAGCAAACTCCGGCGCGGGGCGTCGATCTCGGCGGTCGACACGCTCGGCTTCCGCGGCGAGGCGCTCCCGAGCGTCGCGACCGTGGCGACCCTCGAGCTGCTGACGAACGACGGCGGCCCCCGCGGCACCCGCGTCGTCGCGAGCGACGGGCCGGGGGCCGATCTGGTGGAGCCGGCCGGCCGCGGGCGGGGGACGACCGTCACCGTCCGGGAACTGTTCTCCGACACGCCCGCTCGCCGGGAATCGCTGTCGGCCGCGGCGACGGAGTTCGCGCGCGTGAGCGACGCCGTCTCGCGGTACGCGCTGGTCCGCCCCGACGTCGCCTTCTCGCTCGCCCACGACGGCAGCGAGGTGTTCGCGACGCCCGGCACGGGCGACTTCGACGACGCCCTGCTCGGCGTCTACGACCGGGAGGTCGCGTCTCGAACGGTCGCCGTCGACGCCGAACGACGGCTCGCATCCGACGGCGACGAACTGGCCGACGACCTCGCGCTCCGCGGCACGCTCGTCCGGCCTTCAGTCACGCGCGCACGCCGCGAGCACGTCTACGTCGCGGTCGACGGCCGGCCCGTGCGGAACGCCCGCCTCCGCCGCGCGGTGGCCGACGGCTACGGCGACCTCCTCCCGGACGACCGCGCGCCGATCGCAGTGCTCTCCCTGTCGCTGCCCGACTCGTGGGCCGATCACAACGTCCACCCGCGGAAGCGGGAGGTCCGGCTCCGCGACCCCGATTCCGTCGCGGCCGGGGTCGAAGCCACCGTCCGCGACGCGCTCTCGACGGCCGACCGGCGGCGCGCCGAGGAGCTGTCGATGGACCTCGGCGATTCGCTCGAACCCCTCTCGGAGACCGAATCGGCGTTCGACGACGTCCGCGTGCTCGGGCAGTTCCGCGAGCTCTACTTGCTCTGTGCGGCCGGCGAGGACCTCCTCGTCGTCGACCAGCACGCGGCCCACGAGCGCGTGAACTACGAGCGGCTCCGCGCCGCCGTCGACGGCGAGACGCCGCGAGCGACGGTCGACCCGCCGGAGGCGGTAGGTCTGACGCCCGCCCAGCGCGCCGCCGTCGACGCCCACCGCGACGACCTCGCCGCGCTCGGGTACGACGTCGAGCCGTTCGGCGAGTCGGCGGTCCGAGTGCGCGCGGTGCCCGCGCCGATGGGCCGCGCCGCCGACCCCGAGAGCGTCGCGGACGCGGTCGACGCGCTCCGGCGCGGCGAGTCGCCCGACGACGGCCGCGACGCGCTCCTGACGGACCTCGCGTGCCACCCGTCGCTGAAGGCCGGCGAGGAGCTCGACGACGACGAGGCCGCGGCGCTGATCGAGCGCCTCGGCGCCTGCGAGAACCCCTACGCGTGTCCGCACGGCCGGCCGACCGTGCTCTCGATCGACGAGGGGACGCTCGTCCGCGGGTTCGGCCGCCGCGGGACGCGGATGGGGTAGCCGGTCGCAACCGAGCGCCGGTGAACGTCACTCCCGATCGCGGTGCTCGCCGGGGCGAGACGGGCGTGCTCGGGACGCGTCGCCCCCTCCGCCGCCGCTACCAGTCCTTGCAGTCGGCGCAGACCTGCCCCCGTCCTTCCTCGCCCGACCAGAGCCGCTCGACGATCGCGCCGCAGACGGCGCACTCCGCGCCCTCGGGCTCCCACCGGTAGGTCGCGGTCGCCGGCTTGACCGTCTCCGGCTCGTCGGTCTCGTCGCTCGTCGTGATGGCGGCGGCGTTGATATCCTCGGCATCTTCGGGGCCCGCGCCACCCGTGGCGTCGTCCACATCATCGTCGACGCCGACGCTATCGTCGTCCCCGCCGTCGTCGCCGTCGTCGCTTCCGCCCCCGACGAACTCGTCGAGCGACCGATCCCGGTCCATACGGGACCCGTGCGGCGGCGTCGGCTTAGCGATGGCGACTCGCTCGGCCCGAACCGACGGCTGCGGCTATCCGCACACACATATACGATGCGGACGAAGCGGCCGGTATGGTCTCGGTACTCGGCTTCGTCGTCCAGCTGCTCACGAGCGTCGTCGACCTCGTTCGGATATTCCTCTTCGAGGTGCTGCTCGGCGTGGACCCGATCACTGCGCTCTCGTTCCTCGTCGGCGCGGCGCTGACGACCGCGACGGTCGCGTACTTCGCGTACCTCCTCGCGGGCGCGCTGGTGAACCAACTGACGGGACTCGGATCGAGCGCCCGCGAGTCGTCGGCCGACCGCCCCGCGCGCTGAACCGCTTTCGATCCCTACGACTCGACCGCTCGCTCGAACGCCTCGCTCGCCAGCCCGATCGCCGTTTCGGGGGTGGGTCCGAGCGGCGATCCGACGACGATCCCGTCGGCGTGTTCCAGCAGCGCGGCCATCCGGTCGGTGACCGCCTCGGGCGTGCCGGCGATCGAGAACGCGTCGATCATCGCCGGCGTCACCCGGTCGAACGCCTCCCCGAAGTCGCCCGCGCTGATGCGCTCGCCGATCGCCTCCGCGCGCGCGAGGTCGACGCCGTGGCGCTCCAGGACCGGCGGCGCCGCGCCGGCGACGACGAACGCCACGGGGGGGCGGGCGGCCTCGCGGGCGGCGTCGGCGTCCGCCCCGATGCTGACGCTGGCGTAGGCGAGCAGCTCGAAGTCCGCTTCCTCGTCGCGTTGCTCGCGCCCCTCCGCGACCCGCTCGCGCGCCCACGCGAGGTCGTCGGGGTGGGAGCCGTTGAACAGCAGGCCGTCGGCGCGCTTGCCGGCCATCCGGCACATGTGCGGCCCCTCGCCGCCGACGTAGACGGGGATCTCGCCGGGCACCTCGAAGTTCAGCCCGGCGTCGACCGCCTGGAACTCGCCGTCGTGGGTGACGCGCTCGCCCGCCCACAGGTCGCGGGCGACCTCGAAGGCCTCCAGAACGGAGCGGAGGCCGCGCTCGTCGTCGAGGCCGAGGTTCCGGAGCGTCGAGGGGTCGCCCGGGCCGATCCCGAAGGCCGTCCGGCCGGGCGCCCGTTCGGCGACCGTCGCGGTCTCGGCGGCGAGGGTGACGGGGTGCCGCTCGTAGGGGTTCGCGATCCCCGGGCCGATCCCCATCTCGTCGGTCTCGGCGGCGAGCCGCGCGAGCGTCGCGAACGGGCTGCGGTTGTTGTAGTGGCAGGTGACGAACGCGAGGTCGTAGCCCGCCCGCTCGGCCGCGACTCCCTCGGCGACGACCTCGGGGATCGGCTCGTCGGGGACGAGTTCGATCCCGAGCGTCGGTCGCTCGTCTCCTCCCCCGCCCGCGGCGTCGTCACTCATAGGACCACTCCCGGATCGCCTGGCGGACGAAGTCGGTCTCGATCTCCCGGAAGTGGGCGTCGCTCTCGCCGTGATCCCCCCACTCGAAGTCGCGGACGACCACCGCGGGGGTCCCGCCGTCGCCCTCGCCCGCGAGGAGGTTCGCCGCCGCCGCGAGTTCGTCGGCGACGTTCTCGACGGTGACGTCGAGTTCGCGGCCGTCTCTGTCCGTTTCGCCCCGCCAGTCCCGCCCCGGCGCGAGGCCGGCCCAGCCGATCGCGACGCCCCGCTGGCCGTGGCGGAACGGGCGGCCGCAGGTGTCGGTGACGACCACGCGGTCGGCGGGCAGCCCCGAGCGGATCCGTTCGGCGCTCTCCGTCGGCCGCTTCGGGAGGAGCAGGAGGTCGCCGTCGGCGGTGTTCGAGCGGTCGATGCCGGCGTTGACGCCGACGTGGCCGAAGCGGGTCTCCGTCAGGAGGAACGGCGCCTCCATCAGCACCTCGACGCTCTCCTCGAGGACGGCCTGGGCGAACCGCGGGTCCTTCTCCTCGCCGGTGACCTCCTCCAGCCGCCCGGCGACCTCGCGGGCGCGTGGGCCCGCCGGGAAGTCCGCGAGGGCGGCGGTCCGGCCCTCGGCCTTCGAGACGACCGTCGAGGCGACGCAGACCACGTCGTCGGCGCGGAGATCGACGGCGTCGCGGATCAGCGCCGCGAGGTCGTGGCCCGCCCGGACCTCGGGGAGGTCGGGGACTGCGAACAGTTCCATACAGATCGAGGGCGCGCCCCGGTGAAAAGCGAACAGGTGGTGGCGGGCGTCTCCGGTATGCGCCGCTTTCGAGTCCGGCCGACCGTTCGGGCCGCCAGCCGGGAAAAAGCCGTTACGCTCCGGCCCGAACTATGGCGCGATGGCTCACGTGGTCACCTGTTTCGTGCGGGAGCGCGGCGCGGTCCTCCTCACCCGCCGGAGCGACGCGGTCGGCACCTACCAGGGGCGATGGGCGGGCGTCTCGGGCTACGTCGAGGGCGACCCCGACGACGCCGGGGCGGACGCGTGGCGCGAACTCCGCGAGGAGACCGGGCTGACCGACGCGCACCTGGAGCTCGTCCGCGCCGGCGAGACGCTCGCCGTCGACGACGCGGAGGGATCGTTCACCGTCCACCCGTTCCTCTTCGAGAGCGACACCCGCGACGTGACGCCCAACGAGGAACTCGCCGCAACCGAGTGGGTCGATCCGACGGCCATCCGCGATCGGGAGACGGTCCCGCGGCTCTGGGAGACGTGGCGACGCGTCGGCCCGACGGTCGAGATCGTTCGAGAGGACCGCACCCACGGCTCGGCGTGGATCGCGGCCCGCGCGCTGGAGGCGCTCCGCGACGCCGCCGCGGAGGCCGACGCCGACGATTGGGACGCGGTGGCGTCGACGGCGCGCGCGCTCTGCGACGCTCGGCCGGGAATGGCGGCGATCGAAAACCGGGTGAACCGCGTCGTCGCCGACGCGGTCCGGGCGGCCGACGGCGCGGACCCGAGCCCCGAGGCGGTCGTCGACCGCGCCGTCGACGCGCTCGACGCGGCGCTCGCGGCCGACGAGGAGACGGCTGCGACGGCGGTGGCGCGGCTTCGCTCCGCGGAAGCGACGGCGGTCGCCACGCTCTCGCGCTCAGGTACCGTCCGCGAGGCGATCGGTCGCCTGAATCCGTCTCGTCTCGTCGTCGCCGAGTCGCGGCCCGAGCGCGAGGGCCTCGACGTCGCGGAGTGGGCCGCCGACGCGACGGACGCGGCGGTGACGCTGACGACGGAGGCCGCGCTCCCCACCGCACTGAACCGGTACGACGTCGACGCGGTGCTCGTCGGCGCCGACTCGATCGCTCCCGACGGGAGCGTCGCGAACAAGACCGGGACCCGGATCCTCGCGCTCGCGGCCCGGTCGCTCGGCGTCCCCGTCTACGTCGTCGCCGCGCGGGACAAGGTCCGGCCGGCGGGAACGGGCGATTCTGACGGCGCCGCCCCCGAGGAGCGCTCGCCCGCCGGTCTCGTCTACGACGGCGACCGCGACGTCGCGGTCCACGCGCCGACTTTCGAGGTCA
>JBDGUM010000030.1:0-24688 GCA_042215855.1 Halobellus sp. | reverse complement strand
ACGACTGCGTCCGCGCGTACTGCCGCTCCTGTTCGAGGATGTCGCGGTAGAAGTCGGCCTCGTCCTCGCGGAGCTTGCCGATGATTCGCGCGGCCGTCTGCGGGCCGACCCCGCGCGCCGCCAGCGCGATCACGGCCTGCTTGCCGTGGCTCTGTACGAGGCTCGCCGAGCGGTACGCGCGCTCGACCAGCCGCTCGTCCTCGTCGTCGCGGGCGTCGGCGTCCGCGCGGACGGCTGTCACGGTCTCCTCGTCCCAGGGGTTGAGGCAGGCGATCCGGGTCGCGCCGCACTCGGGACACTCGGGCTGATCGCGGACCCGACGCACCTTCCGCTCGCGCTCCCAGTCGGTGCAGTGGAGACAGAGGAGGCGAACGTGGTCGTTGCGGATCCGTTCCTTGACCGCCTGGATCACGCTCGCGTCGGCGTTCTCGGGGACCAGGAGTTCGCGGCCGCTAGAGCGACCGCCGGTCCCGATCGGGGTTCGCTCGCGAGCGGTTTCGAGCGCGACCGCCTCGCCGCGGATTCCGGCCAGGAGATCGGCCGTCTCCTCGACCGCGAGGTCGACGTGGAACACCTCCCGCACCGCCTCGTCGTAGACGGGCGTGTCCTCCAGCGCGGCGAGCAAGCGGTCGGCGCCGAAGCGATCGCGACCCTGGTAGCGCTTGAGCGCGCCGAACTTCGCGGCGACCTGCGCGAGGGTGAACTTCAGCGCGTCGGAGTTCTTCAGCGCCAGTTCGAGCACGGCCTCGACGTGGGCCGGGTCGGTCGTCTCCAGGACCTCGACGACGTCCCGGACCGAGGCGCGCGTCGGCACCTCCAGTTCGATCCGGTAGGGGCTGACCTCCATCCCCACGGAGGAGCCGGTGCGCTGGCCGACCAGCGCCGCGAGCATCCGCCCGAGAGTCTCGTTGACGCGGTGGCCGTAGCAGCTGTTCACGACGACCGTGCGGCCCTGCCCCTCGGCGACGATCCGCTCGGCGGTCGGGACCGGGAGGCCGGCCTCGACCTGGCGCTCGATCGGCTCTAACGCCGTCGCCAGCGTGTCGGGGTCGGTCGGATATCTGACTTGGAGGTCGCGGGCGACGGCGTCGCGGGAGGCGCCCCGCTCGAACTGCTCGGCGGCGACGGCGCGGATCTCGCCCACCTCGTTGGCGACGTGCGCAGGCACGGGGATCTCGGAGCCGGTCCAGGAGGGCACCTCGCCGCTCGGGTCCTCGATCGGCGTGACGTTCACCCGCCCGTCTTCGTCGTCGATGTCGTTGATGCGCCACATCTCGCCGCGCTGGATGAACGCCGCGCCGGGTTCCGCGAAGTTGACGACGAAGCGCTCGTCGAGCGTGCCGATCTGGCCGCGCGAGGAGATGTCGTGGACCTCGTAGGTCTCCTCGTCGGGGATCATCGAGAGGTTCGCATAAAAGTACTGCCAGGTGCCGCCCGACTTCTCCAGGCGGTCGGCGTCCTCGTCGAGCCACAGCAGGCGGTTCTTCGACAGCTCGCGGACGACCTCGCGGAAGGTCTCCTCGTCCAGATCGGAAAATGGGTAGGCCGCGGTCACGAGCTCGTAGGCGCGCCGCGCCGACACCTCGCCCTCGTCCATCACGACGCCGACGATCTGGTTGGCGACGGTGTCGAGGCTGGCGTGGTGGATCCGCGCGGGCTCGACCTCGCCGGCCTCGGCGCGGCGGGCGATCGCCAGCGCCTCGAGCGTGTCGTCGGGCTCGGCGGTGACGATGGTCCCCCGGGAGACCTCGTCGCGGCGGTGGCCCGCGCGACCGACGCGCTGGAGGAGCCGGGCGACCTCGCGGGGGCTGCCGTACTGGACGACGTGGTCGACGCGGCCGACGTCGATGCCGAGCTCCATCGACGACGTGCAGACGAGCGCGTCGAGGTCGCCGGACTTGAAGCGGTCCTCGACGTCGATCCGCACGTCCGTCGCGAGCGAGCCGTGGTGGACCTCGATCGGTTCGCCGAGCGCCTTGAATCGCGAGCCGAGCGCCTCCGCAGTTTGTCGCGTGTTGACGAACACCAGCGTCGACGCGTGGTCGCGGACGAGGTCCCGGATGGCGCGGACGTGGCTCGCGATCTCGGCGTCGGTCGCGAGTTCACCGGCCAGCATCTCGTCCTCGGGCGTCACCTCCGGGTGCGTGACGGTGAAGGAGACGTCGCTGCCGACGTCGACCTCGACTATCTCGAAGTCCCGGTTCCCGGTGAGGAACTTCCCCACCTCCTCGGGCGAGCCGACGGTCGCCGAGAGGCCGACGCGCTGGAACTGGCCCGCGAGCGCGCGGAGCCGCTCGAGTCCGACCGTCAGCTGTGCCCCCCGCTTCGCGGAGGCCAGCTCGTGGACCTCGTCGACGACGACGTGGCGCACGTCCGAGAGGGCCCGCCTGAGCTTCTTGCCCGTGAGCATCGCCTGGAGCGTCTCGGGCGTCGTCACCAGGACGTCCGGCGGGTCGTCGGCCTGTTGCTGCCGCTGATA
Source organism: Halobellus sp. (assembly GCA_042215855.1). Classification (GTDB taxonomy): domain Archaea; phylum Halobacteriota; class Halobacteria; order Halobacteriales; family Haloferacaceae; genus Haloquadratum. The sequence goes on along the minus strand of JBDGUM010000030.1, from coordinate 22,209 downwards.
CTGGGTGGTGTCGCCGTGGCGGACGTCGATCTCGATCTCTAACTCCTGGCCCCACCACTCCAGCCGCTGGCGCATATCGCGGTTCAGTGCGCGTAAGGGCGTGACGTACAGCGCAGAGATACCCTCGCGCTCGTCGTCGTCCGCGCGGACGATCGCGTCGAAGACGGGGAGCATCGCCGTCTCCGTCTTCCCGGTCCCCGTGGGAGCGATCACGAGGGCGTCGCGACCGGCCGCGAGCGGGGGAATCGCACGGCGCTGCGGCTCGGTCGGCGTCGCGAAGCCGCGCTCGGACAGCGCGGTCCGGAGGCGCTCGCCGAGGGCCGTGAAGGCGTCCATCCCGCGCGCCGACGTGCCGTCCGACATCGATCGCACTACCGGCGCGAGCGGATTAAGCACAGCGTTCCAGCGTCCATCGCGAAGACTGGGTGCGCTACTCGCCAAGAAACCGGAGTCCGCCGCCCAGCACGACGACCAGCGCGCCGGTGATGAAGGTCCCCGGAAGCGGGAGTGCGAACAACGCTACGCCTGCGAGCATCACCTTCGTCGAGGTTCGCATATCCCGGATTTCCCGCTAGACACGGATAAGGAAGGTGATAGGCGGCGCGATCCGCGAGCGGTACCGGCCCCACCGGGTGGTATTTGGCCTCGGAAGCGGGAACGCCGGACATGACTCCCCGAACGGCGTTCTGGTCGGCCCTCCTGGCGTACGGCGTCCTCTCGGTCGCGTCTGTCGCGGGCGCGCTCGGATCCGGTCGCCCCGGGGCGATCGGTGTCGGCGTCGGCGGCATCCTCGTCGCCGCCAGCGCCGCCTACGCACTGGTCCACCCCAAACGCGCGGGGGGCCCGGAGGAGTGGAATCCGATCTCGATCGCAGCCGTCGCCGGCGCGGTCCTCTACGCGCTCGGGCTGCTCGCCGGGGCCGTCTGATAATGACTAGTCTCACTGTTTACCGGTGATCGCCATCCACGTTCACGGCGATCACCGGTAAGAGACGAGACTAGTCAGTATGAGCCATCGGACCGATCGACGCTCGCCGGTCAGACCGTCCGATACGGTCCCAGCCGTGTCCCATCGAGGAGGTACACGTCGGCCGCGTCCGCGACGAGCGCGCCGGGGAGGAACGGCGAGAGGAACCCCTGCCCCTCGACGTTGATCCAGGTGCCGCCGGAGCGGTCGTTGAACGCCGGGAAGGCGACCAGTTCGGGGGCGCGCCAATCGAGGTCGGCGACGTCGACGCCGAGATGCTCGGCGAACGGCTCGGGGCGGAGCGGGCCGCGGAGCCACGCCCGTTCCGTGCGGCCGCCGCCGACCTCGTCTTCCAGCCGGACCGCCGGATGCTCGTGCCCGGTGCAGATCACGTCGCTCTCGACGACCTCGCGCGCGGGCCAGGTGTGGCCGTGGACGAAGCCGACGCGGCCCAGGCGGACCCCCTCGGGTTCGGTCACGGTCACGTTGCTGCCACCGATTTCGGCGAGGTCCGGTTCCAGGCCGGCGTCGTGGTTGCCGCGGACGAGCGTCACCGGGAGTCCCGAGAGCGCGTCGAGCAGGTCCCCGAGCTCGTCGGCTTCAGCGCCCTCTGCCGCGCCGATTCGGTGGCCGAGGTCACCGAGGACGATCAGCCGGTCCGGATCGACGCGGTCGACCAGGCCGCACAGGCGGATCCGCCGGATATCGGCGTTGCTGTCGAGTTCGACGCCGCGCTCGTAGCGGAGGCCGGCCTCGATCCCGGCGTGGTAGTCGGCGACGACGAGCGCCGTCTCGTCTCCGAGTCGCGCGCGGGCCGCCGGCTCGCCGGGGATCGGTTCGACGAGCGGGGTCGGGTCCGCCGAAGGGCCGCCGTCCATCCCTCAGATCGCCTTCAGCGTGCCTTCAGCGGGCTCGTAGCACTGGCCGCTCATCAGCGCCTCCTGGATCGCGTCCTCGACGTCGTCGGGGTCGGCGCCGTACTCCTCGACGACGGCCGCGATCACGGCCTCGCGGTCGGCGCCGTCGCCGTCGTCGAGGTCCTCCATCACGGCGACCGCGGCGTCTTCGAGGTCGACGTTCGCCGCGTCCGTTTCTGCCGCGTCCGCACTTTCGGAGTCGTCGGCCGTCGGCTCGGGCTCGGCCGCTTCGGGCTCGGACGCGGTCGCCTCCCCGGCCTCGGCCTCCAGTTCGTCGGCGTCGGGGACGTCGATGTCGGCCTCGCCGGGGTCGCCGACCTCGTTGCCCGTCTCGAACTCGGTGCCGTACTCGGCCTCGATCTCGGCTCGCTCCTCGGGGTCGAGTTCGTACATCTCGCTCTCGTCGACGCCCGCGCCCGATTCGCCGGCGTCGGCGTCGACGTCGAAGTCGCCCAACCCGTCCGGCCCCTCAGATACGTCCGGCTCGACGGTCGATCCGGTCGACTCTGCAGGCTCGGCCGACTCCGTCGTCTCCGGAGCCTCTGCCGCCTCCGTAGACTCGGTCGGCGTCGGTTCGACGTCCGCGGACGCCGATTCGGATCCGGCTGCCGACGTCTCCGATCCGGTCGCCTCGGCAGGTGCGGCGGATGCCGCGGCGACCTCGGGCAGCGGGCCGAGTTCGTCGGGGCCGGACTCGTCGGGAGCGACCGCGAGCGTGTCGACCGCCTCGCGCTCGTCGGCGACGAGTTCGAGCCCCTGGATCGCCATCGTGCGGACGGCCTCGAGGTAGTGCTCGGTGGGGTCGTAGTGGTCGATCGCGAGCGCGACGCCCTGGGCGAGCGCCGCGTCCACGCCCCGGGACTCGAGCGCGGCCCGGAGGTCGTCGCCGCGGACGTCGAGATCCAGCGCCGCGGCCATCGTGGCGACGCGGTCGAGCGTCGCATCGGCGGCGGCGACGACCCAGCGGTCCCGGGTGTCGGCGTCGACCTCGTTGAGGCTCTCGGGGCGCACCGAGGTGAAGATCCGGTCGGAGTCCTCCGGCTGGTACGTTCGGGCCTTCCCCGTCAGCGAGACGAAGCACGGCGGCGTCGCGCGCTCGAGAAAGGCCATCGCGTCGGGCTGGTACTGGCCGGCGTAGCTCACGAACACGCCCGTCGGGTCCGCGATCCGGCCGCGGACGATCTCGTCGTTCACCTGCTCGACTTCCGTCAGGGCGCCGACGGCGAACAGGCGGTTGATCCGCGCGCCGGTCGGCGTGACGACGTAGTTGGGCGCGCGCTCCTCGTCGCTCTCGGAGTACGACAGCGTCGCGTCGTCGAACTCCGCGGCGAAGACCCGGCGGGCCACCTCGCGGCCCTGCGGCGCGTCGCTCACGGGCGCACCTCCGAGAGGACCTCGATCGCACGCGCGGTGGGATCGTCGTCCGCGCGCTCGAACTCACTGGCCTCGACGTTCGCGCCGTAGTCGTCGACCGAGAGGTTGCCGCGGACGCGGTACTCGTGGCCGACCACGCGCTCGCGGATCTCGTCGGCGACGACCTCCTTGCTCATCGCGTCGCGGGCGGCCGCCATCGCGTCCTCGAGCGTGCCGCCGTACAGTTCCTCGGTGAGCTCGCGGTCCAGGATCGCCGTTACCGTACCGGTCCCGTCGTCGACGATCGCCTTCACGCGCATATCGTCCTCGCCGTCGACCTCGCCGTGAGTGCGGCACTGGCCGTTCTGGAGGACGCGCCCGCACTCGGGACAGCGCTCGATGAGTCCGGAGCCGTCGCGGACTTCGAGGACGTTGCCGACGAGTTCGACGTCGAAGAGGCCGCCGGAGCCGACCGCCTCGGCGACGGCCATCCGCGGGGCCTCGTCGTCGACCTCGACCTCGCGGGCCAGCGGCGTCACTGTCGTGAACTCCGAGAGGTTCACCTGCGGGACGCCCCGGAACTCCCTGACGTACACCTCCTCGAACCGGAAGTCGTGGCCCTCGCGGAGCTCGGGTCTGGCCTCCCAGTCGGTGAACGGGAGGCGGCCGGTCTCGTCGGCGACGACGCCCGAGCGGATCGTGGTCTCGCCGTCGCGGCCGTCGATGACGCGCTCTTCGGCCTCGAGGACGCGCACCTCGACGTTGCGGCCCCGATCGCCCGACCGGAGGTCCACGAGGTCGGTGTCGCCGCCGATCTCGTAGGGAACCTCGACCGGCTCGGTCTCGATGGCGACCGTCGAGGACTGCCCGATGTTGAGCTCGGGCTCGCCGTCCCACTCGCGGACGCCGGCGTTGCCGACGGTGATCGAATCGCCCGGCTCGAAGCCGAAGTCCTCCCAGGCGGTGTAGGAGATCTTCCCCGTCTCGTCCGCGAACTCGCCCTCGCGGATGACCTGTTCGTCGCCCTGATAGCGGATCGATCGCCGGCCGACCGAGAGCACGCGGACCGTGACGGTGACGTTGCCGTCCTCGGGCGTCACGTCCGCGACGTCCTTCGTCGACGGGGTCGCGTCGCCGCCGCCGTCGCCACCGCCGTGCTTGCGGCGGATGCTCTGTTTGGCCTCGTCGATCGGCACGCTGTACGATACGAGGTTCTCCAAGTCGTCTTTGACCTCCGCTTTGTCGACACCGAGGGCGGAGGCGAGCTCCTCGGCGTGATCGTCTACGTCCATCGTCAGTGTGGATACGCCCGCCCGGGATAAAAAACGTCGCGCGAGGGGGGAGCAGCGAGGGAGGAGCGGCGAGCGGCAGGGACGAGAGTTTATATGCGAACGCGGGGCCAGCACCCCCGTGACGTGAACCCCGCTCGCGCCGGACAGCGGGTGTCCGACGACACCGGCGTGAGACGGTCCGCGAGTCGTCGGCTGTCAGCCCTCCGCGAGCTACGGCGATGCGACCTCGTCTCGCGAGGTCACTCCACGTCGTCGATGTTCCGCGAGACGTAGCGCACTAGCGCGAGTGGGCCGCCGAGCACGAGCGCGATGGTGAGGCCGCCGTAGACGGCGAACCCGAGCGGCGTCGGCGGCAGCGGCACGAGGAAGAGGAACCGCGGCGACGAGAGCCCCTCGACGAACGCGCCCGTGAGGAGTCCGGCGGTCGCCGCGACCGCGACGAGCGCGACGTACAGCTGGAGGACGAACCGCGATCCGTCGCGGCCGCCGCTTTCGCCGCTTCCGTCCCGTCGGGTCGTCGACCCGTCGCCGGCTCGCGCGTTCGCCTCCGTCTCGGCTTCCGGTTCGGTCACACCGGACGTGAGTCGCGAGCGGGGTTAAGCGACCCGTTCTCCCGAGACCGACGGGTCTTTGGCCGGCTGGGTCGTAGCCGGCGTATGAGCGATCGAGACCTCCTCGGACTCATTCTGGCGGCCGTCGTCGTACTGATGTTCGCGACGGGAATCATCCTCGCGGTCTGACCGCTCGGTCACGGGCATAGGTGAGGAGCGGAGCCTGCGCAAACGAACCGAACTGGAGCAAAAAACGAGAGTCGTCGCCGCTGTCCTCAGTCGTCGGTCTCGTCGACCGCCTCGCCGCCGTCGGGTAACGCGGTCTCTTCCGCTTCGCCGCCGTCGGCGATGGCCGTCTGGAGCTTCTGGTCGTACCAGTCCCACTCGGCGGTGTAGAGGCCCGCCTCTTTGAGGTTCCACGGGTCGCCGTCCTCGACTTTGGGGCCTTCGAGCCACGACTGGACGAAGTTCCAGACGAAGACGATCTGGCCGGCGAGCAGGATGATCGCCCCGACCGTCGCGAGCTGGTGGAGCGTCGCGAACTGCGGGAGGTACGTCGCGTACCGGCGAGGCATCCCGCCGTAGCCGAGCAGAATCATCGCGAAGAACGTGATGTTCGTCCCGACCATCGACAGCCAGAAGTGGGCCTTACCGAGCGTCCTCTGGTACATCCGGCCGGTGTAGAGCGGGAACCAGTAGTACAGACCCGCGAACCCGGCGAAGGCGATCGCGCCCATCACGATGTAGTGGAAGTGCCCGACGACGTAGTAGGTGTCGTGGAGGATCAGGTCGACGGGGATCGACGCCAGGAAGACGCCGGTGACGCCGCCGATGATGAAGTTCGAGACGAAGCCGATGCAGAACAGCATCGGCGTGGTGAGCCGCACGCGGCCGTTCCACATCGTCGTGATCCAGTTGAAGGTCTTCACCGCGCTGGGTATCGCGATGGCGAGCGACACCGCCATAAAGGACGCACGGAGCCGCGGGTCGATGCCGGTCGCGAACATGTGGTGCGCCCAGACGCCGAACGAGAGGACACCGATCGCCAGCGTCGAGTAGACGACGAACTTGAACCCGAAGAGGCGCCGGCCCGAGAAGCGCGGGAGGACGTAGCTGACGATCCCCATCGGCGGGAGCACCAGGATGTAGACTTCGGGGTGGCCGAAGAACCAGAACAGGTGCTGCCAGAGGATCGCCCCGTCGCCGCCGGCGAAGAACGTCGTGCCGAAGTTGCGGTCGAAGAGCAGCATCACGATGGCGCTGCCCAGGAGCGGGAAGGCGAACAGGATCAGTCCCGACTGGGTCAGGATCGTCCACGAGAAGATGTCGAGGTTCGCCCAGGAGGTCTTCTCGCCGCGCTCGGTGAAGATGGTCGCGATGAAGTTGATCGACCCCATCGTCGCCGAGACGCCCGAGAGGTGGAGCCCCAGCAGCATCAGATCGACGCCGGCGTTGGCCTGATTACCGGCGCCAGCGCCCGTAGACAGCGGCGTGTACATCGTCCAGGCGGTCTGGGCCGGGATCACCTCCGGAATCGGGAAGAAGCCCGCCCAGATGAGCAGTGCCGCCGGCGGCAGCAGCCAGAAGGCGATCGCGTTGATCCGCGGGAACGCCATATCGTCCGCGCCGATCAGGAGCGGCACCAGGTAGTTCGCGAAGGCCGCGATGATGGGCGTCCCGAACAGGAACAGCATCGTGATGCCGTGACTCGTCAGGAGCGAGTTGTAGAACGTGTTCGAGATGAACGTCATCCCCGGATCGATCAGTTCGATCCGCATCACGACGACCATCAGGCCGCCGACGACGAACGCGATGAGGCCGTACGCGCCGTACAGGATGCCGATGTCCTTGTGATCTACTGTCGTGAGCCAGCGGATGACGCCGGACGGTTTCTCCTCGGAAACGTAGCCTTCCCCTTGCCCGAAGGCGCCGCCGCCCGCGACCGGGCTGTACGAGCGCCAGTTTTCGATCCGCGCGAGCCACGCGGCGACGGCCACGAGGAAGATCCCCATAAGGACCGTCAGTGCGAGCTGTCCGTTGACCTGCATAGGGGAGACTGAGGAACGAAAGGTAATGAAAGGTTCGGGACGACGCAGGCGCCCCGGGTGCGACGGAACGAACGGAAACAGTCCCGAAACGGCGGACGGATCGGGACTCCGATCGGGGGAAGAACGCAGTTCGGAGACGGCGGGCCGGCTCAGGTCTCGTCGGTCGCGTCATCCGCGTCGGGATCGGAGTCGGCATCGGCGTCCGGGTCGGTCTCGCCCTCGACGGCCCCGGCGGCCGTTTCGGCTTCGACTTCCGGTTCGGACTCGGACTCGTCGTGGCCGTGGCCTTCGAGCGGTTCGGCGCCGCGGACGCCGGCTTGGCCCGGGAGGTAGACGTCGCCGGACTTCTCGGTCCCGGCGACGGCGCGGCCGGCGAAGTACGTCAGGATCGCCAGCAGCACGAACGGGATTCCGAGGAGACCGAACTGGACCGCGGACGCGAGCGGGTCGATGCCGAACGGTGTGAACACCGCGAACGCGACGACGAAGAACGCGATGATGAACAGGGGCACCACGTTGACCGTGAGGTCGAGCAACGTGTCCCGATCGAAGATCTTGTTCGCCATAGGCGACCCTTTTGGTGGAGAATCAAATAGGTTGTTGGTTCGGCGCCGACCGCAGTCCGACCGACGAGGCGCCGTCGCGTCGTCAGTAGGCCGGCTCCTGGTCCCGGCTGAACAGCGCGCCGGCTGCCCCGGCCGCGACGAGGATGACCGCCGCCGCGACGATCGCAGTGCCGCGGTTCGGCAGATCGATCGGCGTGAAGACGAAGGCAACGCCGAGCGCCGCCAGCGGGACGGCGACGCCGACCAGGGCGCGCCAGGGCGTCCGGGCGTAGCCCGTCTCCGTGGTCATACCGGCGACGCTCCCGCCGAAGAGCAAGAGCCCGCCGACCGCGAGCGGGAACAGCCCGAAGAGGATTCCGAGCTCCGCGATGGGGATCCCGAGCGCGATGAAGAGCGGCCAGGGGCTCGCCATCCGATACTGTTCCGTCAGACCCGGGTCAGCGCTCATTACCGGAAGGAAGATCCGAACGGTACAAAACGCTTCGATTCGGTCGAGGATCGGGAGCGACCGGTCCGGAAAGAACACCTTTTTCGACGCAGATCGACGAGTGAGATCCGATGGGACTGGAAGAGGAGATCGAGGACCTCCGCGAGGAGATCGCGAACACGCCCTACAACAAGGCCACCGAGGAGCACATCGGCCGGCTGAAGGCGAAGCTCGCGGAGAAGAAAGAGAAACTCGAGAACCAGTCCTCCGCCGGCGGCGGCCACGGCTACGCGGTCGAGAAGACCGGCGACGCCACCGTCGCCCTCGTCGGCTTCCCCAGCGTCGGCAAGTCCACCCTGATCAACGCGCTCACGAACGCCGACAGCGAGGTCGGCGAGTACGAGTTCACGACGCTCGACGTCAACCCGGGGATGCTGAAGTACAACGGCGCGAACATCCAGATCCTCGACGTCCCCGGACTGATCGAGGGCGCGGCGGGCGGGCGCGGCGGCGGCAAGGAGGTCCTCTCGGTCGTCCGCACCGCCGACCTCGTGGTGTTCCTGCTCTCGGTGTTCGAGATCGACCAGTACGAGCGACTCCGCCGGGAACTGTACGACAACAAGATCCGACTCGACACGTCGCCGCCGAACGTCTCGATCTCCAAACGCGGAAAGGGCGGGCTCAACGTGACGACGTCCGACGACGTCGACCTCGACGAAGATACCATAAAGAGCGTCCTCCGCGAGCACGGCTACGTCAACGCCAACGTGACCGTCCGCGGCGACGTCACGATCGACGAACTCATCGACGGCATCATGGACAACCGCGTGTACCTCCCGTCGATCGTCGCCGTCAACAAGGCCGATCTCATCGACCAGGACTACCTCCCCACGGTCGAGGAGAACCTCCGAGAGGTCGGCGTCGACCCCGAGGAGGCGACGTTCATCAGCGCCGAGGCCGAGAAGGGCCTCGACGCGCTCAAAGAGAAGATGTGGGACGAGCTCGGCCTCATCAGGGTGTATATGGACAAGCCGGGCCGAGGCGTCGACTACGAGGAGCCGCTCGTCCTCCAGGAGGGCGAGAACACCGTCGACGACGCGCTCCGGAAGCTCGGCGGGACGCTCGACGAGCGCTTCCGGTTCGCCCGCGTGACGGGTCCGAGCGCCAAGCACGACGAACAGCAGGTCGGCCGCGACCACGAGCTCCAGGACGAGGACGTCCTCCGCGTGGTCGCCCGGAAGTAGGGGTTCGAGCGTGTCGAGCCCGTCCGCGTCGTCCCGTCCGTCGCCGCGCGCACGAGCGTCCGCCCTCCTGTCGTTGCTCGCGGTCCCGTGGTCCGTGCAGATGTTCGCCGTCGGCGACGCCACGTTCCTCTTCGCGTGGGGGCTCGTGAACACGAATCCGCTCTCGGTGACGACCCTCTCGGACTTCCTCTTCGTGTACACGCGCGGGCTCCCGGAGTACATCCTGGCGTGGCCGCTGTCGACGCTCCTCTTCGCCGTCGCGCTCGCCAGCGCCGCTGTCGGCTGGCGGACGGGCCGCGAGGACCCGCGAGTGACGGCGGGGCTGCTCGTCGTCGCCGCGGTCTTCCAGCTCCGTCTCGCGTGGGGCTTCTCGGTCCAGCCGGGGCGGACCGCGTGGCCGGTCGCGTCGGCCGCGTTCCTCGGCGTCGCGTGGTGGGGCTACTGGCCGGCGGTCCGCGGAACGGTCGGACGGTAGATGGGCGATCGTCCCCGCGCTACTCGTCGTCGAGGAGCGACTCCTCGATGTGGACGTCGCCGCCGACGAGCGCCGTCAGCCGCCGGGTCCCGGCGTCGAAGAGGAACACGAGCGGGGCGAGGACGCGTTCGACGACGGAGAGCGGCCGCGCCACCCGCAGCGCCCACGATCGAGCGTGGCCGAAGCCGTAGGACTTGGGGACGATCTCGCCGAAGATCAGGACGAGCACGCTCACGACCACGGTCGCGACGACGACGGTGGCGCCCGGCGGGACGAAGCGCGCCACGAGCAGCGTGACGATGCTCGTGATCGCGACGTTGACGACGTTGTTGCCGACGAGGATCGTCACGAGCAGCCGGTGCGGGTCCGAGCGGAGGCGCTCCAAGGTGCGGCCGTCGGCCGATCCCTCGGCGGCCGTCGTCCGGATCCACTCGTCGGGCAGGGCGAAGATCGCCGACTCGCTGCTGGAGAAGAAGGCGCTGAGCGCAAGAAGCGACACGACCGCGGCGAGCGACGGGAGCAGCACACCGAGCGGATTCATACCCGAGCCGTCGGCGCGCACCCGTATCAAAGTGGACCAACGAAGCCGAGGGAGAAAGCGACGCGACGGCGCGAGAAGCGGGCGTCGCGACCGCGTTCACACCCTTTTTCACCACCGCGTCCGACCTTCCGGATATGTCCGGAGTACTCGATCACGTGATGATGCGGGTCGAAGACCTCGAGGAGTCCCTGGAGTGGTACACGACCCACCTGAACTACGAGGAGAAGGGCCGCTGGGAGGCGGACACCTTCACCAACGTCTATCTCGGCCCCGAGGAGATGCACGACGAGGGGGCGATGCTCGAACTGACGTACAACCACGACGACCGCACCTACGAGATGGGCGACGCCTGGGGGCACGTCGCCGTCCGCGTCCCCGAGGGCGAGTTGGAGGCGCACTACGAGCAGCTGATGGACGAGGGCGTCGAGGACTACCGCGACCCCGAGTCCTGCGGCGGCCGCTACGCCTTCGTGAAAGACCCCGACGGCCACGAGGTCGAGATCGTCCAGCGCGACGCCGACCTGCCGACCTGGAGCCTCGACCACACGATGATCCGCGTCGAGGACGCCGACGAGGCGATCGGCTTCTGGGCGCGGAAGTTCGAGTACGTCCCCGACGGCCGCTGGGAGTCCGACACCTTCGCGAACTACTTCATGAAGCCCCGCGGCGCCTCCGACGCCGCGATGACGGTCGAGCTCACCTACAACTACGACGGCCGCTCGTACACGATGGGCGACGCCTGGGGCCACCTCTGCGTCCGCGCCGACGACCTCCACGATTACTGGGAGACGCTGATGGAACGCGGCGCCGAGGACTACCGCGACCCCGCGTCGTGCGACGACCGCTACGCGTTCACCAAGGACCAGGACGGCCACGAGATCGAGATCCTGAACCCCGAGTCGTAATACTGTCGGACACAACTATTTCAAGATATTCGCCGCCCGGGGCGGCGAAATTCTTCACAGACTTGTGTCCGACAGTATAAGGGGCGATCGCGGCACCGGCCCCCGAGGGTCGGTCTCGCATCCGGGGCGCACGGAACGACAAGGGATTTATTCGTCACCCTCCTCCCATCGACTATGCCGGGATTGCTCTCCGACGCGCTCGCGTGGGTCGTGGTTCTGACCTTCGCCGTCGGAGCGCTCTCCGAGGACCGCAACGAGCGGCTCGGGCGGTATCTCACCACCGCCGCGTGGGTCGGTTTCGCCGTCTTCTGGCTCCAGCTCGTCCCCCACTTCGCCTTCGAGCAGAAGAGCTACGTCGAGGGGATCCTCTCGATCGCCGCCGTTCCCGCGTCGCTGTACACGGGCTACCTCCTGTGGAACGGTCGCGACTCGCTGTTCGTGCTCTCGCGAGCGGTCGCCGCGATGGGGCTGCTCTACCTCCCGTTCGAGACGATCCCCGCGTTCTCGCTCTTCGGGGTCGGGGTGCCGGCTCCCCGCGGCGTGCTGATGGAGACGGTCGCGGCCCAGACCGGCTACCTCGTGAACGCGCTGGGCTACCACCCCGAGATGATCGTGGGCGAGCAGGGCTACCTGAACACGTTCCGCTTCTACGACGGCGACCACCGCCTGACGGTCTCGGTCGTGCTCGCCTGCACCGGCCTGGGGAGCATCGCCATCTTCGCCGGCCTGATCGCCGCGGTGAAGGCGCCGCTCCGCCGGAAGCTCCGGGCGATGGCCGTCGCCGTGCCGATCATCTACGCGCTGAACCTGCTCCGGACGACGTTCATCACGATCGCCTTCGGCAAGCAGTATATGCAGTGGTTCGTCGACGAGATCCTCTTCCTCTTCGGATCGTCCGATCCGTATATGGTCTCGTTCTTCATCTCGGACCGGATCATCAGCCAGGTGCTCGCGGTGGTCGTCCTCGTCGGGATCACCTACCTCGTGGTCCGGGAGGTCCCGGAGCTGCTGACCGTGATCGAGGACGTCCTGTATCTGGTGACCGGCGACGAGTACGACCTCGAATCCGAACTCGGGCTGGATCGGCCGGGCGCATAGGCCGGTCGTGGACCGTCGCCGTAGCGGCTCATACTGACTAGTCTCACTGTTTGCCGGCGATCGCCACTCACGGTCACGGCGATCCCCGGTACGAGACGAGACTATAGGAGCGTTTGCACGTCTTCACTCACTCGATCGCACGACGGCGTGCGATCGGATGAGCAATCAGTTGCAAACGCTACTATAGTCAGTATCAGTTGCCGGATTCCGCGGAGATGGTCCATTCGACGGAAGAGATCCGTGAACCGTCGGTACCGGCTAGTTCATATTCGACTCCGTCGTATTAGTAGTATGACACCACGGACGATTCTTCGGATCGAAGGCGCCGCCGCGCTCGTCGCGGCACTCTACGGCTACTACCGCCTGGGCGGACCCCTCTGGCTCCTCGCCGTGCTCGCGCTGGCGCCGGACCTCTCGATGCTCGGCTACCTCGTCGACGAGCGAGTCGGGAGCATCGTGTACAACCTCGGACACACGTACACGCTTCCCCTGGCGCTGGGGGCGGTCGGGTACGGGCTCGACGCCCGGCTCTTGCTCCTCGGGGCGCTGATCTGGGCCGGCCACATCGGCGCCGATCGGCTCGTGGGCTACGGCCTCAAGTCGGCGTCGGGGTTCGGTGATACGCACCTCTCCCCGTCGACGGGGCACGGAGCCGACGCCGCGGTCGCAAAGCCGCGCTGAACCGCGTCAGGTCTCGTTCTCGGCCAGCACGTCCGCGGGCGCCCCGCCGAGCGTCGCCAGCGCGTCGGACTCGACGTGGTGGAGGTCGCCCGGGATCACGAGCAGGTGGAGCGGGTCGCCGAAGTCGCGCTCCGCCAGCGCGGAGAGGCGGTCGGCCGCGACGACCGGGTCCGGACTGCCGGCGCGGGCGACGGCGACGCCGAGGACGTCCGCCCAGTCCTCGGCGAGCATCTCCGCGGCGGCGTCGGCGGTCATGTACTCCTCGCGCGCGGCCTTGATGTCGAGATAGACGAGCGTGTGGAGCCCCTCCTCGCGGTTCCGCTCGATCGAGTCGATCACGCTCCGGGGGACGTCCTCGGCGCCGTGGGCGTACGGGAACGGGAGCGTGACGGCCTTCCCGAACCGGTAGTTCTGCAGCCCGGTCAGCCCACTCGCGGCCGTCTGCGCGGTCACGCCGTGGATCACGCGGGTGTCGATACCGCGCTCCATCGCGCGGAGTCGCAGATCGACGTGGGTCGTCGAGATCATCGTGTCGCCGGCGGTGAGGAAGGCGACGTGTTCGTCCTCGGCGGCGTCGAGGAGGTCGTCGGGATGCTGTTCGACGGCCGCGCGGTCCCGGACCTCGATGTCGATGTCGTGGTAGGCCGAGAGGTCCTCGACGGTCGCGCCGACGAGGTGGCTGGTGTAGAACTCCGCGGCCGCCCGGTCGGCGTCGGCGAGCGCCTCGAGGCCCTCGACGGTGATCGAGCGCTCGTCGTAGAGGCCGAGACCGATGAAGGTGAGCATACCGCCGCCACGACGGCCGCGCGTAAAAACGGCGTGGAAGGCCGCAGGTGGCCCGATACCGACTGGTGTACCTGACTTCCCGGTGAACGCCGCCCCGTTCCGGTGTGAGACTACACCAATCAGTACGAACGGCCCGCGGTCGGCGGTCCGCTTCCCGCCGTTGCCGTCTCGGTCCTACTCGTCGGGCTCGAACAGTCCGAGGTCGTCGGCGACGGCGTTCGCGAGCTCGTCCGCGATGACCGGGTCGACCTGCGCGATCTCCTCGCCGTCGTGCCGGTGTTCGTTGTGGGTGTCCAGCGACTCGCGGAGCTCCGAGAGGGGGACGCGCGAGGTCGTGTCGCAGGCCTCACAGACGATCGGGACCGTCGGGTCGTCGGACTCCTCGGTGTCGCTCATACGCCACACTCGCGCGAGCGGTGCCAAAACTGGTCCGGTTTCGGACCTACCGACCGCGGACGGGCGGCGCCAGCGCGACCACCCAGAGCCCGAACATCACCACGCCGCCGGCTTCGGGCAGCGCCAGGCCCGGCCCCGGTCGGAGCCCGTATCCCCAGAGGAGCCACCCGAGGACGTGGCCGGCCGCCAGGGCGATCGCGGCACGGCCCGAGGTGGTGGCGCGGCGGCGCACGCCGTCGATCACGACGGTCGCCGTCGCGATGAGGAAGAACGCGACCGCGACTGGGAAGTGGAGCGGCGTCCCGGCGGGGAACACCCCGACGAGGGCCATCGCGACGACCGCGAGGACGTAGCCGGCCGCGACGACCGCGGAGTGCGGCCGGAGCGCCAGCCCGTACGCGACGGCGACGACGCCGCCCCCGATCAGACCGCCGTTGAAGAGCAGCCGGACCGCGACGTCGTCGCCGACGCCCAGGTCCGAGAGGGCGCTCGCCGTCCAGGAGAACTCCGGCGACAGCGCGATCGCCGCGAGGATCGCGCCGACGGTGAGGACGGCGCCGAGCGGGCCCGAGATCCGGGCGAGTCGCTCGACGTGATCCGAGGAGCGAGAGTAACGAGTCGTTCGGCGGGGAGCCACGAACGGATGGAACGGTCGAAGGTCCGGGCGCCTCAGACGCCGACTTCCGCGCCGGCGTAGAGCACGACGACGAGGAAGATCCAGACGACGTCGACGAAGTGCCAGTACATCGAGACCGTGCTGACGGAGACGTGGCGCTCGGCCGAGTACTGGCCCAGCAGCGCTCGGACGAAGACGATCCCGAGGAGGACCGCGCCGAGGCTGACGTGCAGCCCGTGCAGACCGGTGAGGCCGAAGAACGCCGAGCCGAAGAACCCCGAGGTGAGCGTGAAGCCCTTGTGGACGATGAACTCGTAGTACTCGTAGGCCTGGCCGCCGATGAACACGATCCCGAGCAGGAGCGTCGCCGCCAGGCCGCCGATGAACTTCGTGCGCTCGTTCTTCCGGATCGCCAGGTGGGCGTAGTGGAGCGTGACCGACGACAGGACCAGGAGCGCCGTGTTGATCAGGACGAGCGAACCGGTGAGCTCCGGGATCCCGACGAAGATCGATTCCCAGTTGCCCGCGCGGATCCAGAAGTAGTAGCTGAACAGCCCCCCGAACGTCGCCAGCTCCGAACCGAGGAACGCGAGCATCCCCCAGCGGAGTTTGTCCGCGCTCTGAGCGTCGGCCTCGCGCGACCAGAACTTCGCGACGAAGGCGTGATACGTCCAGCCGTACAGTCCGACGAGGAAGATGCCGACCGTGACGACGAGCGCTGCCGGGCCGACCATCGGGCCGACGATGGCGCCGTCGCCGCGACCGAGGATATACAGCGCGGCCGCAACGTAGACGCCCGCCGCGCCGGTCGCGGTGACGAACGGCCACCAGCTCGCCTCACCGAACCCGCGCGGCCAGTCCTCGACCGCCGGGAGGTGGTGTCCGTGGTCGTCGTGTGCTTCTTCGGTACCCATAGGCGTGCCTTTCGATCCGACGACTAAAAAGCCTCCCAAAACGGCCGGTGGTGCCTCGTGATCGCCCGGTGCCGTCTCCCGCCCTCGTACAGATCACTCCCGCTTGGTATCACAGTGATTACTCTCGTTTCTCACCGCCGAGCGCCGTCGACGGGGGTGGCGCTCGGCGGGACACAGCGAGAGCAGTCACTATCAGTCGGCGCTCGACGGCGTTCGATGGTACGGCGTCGCCGAGATCGATTCCCGAAGCTGCCCCAGCGACTCGCGGCTCTCGCAGCCCGTGCCGCTCATCTCGGTCACGACCGCCAGGACCTCCTGGCGGGAGATCTTGACGCCGGTCGACGACAGCGCGTCCTCGGGCCGCGAGAGCAACTCCCGAAGCGTGCCGACCGCCAGCAGGAACGGAATCGCCCACGCCTCGAGGGTGTTGCCGTCGCGGAGCGGGACCGTCTCCAGGTAGGTCTGTGCGTCGTCGAGGAACGAGCCCGCGAACTCGGCGGTCCGCCGGACGACGGAGGCCGCACTCGCGCGGTGGGTCTCGTCGACGACTTCGTCCTGGGGGACCCCCTCGTCGCGGAGCCACTCGGCGGGCAGATAGACGTTGTTCTCGGCGGTGTAGTCGTCGTAGACGTCCTTCGAGATGTTGACGAGCTGGAGGAGCAGGCCGAACTCCTCGGCGGTGTCGTAGAGCCGGCGCCGGCGCTCGGCGGCGACGTCGCCCCGCGTCACGAGGTTCGTGATGAGGTTGCCGACGGTGCCGGCGGCGTAGTAGCAGTACTCCTCGAGTTCGCTCTTGGTCTGGATCCGGAGGCCGCCTTCCTCGGCGTAGCGCTCGACGAACTCGGCCATCCCCTGGACTAACTCCCTGGCCGGCGGGACCACGGCCTCCTGGACGTCCTCGGGGAGGCTCCCGAACGTCCGGAGCACCCGCGGGGCGTCGCGGACGACCCGCCAGTCCTCGGTCAGCTCCCCGTCCTCGTCGGGGAGGTGCGGCTCGACGGCCGCGGCGAACGCCGCCGGCTCGGTCTCGTCCGCCGGGTCGAGGACCGCGTCGTAGGTGTCGAGGAGCGAGACTTGGTCTTCGGGCGGGATGTGCGACGCGTCTTCGACGGTGTCCGCGATCCGGCAGACGAGGTACCCGAGACAGATGTACGACGACATCGGTTCGTCGAGCACGTCTACCGTGAGCGCGAACGTGCGAGAAACCCCCTGGACCGACTCGTGGCACCACTGGAGGTCGGCTTGGTCGACTCGGGGGCGTTCTTCCTGCTGAGACATTCGGAGTGTGAGGGCCTACGGAGGGCTGCATAAAAAGCTTCGTGGGGCGATTGTCGGTACCCCACCGGGGACCCGTCAGCTCACTCCGTGGACTCGTCCCCGGACCCCGGCCCGCCCTCGACGCGTTCCGTGAGCCACCGGTGGTGTTCCTCGACGCCGTCGATCCCCGCCTCCGTCAGGCGGTAGACGTCGTGGATGCCCTCGGTCTCGACCGCGACGAGGCCCCGGTCGACGAGCGCGTCGAGGCTCCCGTAGAACGACTGCGGGTCCAGCCTGGTATCGTAGTGTCGTTCGAGCGACGTCTTGAGTTTCTGCCCGCGGAGCGTCCCCGCCTCGTAGAGCAGCGCGCAGACGTCCCGCCGACGGCCGCTCTGGAGCCACCTCGCCATCGGCGGAACGTCGCGTTCGACGTACACGTGCGTTTCGGTCGGGGCTTTGAAGGGACTCCGTGGACGCTCGGAGGACGCTCCGAACCGGTAGGTTCGACTGTCTCCCCGCCAATGGGAGCGTATGGCGGAACGCGAGACGACGGAAAACGGAATCACCGCGCGGTACAGCGAGACCGAGACCGAGCGCCTGCTGACCTTCGAGTCGGAGGGAGGGACGGCCGCGATCGCGCAGAACCGCGAAGGCTACGCGATGCTGAAAGTCCGACCGAGCGCGGACGGTGACGAACTGGAACGCTACTACGGCTTCGATATGGCGCTCGATCACGCCGCGGAGTTGCTCGGCGTCGCTCCCCACGACCTCCCCGTGCCGGACGACGCGGCCGATATGGGGATGTGATACTGTCGGACAGTTCTGTCCGAGAGTCCGAACGGGGCCGAGCGCACGAAGCGTCCCGCCTCGACTCAGTCGCGCCGCCAGTAGAACTTCGGACCCAGGAACAGGTACGCGAGGGCGAGGAACAGCAAGCCGTAGGCGAATCCCTCACCGATCGAGCCGACGAGCCGCTCGCCCATCCGCCCGCCGAGCAGGATCGCGGCGGCCTGGACGACGCCCATCACGAGCGCGTCCTGGGCGTGGAGGTCCGGGTACGTGATCGGCGCGAGCATCAGCCCCGCGAGCAGGAAGACGAGCGGGACCAACACGATCGGGCTGGTGAACCCCGCGAGCACCGTCGCGCCGAGGATCGTCGCCGCCAGCGTCGTCTGGACGCCCTCGGTCTCGTGGGCGTCGCTGTCGTAGGCGGTGTAGAGGCCGAGCCGCGTCACTGCGGTGGCGACGAAGAGCGCCGAGCCCGCGACCGCGACGATGCCCCGACCCGTCGTGAGCCCCCACGTCTCCGCGACGGTCATCGCGACGAGCAGCGCGGGCGCGACGCCGAACGAGGCGACGTCGGCCAGCGAGTCCAGGTACGGACCGACGGCGGTCCCGCCGCGGCGACGGGCCACGACGCCGTCGAGCGCGTCGGCGATCGCCGCCAGCAGAAGGAGCCGCGCCGCGAGTTCGACGTCGACGGTGGTGGCGACGGCCGCGAGGAGGCCGAGCGCAGCGTTGGAGATGGTGACCACGTCGGCGAGGCCCAGGCGACCGACGAACCGCGGCTTCATACCTCGGGCGACTCGGAGGATCGGTTTACCTCTTTACATCCGTCGTGACCCGAACGGGGGCTCGGGCCGCGTCGGTCCCCGTCGGCAACGGGCCAGGACCGCGCCGCATTTGTCTCTCCGCTCCCGACCCTCCGGTATGAGCCACAGGCGAGCGACGGACGACCGGTTCGTCCCGTCCCGGCGGCGCTTCCTCGCGGGCGTCGGCGCCGCGGCGGCGACGGGGTTGGCCGGCTGTTCGGGAGTCGGCGCCGAGGGCGACTACGACGTCGGGATGACCGCGGCCGCGTTCAACCCGCCCGAGATCACGGTCTCCGTGGGCGAGACCGTCGTCTGGCGGAACACGAGCTCGCGCGGCCACACCGTGACGGCCTACGACTCGGCGATCCCCGCGGAGGCAGAGTTCTTCGCCAGCGGCGGCTACGATTCGACCGAGGCGGCGCGGAAGGCGTTCAACTCGGAGCTGGGAGGGATCATCGACAGCGGCGAGACGTGGTCCCACACCTTCGAGGTCGCCGGCGAGCACGAGTACTTCTGCATCCCCCACGAACAGGCCGGGATGGTCGGGACCGTCGTCGTCGAGGAGTAGGGAGTCGGTCGCGCGGCTCTCTGTCGTCTCAGACCGCGAAAACGAAGTTCGTCTCCGGTGACGGCGAACGCCGCGTTACTCGTCGACCGCGACGTCTTCCTCTTCGACGTCGACGGCGGCCTCCTCCTCTGCGGCGACCTCTTCGGGCCGCGCTTCGAGGGTGAGCTTCTGGACCTCCACCCGGCGGAGCGGGTAGATGGTCTTGGCCTCGCCGTAGATCGCCGACGAGAGCCGGCCTTCGATGACGCTGTCGACGAGTTCCGCGAACGTCCGCTCGGCCGCGGCCTCCTCGACGAGGTCGATCATCACCCGGCGGATCGCCTGCTCCTGGCTCCGGTCGGCCTTCTTGGTCGTGAAGGCGACGGGCTGGAGCTGGACGCGGTAGTCGTCGGTCGTCAGCACCGTGATCGCGGCGTCGACCTTCGAGGCCCCGCGTCGGACGAGGCTCCGCACGTAGTCGCGGGCGAGTTCGTGCTTGATGAACTCGGTGTAGGCCGCGTCGCTGGAGACGTCGTTCACCTTGAAGGTGAGCTTCGTGTTGTTTTCACCCTGGTCGCCGGTGATGTCGCCGAGGGTGACCTCGACGGTTCGGCCGTAGACCTTCTCGGGCTCGTCCGCGAAGGTCGAGCCGAGCTCGGTCCGGTCGAACTGCTCCGGCGCGATGAGGGTGTACCATCGCTTTCCGCTCTTCTGCTTCGAGACTGATCGTTCACTCATAGGTTTGAACTGTGTCGACGATGGTCGCTGCCACCGTCAGGTTGACCACGGTGTCGTCCACCGTGGACTGCAGCCCGCCGGTCGTCTCGCGGGAGATGGTCGTCACGAGGGTCTCGCCCTCGACGGCCATCTCCATCGAGTCGGTGTTGTCCGGACGGAGCGCCGCCGCCACCGTCTCGGCGTCGGCGTGTCTCGTCCGCAGGCGGGCGGTCCGCGGCGCGCGCTCGCGCCCCGGGTCCGCGTTCGGTTCCGCGTCTGTGCCATCCGTCATTGCGATCCCTCCGATGTCCGATCCGCGTCCGTGCGCGTCGTCTCCCTGACCGCGGCGATGACGTCGGCGTCGGCCGCGTCCGGGTCGAGGCGGACGACCGCGTCGGTCGCGGTGCCGGTCCGGGCCGGCGTCGGGCCGGGACCGAACTCGGCCGCCAGCGTGCTCGCGGCGTCGCTCGCCCCCGACTCGACCGCCGACAGCGCCGCGACGCCGTCGCCGAGCGCGAGAACGAGCGGCTCCGGCGAGCGGAAGTCGCGGGCGAGCCGGGCGAGCGTCGCCAGGCGGCCCGCAGTGCGGAGGTCCGCATCGGAGCCCGTCGCGTCCGGACCGTCGGCGCCGACCTCCGCGCGCACGGCGAAGACGCCGTCGTAGCGGCCGGTGTGGGCCTCGCGGACCGCGCCGTGGACGGCCGCGGCGTGGTCGCGCCACGCGTCGAGCGCGGCGTCGCGACCGCCGTGACCGAGCGCGAGCGCGACGCCCGTGCCCGGGCGCTCCCGGGCGACCGCGTTCAGGACGTCGGCGAAGCCGCCGACCGTCGCTAGCGGGCCGTCGGGCGTCACGTACGGGCGGAGCGCGCGTTCGATCGCCTCCGCGCCGCGAGCGGTTCCCGCGTCGTCGCCGGCGACCGCGAGCGCGACGAGCGAAGCGACGGTTCCCCGCCGTTCGTCGTCGTCCTCGGTCGCGTCCGTGTGCGATCCGAGCAGGTCCGCGACGGCCGTTACGTCGCCCGAGACGGGCGCGTGAAAGAGCGTCGAGTGGGCCAGTCCGTCGACGAGGTCGTCGGTCGGAACGGCCACGCCGGGTCGGCGCTCGACCGCGCCCGACGCTTCCGCGCGTTCGACGAGCGACCCGGCGACCGAGCCGGGATGTGCGCCGGCAGCGACGACGCCCGCGAGGGCGAGCACCGGATCGGGCGCGTCCTCGCCGGCGAGCGCCGCGGCGACCTCGAAGGCCTGCGAGCTCACGGCGGCGTCGGCGCCGGTCGGAGCCAGGGAGAGGTCCGCGTCCGTGCGATCCGCGCCCACCGCGAGGAGGATTCCCTCGTCTGTCGCCGGCGCGTCGGCGCCGAGCGCGTCGACGCGCACCTGGAAGGGCACGTCGACGTCGCGGAGCGCCCGCGCGAGCAGCCCGGCGGCCGCTAACGCGTCGCCGTCGGCGCGGGCGACGAGCCGGACGAAGTCCGCCCCGGCGAGCGTCGAGGCGGCGCTCTCCGTGGCGGCGGGGGCGTCCGGCGTCGCGGTGGGGTCGGATCGGGAGGCCATCGGGACTACTCTTCGAGGATCTGGACTGCGGTGTCGAAGGTGTAGGTGAAGTCCTCGTCGAGCTCGTCGCCGCGGTAGTAGTCGACGAGGCGACGGATCTTCGACTCGGTGTTCTGCAGCGCGCGCTTGTTCTGCATATCCTGCTGGTTCTCGCGCACGTGGCGGCGGAGCCGCACCGCGCGCTCCATCAGGTTCCGCAGGTCCTCGGGGATCTCGGGCTCGGCGTCGTGCTCCTCGAGGATCTCGGTGACCTTCTTGCCGGTCGCGACCTTGACGTCGGGGACCGGCACGCCTTTGACGCCTTCGTCGCGGAGCTTGAGCCCGATCTGACTGGGATCGTGACCCTGCTCTGCGAGTTCGACGACGCGCGCTTCGATGTCGTCGGGATCGACGTCGCTCCACTCCGGGGGTTCGTCTGCCACCGGCTTGTCCGAACCGGACGAGCCGCGGCGGCGGGTATGCATTCGTGCCATTGTCTTGGTTGGAACGGCACAGACCGCAGAAGACAGTCGCAGATGTGGACGCGACTGCGTACGATTGATGCTTGCGCATCGCACTTCCGCAATCCCAAGCCGCACCGCGCGGCGAGTCGGACTTGCGGCCGTGCTGTTCCCATCTCTGACAACCGGCGACGACGACAAAAGGATTCCGACCCGTCGCCGTCGTCCCGCAAGTCGAAGCCCTTAAGAACGAAAGCGGAATACCAGTGAGTGCGTTCGAGGGCTCGTAGATCAGGGGTAGATCACTCCCTTGGCATGGGAGAGGC
>JBDGUM010000051.1:0-24741 GCA_042215855.1 Halobellus sp. | reverse complement strand
CCGTCTATTCGGAATACTGCGACAGGACGGCGTCGGTCATCGGGGGTTCGTCCGATTGCAGGTCTTGGGAGCCGCACTCGTTTCGCGCTTTCGGCCGGGCGGGTTCTCGGTCCGATCGCGGCTCAGTTCTCGGACAGCCGGTCGGCGAGGTTCCGGAGGGTTTGTTCCAGCTCCCGGCGATTGTAGCGGTTCGTGAGCGGCCGCAACAGGAGGTCGAGGGCCCTGGGAAGTCCGAGGTCGTATTCGGCGGTGTAGGTGACGCGCGTGCCGTCCTCGACCGCCTCGAAGGTCCATTCGATCCGCCCCTCGATGTCGCCGTCCATCTCGAAGACGACCCGCTCGGGCGGTTCGTGGACGACGCCCCGGACCTCGCCGTCGAAGCCGATTCCCAGGCGGTACGCGTACCGGGCGACCTTCCCGCCGTTGTCGAGCGTGCCGAGCGTCTCGACTTCGGAGAGGCGCGGCGAGATCCGCGCCTGGTTCTCCGGGACGTCCATAAACTCGAAGACCGCTTCGCGGGGGCGGTCGACGACGATCTCGGCGGAGGCGTTCATACCCGGACACAGGACGCGAAGCGAGAAAAGTCCGCGGGGCGGGCCTAGCTTCCGTTCCCGCTCTCGGCGCTCTCGACGCCCATCGCCTGGAAGAGCTTCCGTCGGACGGCCTCTTCGGTCAGTTGCAGGAGCGTGTCGCGGTTGTCGTCACTCGTTTCGATCCCCGTGAAGATGCCGAGCGGGATCTCCACGTCGCCCTGGGTGGAGTGGCCGCCGGTCTCGCCGATCCCCGCGAAGGCGTCCTCGAGAATCTTGCCGATGTTCATCCGGATGTCCTTCGAGCGCGCCGAGAGGTAGATCTGATCGTCACAGATTCCGAAGACCGCCGTAGTGGTGATCCCCTCCAGTTTGAGGAGGTGCTGTGCGGCCTGCCCGAGCGCGTCGCGGTCGGTGATGAAGCCCGCGTTCGAGACGAGGTGGCTGCCCTGGACCTCCCGGTTCTGGATGGCCTCCGCGAGCACGTCGAGCGTCTCCGGCGACATCGACGGCGACTCGACCTGTTCGAGCGTGTCGTGGTTGGCGAAGGGGTAGAGGTACGCCGCGGCGGTCAGGTCCGCGGGCGTGGTCTCTCGCTTGAAGTCGAGCGTCTCCGATCGGATCCCGTACAGGAGCGCGGTCGCGACCGCCTCGCTCGGCGAGAGGTCGAACTCCTGGAGGTACTTCGTGAGGATCGTCGACGTCGAGGAGACGTTCGGCCGGACGTCCGTGAACGCCGCTTCGATCCCGCCCTCCGGTTCGTAGTGGTCGATGAAGATGTCGACCTCGACGTCGAGGTCGGGATCGCCCGACTTCATGTGGTCGACGAGCGCGACCGCACCGTACTCCGAGAGCGGCTTGCCCTCCGAGAGCTCCACGAGTTCGATCCCCAGGAGGTTCACGAAGGCGCGGTTCTCCTGTTGGCCGATCTCGCCGTCGTAGTTGATCACGGCGTCGATGCCGTGCTCGCGCGCGATCGCCTGGAGCGCGACCGCCGAGGCGATCGAGTCGGGGTCGGGGTTGTCGTGGGTGAGGACCGCGAGCCCCTCGGTGGCGCCCTCCAGGACCTCCGCCAGCTGTCGGGCCTTGTACTCCAGTTCGCCCGACTCCAGCGAGCGGAGCGCGGAGTCCGCGATGACCTCCGAGGGGTTGATGACGACGTCGGCGCCCAGCTCTTCGAGTTCGTCCTCCGAGACGGGATCGGAGGCGCGGACGACGACGAACTGGTCGCCGCCGCGCTCGCGGATCGCCGACACCGCGGCCTTGTTGGCCTCGACGTCCGACGAGAGGATGAGGACGACGTCGCGGTCGGAGACGGCGTCGACGACGTCCGGATTCGAGATGTCGGTCTGCTGTGCGTTCAGGTCCTGATCGCGGAGGGACTCGACCCGGCTCTCGTCTTTGTCGAGGATGAGGACGTCCTTGCCGTCCGCGACGAGTTCCTCGGCGACGGCGTAGCCGACGCTCCCGCACCCGAGGATCGCGTACGACGACATCGACGAGATAGTGACCCCGGCGCTCATTCTGTGGGTAACTGCGGCCGGCCGCCACTTAACAGCACTCGTTCGCGCGGCTTCGGTGACGTCCGCGCGGACCGGCGAAAGGAAACATCTTTACTTACGCCACCGATACGTCAGGCTGCAGTGGGCCGGTAGCTCAGTCCGGCAGAGCGTCTGACTCTTAATCAGACGGTCGCGCGTTCAAATCGCGTCCGGCCCGTTCTGTTGCGAACGACGGTGAGCAACGAAGTGGCTACGACGCGGTTTGCAGCCCTGCCAGTCGCAGCCCGGAACGGCCCGAAGGGCCGCAGCCCGGACCGTCTGGCTCCGGTTCAAATCGCGTCCGGCCCGTTTTGCCGATCGGTCACTCGTCGGCCAGTTCCTCCAGCAGCGTCTCCAGGTCGTAGTACTCGAAGGGGCGCGTGCCGTTCCGCAGCGACGAGACGACGAACGTCGAGTTCGTCCGCCGGATCTCCTCGATCGTCTCCAGGTCCGTGATGAGCCGCTCGACCATCTCCCGGTCCGGGAGGTGCGCGATCACGACGAAGTCGGTCTCGCCCATCGTGAAGTACGCCTGCGAGACGCCCTCGACGCCGAGGATCTTGTCCTCGAAGTCGTGGTGGGAGCCGTTGTAGTCGGTCAGGAGTTCGACGATGACGGTCACGCCGAGGCCGACGGCCTCGAGGTCGACGTCGTAGAGGTCGTTCTCGATGATACCCGCCTCGCGGAGGTTGTTCAGGCGGTAATGGATCGTCGAGACCGGGATGTCGGTCTCCTCGTGCAGTCGCTCCGGGCTGCCGGTCCCGAGGTCCGAGATCGCTTTCAGGAGGCGGATGTCGCGTTCGTCCATTGTCCGATGGGGTCCGTTTCGGCCCGTCTTAGTTGTATATTGCGCCCGCCGACGGGAGAGGACGTGTCAGCCCGACCGAAGGACGTGGCCGGAATCCCCACAAGCGACTTATACCGTCGCGGGGGAGAGGGAGTATGTTCGAGTCGTTGCAGCTGTCCCTGAACCCGACCCAGCTCGGCCTCGAGTTCGGAAGCGGAGCGGTGATCGGGGGCGTCATCGGGTTCGCGGCGAAGAAGGTCGCGAAGATCATCGCCGTGATCGTCGGGCTGGAGCTGGCGCTGTTCAAGTTCCTCGAGTCCCGGGGCATCCTCACGGTCGACTGGGAGCGGCTCACGGCGGGTATCGTGAAGCCGGCCCAGGAGGCCGCCACGGGCGCCCCGCCGGACTGGCTCTCGACGATCCTCTCGACGCTGTCCATCTCGGCGGGCTTCACCGGCGGCTTCCTCGTCGGCTTCAAGAAGGGATAGCCGCTCTCCGCTCCCCGAGCGCTACCGCGTACTGAGTTCGTCCTTGTCCTTGATGATGCGCGTCTCGGCCTCGCCGGACGTGTACTCGTTCACCATGTCGTAGAAGTCGTTCTGCATCCCGGCGGGGAAGGTGACGACGCCGACCCACGAGCCGTCGGGCTGCCACTCCTCCCGTTCGAGGTCGCCGTACTCGCGTACCTGCGCCTGGGTCTTGCCGGCGTGCTCCGCGGGGACCTGCACTGCGACGGTCACCTCGTCGAAGCGGATCGGGATCACCGGCCGCAGCGCGTCGAGCGCCTCGTCGACCTGGGATTCCACCGGTTCCATCGGATCGACGCGGAAGCCGGCCTCCTCCAGCGCGCGCTCGATCCGCTCGGGCGGGTGCGGTGCGTTGTCCATCTGGGGGTTCACCGCGTTCCGCGCGATCCGGTTGATCAGCTGTTTGCGCTTCTGTTCCTGCATCTCGCGGCGCTGCTCGGCCGTGATCTGGATCTCGCCGCGCCGGACCACCTCGGGGATGATCTCGAGGGGATCGGTCGTCCCGAAGACGGTCTCCAGATCCTCCTCTGCGGGACGGTCGCCGCGGGAGGCGTCCTCGAAGACGTCCTCTGCGGCGATCACGTCCTCCAGGTCGCCCTCGAACTCGTCGCGCTTGATCGAAAGCGCCGCGTCGGGATCGACGAGCACCTCGAACCGCTCGCCGTGCGATTCGAGTCGCGCCGTCACGGCCTCGTCAAGTGAGATCATACCGTCCCTTTCCCTCTCGGGGGTAAAAAGCCCTCCCCGCGGCACCGCGTCCGGGGCGCCCGAACGCGGACCGCCGCACTCCGACAGATCGGTTTCCCGACAGGACGGGACGCAGTAATCGTCACCTTCTCCGATTAATCGGTGATTTCGCTCGGGGGTCCCTCCAGTAATTCACGATTAATTAAACCGGTTCCCGCCAGTGGGCAACTATGGCCCGAACCGTCGACACCGACACTTCCGAGGAGTCCCGGCCAGTCTACCACTTGGTCTGTCACGACTGTCCGACCGAGTCCGTAGCCACCGACGAGCGAGAGGCCCGAGAGCGGCTCGAAGATCACCGCGCCGAGACCGGACACAACGTCGAGTTCGCCCGCTTCACATCCGTCGAACGGGAGTAACGACGGGTTCGCGCGATTGCCCCCTAGCGATTTCCGCCGTCCGGGTTTCGTTCCACAGACGCCACTGAGAGCGTTGTACGTCGCTACGATCGGGAGAAACCCGAGGTTCCTCTACTGGTATTCTCACTTTTTACCGCCGAACGCCACTCCCGTTGGCGGCGTTCGACGGTAAGAGACGGGAGCAATCAGTATCAGTCAGACAGCTCTTCGATGACCTGGAGGAGGTCGTCCTTGTCCTGGACGCCGACGACCTGGTCCTGCTGCTCGCCGTTCTTGTAGAACTCGAGGGTCGGGACCGACCGGACGCCGGCGTCGCGAGCGAGCTCCTGGTGCTCGTCGATGTCGACTTTCAGGACGACCGCGTCGGTCTCGTCGGCGAGCTCCTCGACGGTCGGCTCGAGCATCTTGCAGGGGCCGCACCACTCGGCGTGGTAGTCGACGAGTACGACGTCGCTCTCGGCGACGAGTTCGTCGAACTGCTCGCGGCTCTCGATGTGGATCGGCGCGCCGGTCGCTTCTGGTGTACTCATAGCAGTGGATTGGCGGGGGAGCCCCTTACCTATTTCGAGGGTTGGGGCGACCGCCGCACGACCGCCGGAAGCGGGCGGTCTCTCACCGCCCCGCGACGTCGTACCGCAGGAGGACGCCGTCGTCGATCCGGGTCACCTCTTCGAGGGAGAGCTCCGGGAACGACTCGACGAACCCCACGCCGTCCGCGAGGGTCGGCGCGTCGCGGCCGCCGATCACGAGCGAGCCGACGTACACCGAGAGTTCGTCGACGAGGTCGGCCTCGAAGAGCGAGAAGATGACTTCGCCGCCGCCCTCGACCATCAGCGCTTCGATCCCCTCGTCGGCGAGCGCGTCGAGGGCCGCCGGCAGCGACACCCGGTCCTCGCCCGCGACGATGACGTCCGCGCCCGCGGAGTCGAGTGCCGCGCGGCGCTCGTCGGAGACGGCCTCCGCGGCGAGGAGGTACGTCGTCGCCGCGTCGTCGAGGATCCGCGCGTCGGTCGGCGTCCGCCCCGTCGAGTCGACGACGACCCGGGCGGGGTTCGGGCGCTCGCCGCTGCGCTCCCGGTCCGCCCGCAGGTCGGGATCGTCGAGGGCGAGGTGCGGATCGTCGGCCAGCACGGTGCCGACGCCGACGAGGACGGCGTCGCTGTCGGCGCGCAGGCGGTCGACGCGGGCGAAGTCGTCGGGGCCGCTTATCCGGACCTGTTCCCGGTGGCGGGTCGAGAGCTTCCCGTCGGCGCTCATAGCGGCGTTGACGACGACGTGCATACTGATTCCTCGGCCCGGCGCGTCAAGCGGATTTCGGTTCCCGACACCGCGTCGCGAGCGCGCTCCCGCCGCGGCGACAGAACTTATACGATCGAACGTGGTGGTTCGAAGGAGATGTCGCCGAAAGTGCTGATGCTCGGCTGGGGGTTCCCCCCGAACGTGAGCGGGGGACTCGACACCCACGTGGGGGAGTTGTTCGACGGGATGCGGGCGCGCGGGGTCGACGTGGAGTTGGTTCTCCCGGCCGAGTACGCGCCGCGGGATCGAGAGGGAATCATCGGCGTCCCCACCGGCGACGGCGACATCATCACCCGCGTCGGACGAATGAGCTCGACGTTCGCCGAGCGAGCCGAAGACGCGGACATCGTTCACACGCACGACTGGTTCGGCTACGGACCGGGATCGCGCGCGACCTCGAACGCGGACGTCGAGTGGGTGAACACCTTCCACTCGCTGTCGAGCGACCGGAACGTCGACCCGCCGCAGCGCGAGGTCGAGACCGAACGACGGCTCGTCGAGCGCGCGGACCACCTGATCGCGGTCAGCCGACTCACCGCCGGCGAGGTCCGCGAGCAGTACGGCGGCGAGTGCCGGGTCATCTACAACGGCTTCTCGGAGTGTGAGTCGACCGGCCGGGACTACAAGGCCGAACTCGGCATCGACGGGAAGATGCTCTTCTTCGTCGGCCGCCACACCGACCAGAAGGGGATCTCCCACCTGGTCTACGCCCTCGAGAAGCTCCGCCGCGACGACGTCACGCTGGTGATGGGCGGCTCGGGCCACCTGACCGCCCAGCTGAAGCGCTTCGCCGAACTCCTCGGCGTCGACGACAGCATCGAGTGGGTCGGCTACGTCCCCGAGGAGGAACTCGGCGACTACTACGCTTCCGCGGATCTGTTCATCTCGCCGTCGCTCGCGGAGCCGTTCGGCATCACGATCACGGAGGCGCTCTCGGCGGGGACCCGGGTGGTCGCGACCGAAAGCGGCGTCAACGAGGTGCTCCCGGACGACTGCGTCGTCGAGGTCGAGCCCGACTCGGAGTCGATCGCGGCGGGGATCGAGCGCGGGCTCGAACTCGAAGGCACGCCCGAGTACGAGCCGATCACCTGGGACGAGGTGGTCGACGAGACGATCGGGTATTACGAGGAGATCCTCGGCGAAGCGGCGGATGGGGACGGTGGCTCCGACGACGAGGCGTCCGCGGACGACGAGTAGTTACCGCAACACCCGGACGTCGCGGGCGGGTTCGGGATGGCGGATCCGGTAGCCGTCCGCGGTCGGAACCATTCCCTCGCTCGGGAGCTCCTGACGCGACGCCTGATACGGGCTGTCGCTCTCGATCCCCCGATACGGACTGGCCTCCTCCGCGCCCTGATACGGGCTCGAACTCTCGGCGCCGCGGTAAGGACTCGAACTCTCCGAGCCCTGGTACGGACTGGCGCTCTCGGCCTCGCGCTCGAAGTCCTCCGGCGGGAGGTAGATCCGTTCGCCCATCTCGGAGCGCACGATCACGGCGGTGTCGCGGTCGCCGCGCATCGTCACGACGGTCTCGCCGTCCTCGATGGTGACCGTGAACGCGACTTCTTCGGGCTCTTCGGGCTCTTCGGACTCGTCGAGCTCGTCGGTCTCCCCCGGGTTCTCGTCCGCCGTCTGGTCGTCGCGACCGCTCATACCGACGAGGGCGTTCGCCGTCCACTTATAGGCTCGCACGGCACGAGCCGGTCGTTCGGCGACGAATTTGACATCCGAACAATCTTTCGTGTGATTTTCCGTTCGTATTGGGAAAGAATACCACCCAGGCCGCGATGTCCCCGAATGTCAAGTAGGAGGACGACGAATCCGACGGTATGGACGTGCGCGATGCGACGACGGAGGACGTAGACGAGATTCGCCGGGTCGCCACCGAGTCGCTACGGGCCTCGTACGGCCACGCCATCGACGAGGACGTGATCGAAGCGGCCGTCGACAAGTGGTACAGCACGGAGCGGGTGACGGACTCGCTCGGTGACGACAGCGAGGTGTTCGTCCTCGCCGAGGACGAGGGGAGCCTGGTCGGCTTCGCCCAGAGCGAGATCGTCGACGGCCGCGAGACGGTCGGCTACCTCGACTGGCTCCACGTCGTCCCGGCGCACCGCGGCGAGGGCATCGGCTCGCAGCTCCTCGCGCGCCTCGAGCAGGAACTCGTCGACGGCGGGGTCGACCGCCTGGAGGGGCGCGTCCTCACCGAGAACGAAGAGGGCGTCGCCTTCTACGAGGAACAGGGGTTCAGCGAGGTCGGCGAGCGCACCGTCGAGATCCACGGCGAGACGTTCACAGAGCGCGTGTACTCGACGTTCCTCGACGAGGAGGAGACCGATCCCACGGGGCTCGTCGAGCGCGACGCCGACGGGACGACGGTCCACGTCGCCTACGACGAGTCCGTCCGGGGCTCGGACGCGCCGTTCTTCGCGGTCTACCTCGACGGCGACCGCACCGAGCGCTACGGCTGGATGTGCGGCGCCGACGAGAGCCTCGACGTCGCCATCGACACGATGGAGCGGCTGGAGTGCAACGTCTGCGGGAACCGCCGCAAGCCCGTGCGCTGGGACGCGGCGTACCTGTAAGCTCGCTTTCGCGTCGGTCGCTCCGCGCGACCCACGCTC
The DNA here is from genome assembly GCA_042215855.1 of Halobellus sp. Taxonomy (GTDB): domain Archaea; phylum Halobacteriota; class Halobacteria; order Halobacteriales; family Haloferacaceae; genus Haloquadratum. The sequence continues at coordinate 16,327 of JBDGUM010000051.1, read as the reverse complement.
CGTGGGCCGTTGACCGGACTGACTGACGGACCTCGACCGGCCTGAACGTTTTTGCACCGCGTTCGGATGATACCTACTGTGATCGACGACCGGAAGCGACGAATGGGCGTGTGGGCGTTTGCGGCGCTGTACGCGGTCTACGGAGTGGCGCTGCTCGCGTCCCTCTTTACCGCCCGGAACGCCGTCGAGCGGCTGACCGCGCCGGTCCGCTGGAACGGCGTGATCCTCGCCGTCTTCGCGCTGACGCTCGCCGGACTGGGGTACCGCGGGATGCGATCGCACCTGTCCACCGTGGGAGACACGCGGACGCTGCTGCGCGTCCCGGACGACTACTACCTCGCGCCGAGCGCGCTCGTCGCGTACTTCGGGACGTACTACCTGCTCGGGTCGCAGCCGCTCGCGGGGATCGGCGGACTGGTCGCGTTCGTCCAGGCGATCGCGCTCGGCCTGCTTCTCGGGGTGTTCAGCCGCCCGCTCGTCCCCACGGACCTCCCCGAGCGGCGGACGGCCCGCTACCTCGAACACCACCTGTACAACTGGTGGCGGAGCGCCCAGGTCGCCGCGTCGTTCGTCGTCGCGTTCGGGGTCGGGATCGCCACGGCGAGCTTCCTCCAGGTCTCCCAGGAGTCGGGGACGTACACCATCGCGGACCTGGCGCTGTTGAGCATCGTCACCGGCATCAGCGGCATCGCGCTGGGCCTGTACACGCTCGCCAAACTGTACTCGGTGGGCCGGACGTTCCGGGAGGAGCTCGCGGACGACGACTGACGGGACCGGCCGGAGCGCCGCCCTCGCGACGCCTATCGGGCGGGGAAGGCGCCGACTACTCCGACACTTTCGCCTGGATCTCCTCGACGATCTCGGGGTTCCGCAGCGTCGTCGTGTCGCCCAGTTCCTCGCCGTTGGCGATCTCCTCGAGCAGCCGGCGCATAATCTTGCCGGACCGGGTCTTCGGGAGCTCCGGCGTGAAGATCACCTGCTCGGGGCGGGCGATCGGGCCGATCGCGTCCTCGACGCCCTCGATGATCGCCTCGCGCATCTCCTCTGTGCCCTCGTAGCCGTCTTCGAGGATGGCGTAGGCGTAGACGGCCTCGCCTTTCACCTCGTGGTCGCCGCCGACGACCGCGGCCTCGGCGACGCCCTCGACGCCGACGATCGCCGACTCGATCTCCATCGTTCCCAGCCGATGGCCCGAGACGTTGATCACGTCGTCGACGCGGCCCAGGATGGTGATGTAGCCGTCGTCGTCGATCTTCGCGCCGTCCTCGGGGAAGTACACCCACTCGTCGGCGTCGGGATCGGAGTACTCGTCCCAGTACTCCTCGATGAACCGCTCGTCGTTCTGATAGAGCGTCCTGAGCATCCCCGGCCACGGCTTGTCGACGGTCAGGTAGCCCGCGCGGCCGGCCTCGACCTCCGCGCCCTCGGTGTCGACGACGCGCGCGTCGATCCCGGGGAGCGGCGGACCGGCGGAGCCGGGCTTCATCGTGGAGACCCCGGGCAGCGTCGTCACCATCATTCCCCCCGTTTCGGTCTGCCACCAGGTGTCGACGATCGGACACTCCTCGTTGCCGATGTGCTTGTAGTACCACTTCCAGGCGCGGGGGTTGATCGGCTCGCCGACCGTCCCCAGCAGGCGGAGGCTGGAGAGGTCGTGACGCTCCGGGAACTCCGAGCCCCACTTCATGAACGCCCGGATCGCCGTCGGTGCGGTGTAGAACACGTCGACCGCGTACTTCTCGACGAGTTCCCAGAGGCGGTCGCGCTCGGGGTAGTCGGGCGTGCCCTCGTACATCACCGTCGTAGTCCCGAGCGACAGCGGCCCGTAGACGATGTAGGAGTGGCCCGTGATCCAGCCGATGTCGGCCGAACACCAGTAGGTGTCCTCGGGTTCGAGGTCCAGCACCGCGTGGGACGTCCAGGTCGTGTACGCGAGGTAGCCGCCGGTGGTGTGCTTGACGCCCTTCGGTTCCCCGGTCGTCCCCGAGGTGTACATCAGGAACAGCATGTCCTCGGCGTCGCGCTCGACGGGGTCGACCCGGGCACCCTGGTGGTCGGCGACCAGGTCGTCCCAGTCGTGTTGGTTCCCCTTGAGTTCGTGACCGAAGCCGTCCTCGCCGAGGCGGTCGACGACCACCGTCGCGTCGACGCCGTGGTCGACGCCGGCGAGCCCCTCGTTCGCCTTCGCCAGGTGGTCGAGCGGGTCGCCGCGGCGGTAGTAGCCGTCGCAGGTGACGAGGAACCGCGAGTCCGCGGAGTTCATCCGCGTCGCCAGCGCGTCGGCCGAGAAGCCCGCGAAGACGACCGAGTGCGGCGCGCCGATCCGGGCGCACGCCAGCATCGCGATGGGGAGCTCGGGTACCATCGGCATGTAGAGGGTGACGACGTCGTCTTCCTCGACGCCGAGATCACGGAGCGCCGCGGCGAACTCGTTGACCTCGCGGTAGAGGTCCTGGTACGTGTAGGTCCGCGTCTCGCCGTGTTCGCCCTCCCACTTGATCGCGGCGCGGTTCTTGTCGCCGTCCTCGACGTGACGGTCGACGCAGTTGTACGAGGCGTTCAGGGTCCCGTCGGCGAACCACTCGTAGAACGGCTCCTCGGAGTCGTCGAGCACCTCGTTGTACTCCGAGTCCCAGTCGAGCATATCGGCCGCCCGGGTCCAGCACCGGGGCCAGTCCGCTTCGAACTCCTCGTAGATCGACTCGTCCGAGACGTTCGCCTGTTCGACGAACTCGTCGGACGGCTCGAAGGTCTCCTGTTCGACCAGTCGTGCTTCGAGGTCTCCGTCGCCCTCGTCTGTCATATTCGTCCAAAACATTCGAACACCGGATCATAAATCCTCGCGAACCACCGTCACGGAACTCGATCCGGACCGATAATGTTCGCAAATGGAATCACTACGAACAATTCTCACTCCGCTGGAATCGACTGTGCGGTTATAGACCACGGGCGACTTGTCTCACGTATGAGTCGCGATCCGTCGTCTGACGGCCCGATCCACTCCGGAACGGCCGTCCCCCGTCGATCCGTTCTCATCGCCAGCACCGGGACTGCGGCATTCGCACTGAGCGGCTGTCTCGGTGGCGGAAACAGCGGAAGCAACGAGGAAGCCCCCGACGCGATCACGGTACCCGAAGGCGCCACCTGCGACGTCTGTGGGATGACGATCCGACAGCACCCGGGCCCGACGACCGAGATTTTCTACGCGGACCACGAGCCGAGCGGCCACGAGAACCCCGCTCGGTTCGACAGCACCTGGGAAGCCTATCAGTACGAGTTCGAGCGCGACGACCGGGGCTGGACGGACGTCGCCTTCTACGTGACGGACTACTCGGCCGTCGACTACGAGACGTTCCAGCGGGGCGGCGACGTCTTCATCTCGCGGCATTACACGGCCTCGGCGTTCGCGCCGGCGGGCGAGGTGACCTACGTCGTCGACTCCGAGGTGAAGGGAACGATGGGTCGAGACCTCATCGGGTTCGGCGAGCGCGCGGACGCCGAGTCGTTCCGGACCGAACACGGCGGGTCGCTCACGACGCACGAGGGGGTCACGCCCGAAGTCGTCGCGGGACTCGGGAAGTAATGGCGCTGCTCTCACCGACCGGAACGGCGTGGCTGACCGGCGGGATCGCCCTCGTCCTCGTGGCCGCGAGCCTCTCGTTCGCGCTGACGCCCGCCGGGGGCGAGGCGCTCAGCCCCGTGGACTTCGAGGACACGGTGAGTATGGGGGGGACGGGCGTCGACGCCCGGCGGGCCGAGGCCGAGGGGTTCGTCCTCCCGCGGGCCGAGGTGTTCTACTCGGGGTACCGATACGTCGTCGGCTACGTCGGCATCGGGACCGTCGCGAGCGAACTGAGCGAGGCGAGCGCGCAGCGGCAGTTCGGTGACCCGCTGGCGGTCTACGTCTCGGACTTCTCGACGGTCACGCCGAACCTGACCGACGCGGGGTACGTCGTCCCCGAGCGCGGCCGCGCGGTCGGCTGGACGCCCGCCGAGAGCGCCCACTTCGTCGTCGACAGCGACGCCCGAATCCCCTCGGGCCCCATCGTCGTGCCCTTCTCCGAGCGCGCCGACGCCGAGCGGTTCACGGCGGCGTACGGCGGCTCGATCGTCGACTGGGAGACGCTGAAGGCCAGCGTCGGCGACCCGCTGGAGGCCCGGCTCTCGGCGTTCGAGGCGTCGGTCGACGAGCGCCACGCGTGGGCGGACCGAACGGTCCGGGAGGCCGCCGAGCGACGCGAGCGACCGGTGAGCGTCGTCGTCGGAGCCGGGGGCAACGCCCCGGCGGCGGAGGTGCCACCGGAGGCGGAGACGGCGCCCACGGTCGCGGCCGCGGTCGCGAGCGCCCCGCCGAACACGACCGTCTACGTCCCGGCGGGACGGTACGACGTCGACCGGGTCGTCCTGAACCGCCCGGTGACGCTGGCGGGCGCGGGAGCCGGCGGAGCGGTCGACGGAGCGGGCGGTGGGGAGTCCGGAACGGCCACGACGCTCCGCGGCGACGGCAACGGGAGCGTCGTCGTGGTCGAGGCCGACGGCGCCGCCGTCGAAGACCTCCGGATCGCCGGCGTCGGCACCGTCGGGAGCCGCGGCCGCGAGCGCCGGAACGAATCCGTCGACTGGGACACCACCGTCCAGTTGGCCTACGGCTACGGCGACGCCGGCATCGTCCTCGACGGCGCGGCCGGCGCCTCGGTGGCGAACGTCGTGATCGACACGCCCGCCAGCGGCGTGATCGTCCGCGAGAGCCCGCGTTCGACGCTGACTGATCTGACCGTCCGCGGAACCGACACGCCCAGCGAGGGCTTTATGGGCGTCGTGCTCATCGGCGCGGCGAGCGTCGTCGAGGACTCGACGTTCCTCGGGGGCAGAGACGGCGTCTACACGCACCGCGCGGACGGCAGCGTCATCCGCGACAACCGCGCGAACCCGGGCCGCTACGGCGTCCACGAGATGTACACCTCGAACTCGCTGGTCGCGAACAACACCGTCCGCGACGCGCAGGCCGGCGTCATCGTGATGACGCGACCGACCGGGAACCTCGTCGTCGGGAACGACGTCCGCGACAGCGGCTACGGCGTCGTGCCCGCGGGCGGCGCGTCGTACTACGCCCGCAACGTCGTGGTCGACAACGAGTACGGGCTGACCGTCGCGGGCGACCGGAACGCCTTCGTCGGCAACGTCGTCGTCGACAACCGCGTCGGGGCGCGCGCGAACGAGATCCTGCCGTCGAACTGGGTCGTCCGCAACGACTTCGTCGGCAACGGACGCGCGGTCGAGTCCTCGCTCGGCCCGCTGCGGACGTGGTCCCACCGCGGCGTCGGCAACTACTGGGGCGCGCTGCCGATCACCGACGGCGACGACGACGGCGTCTACGACCGCCCGTACCGGCCCACGGGCGCCGTCGACTCCCGGCTCGGCGAGGTCGCGGGCGCGACGACGCTCGCACAGTCGCCGGCGGTGGCGATGCTCCGGCGCGTCCAGGACGCCGTCTCCGGCCTCCGGCAGTCGGGCGTCGTCGACACCGCCGCGCGGACGCGGCCGTTCCACCCCCGCCTCGTCGAGGCCGCCCGAAACGACTCCGAACCGGCAGCCCCGACAGACGGGTCGCCCACGCCAGTCCCCGAACCCACGCACGGAGCGACGGGAGGTGCGGCGGCGTGAGCGAGGGCCCGAACGGCGACGCGACCGCGCTGCGTGCGAGCGGCGTCGAACAGGCCTTCGGCGAGGTCGAGGTGCTCTCGGGCGTCGATCTGACCGTCGACCGGGGGGAGGTCGCGGCGGTCGTCGGTCCCAACGGTTCGGGGAAGTCGACCCTGCTCCGGATCCTCGCCGGCCTCGACGGGGCCGACGACGGCGACGTCGAGGTCCCGACCGGCGCCGGCGGCGCGCGACGCGTCGGGTTCCTGCCACAACGGCCCGCGTTCCGCGAGGGCTTCACCGCCCGCGACACCCTGGCGTTCTACGCCTCGCTGCTCCCCGGCGTCGGGAGCGACGACGTCGCCGCCACGCTCGATCGGGTCGGGCTCGCCGACGTGGGCGACCGCGCGGTCGGGTCACTCTCGGGCGGGATGACCCGACTGCTCGGCCTCGGCCAGGCCGTCCTCGGCGATCCCGCGGTGCTGATCCTCGACGAGCCCGGCAGCGGCCTCGACCCCGCGATGGTCGAGCGGCTGTTCGGCGTGGTCGGCGACCTCGCCGCGGAGGGGACGGGCGTCGTCGTCGCCTCCCACGAACTCCCGGCCGTGGCGGCGCACGCCGACACCGTCTCCGTCCTCGACGACGGCGGATTCGTGGCGAGCGGCGCGCCCGCGACGCTTCTCGAAGAGACGGACGCGGGCTCGCTCTCGGAGGCGTTCCTCCGGCTCGTCCGCGCGGAGGCGGGGGAGTCGACGGTGCGGGCCGGCGCCGGCGGACGCGGTCGCGAGGCCGCGGAGACGGAGGTGCCAGACGATGAGTGAGACTGCTGCCGCAGGGGACGAGGCGGACGGGACCGGGACCGGCGACGCCGGAGGTGGAGACGCCGGTGCGGCGGCGTGGACCCGCTCCGAGCGCGTCCGGACCGACCTGCTCGTCGTCGCGACGCGGGAGCTCCGGACGATCGTCCGGACGCCGGCGCTGCTGGCGCTCTCTGCGGCCTTCGCTGCCAGCGTCGCCGCCGTCGCCTGGGCGGGCACCGGCGGCGGCGGGGGATTCGTCCCCCTCACGCTGGACCTACTCACGTTCGTCGAGGTCCTGGTGCCGCTCCTGGCCGTGGCGTTCGGGTACCGCTCCATCCTCGGCGACCGCGAGACGGGCGAACTGGACGTCCTCCGGACGTTCGACGTGCCCCGGCTCGCCTACGTCGGCGGCGTGTACCTGGGGCGCGCGCTGGCCCTCGTGAGCGTCGTCGTCGGCACGCTCCTCGCGGTCGGCCTGTTCGTCCCGTTCCTCACCGCGGACATCCCGACGTTCCTCGCGATCAACGCCGCGGCCGACTCGGGCGTCCGGTACGTCCGCTTCGTGGCGCTCGCGGCGTGGTTCACGCTCGTCGTCCTCGCGGCGACGGTCGCGATCTCCGCGGCGGCCCGGACCGTCCGGACCGCGTTCGCGCTCGCGGCCGCGCTCGCGACGACGCTCGTACTCGGGACCGACACGGCGCTCGTGGCCGGCCTGGCCAGCGGCGTCGTGTCCGAGGGCACGGTGGCGGCGCTGCTGGCGCTGAGTCCGAACAGCGCGTTCCGCGGGCTCGTCCTCGCGTCGGCGGTGGGCGTCGTCGGCGGCGCCGACGTCGCGGCGGGGAGCCCCCTGGCGAACGCGTTCGGCCTCCTCGTCTGGTGGCTCGGGGCCCTCGCGATCGCCGTCTGGCGGGTCTGGCCCGTCGTCGACGAGATCGAGACGTGACGGGCGGTGCTCCGACCGTCCCGCCTCCGTGTCCCGATCAGCCGAAGTTCTCGAACTTCGCGGCGTCGGCGTCGGCGTCCGCCGCCTCCAGCGCCCCGGTCGCCAGGTCGATGAAGTCGGCGAAGCCGTAGACGAAGATCTGCTCGCCCTCGACGCCGGTCGCGACGTCGGCGACGGCGTCCGTGATGTCGCCGTCGGTGACGACCACCGATGCGCCGGCGTCCCTCAGCGCGTCCAATCGGCCCTCGTGGGCCGGCGCCGCGCTCCGGTAGACGATCGCGGCCTCGTTGCCGGCGGCCACGGCCGCCTCGGCGATGCCGACCGCGGGACCGACGCCCGGCCCACCCGCGAGGACGACCGCACGCGGTTCCCCGTCGTAGAAGCTCCGCCCGAACGGCCCGGAGACGTCGAGGGCGTCGCCCGCTTCGAGATCGAGGAGGTGTCGGCTGAACGGCCCCGCCTCGTCGGGGTCGACGCCGACGGTCACCTCGAACGTCTCGTCGGCGTCGGGCGAGGAGAGCGTGTAGAACCGGGCGTACTCCTCCCCGTCGACGGTGGCGAGGAGCTTCACGAACTGCCCGGGCTCGGCGTCGAACCCCTCGGGGGATTCCAGTTCGAGCGCGATCGTGTTCGGTCCGACGTCGCGGACCGCGCTGACGGTCACTGTGGCGTCCATACCTCCACGTATCGGATCCGACGAGAAGGCCTTTGCCTTCCGGAGTCGATGCGGCGCTCCTGATACTGTCGGACAGAAGTCCGTGAGACATCTCGGCACCACGGGGTGCCGATGAGGTTCACACAGTTCTGTCCGACAGTATGAGTCGACCTTCGACCCCAACGAGTAACGCTCCCGACCGCGGGAGCCAGCGGGCGCAGAGCCGTCGTCGGAGGCCACGAAAGTGCCGATAGACGACCGGACGTTTCGGATGGACGTTCGATCGATTATAGTCCCAAATATTGACTCTAATACCAATTATCTTTGCTATATGCTTTTATAATTCGTCATTCGTTTATTTCTATCCCCGTCGAACCGCTTCTTTTTTCAGGCCTTTTCAGAAGGCTTTTCTTCGGGCCTGGGCAACCCCTTACCCACATGCCTGCGGACTTCAACTGGGCCATCGGCGGGGAGGCCGGCGATGGCATCGACTCGACGGGAAAAATCTTCGCCCAGGCACTCTCCCGGGCCGGGCGGCACGTGTTCACGTCGAAGGACTTCGCGTCCCGGATCCGTGGCGGCTACACGGCGTACAAAGTCCGGACGGCGGTCGATCCCGTCCAGAGCGTCGTCGACCGGCTCGACGTCCTCATCGCGCTGACGCCCCGCACGATCGAGGAGAACCTCGACGAACTCCACGACGGCTCGGTCATCATCTACGACGGCGAGCGCACGACGATGGAGAACGTCGAGATCCCGGAGGGGATGGTCGGCCTCGACGTCCCGCTCAAGCGCCTCGCCGAGGAGGCCGGCGGCGCGATTATGCGCAACGTCGTCGCGCTCGGCGCGGCCTGCGAGGTCGCGGATTTCCCGATCGAGAACCTCGACAGCGCCCTGGAGAAGCGCTTCGGTTCGAAGGGGAAAGCCCTCGTCGACAACAACAAGACGGCGGCCCGGAAGGGCCGGGACTACGTCGCCGACGAGTTCGACCACGACTTCGAGTACGACCTCGAGACGACCGACTCCGACTACGTCCTCCTCAACGGCGACGAGGCGATCGGGATGGGCGCGATCGCCGCCGGCTGCAAGTTCTACGCCGGCTATCCGATCACCCCCGCGACCGACGTGATGGAGTACCTCACCGGCCGGATCGAGCGGTTCGGCGGCCACGTCGTCCAGGCCGAAGACGAGCTCTCGGCGATCAACATCGCGCTCGGCGCGGCGCGGGCGGGCGCCCGTTCGATGACTGCGACCTCCGGGCCCGGGATCGATCTGATGGCCGAGACCTTCGGCCTGGTGGCCACCTCGGAGACGCCGCTGGTCGTCGTCGACGTGATGCGCTCCGGCCCCTCGACGGGGATGCCGACGAAGCAGGAACAGGGCGATCTGAACATGATGCTCTACGGCGGCCACGGCGAGATCCCCCGGTTCGTCCTCGGCCCGACGACCATCTCGGAGTGTTTCTGGAAGACCGTCGAGGCCTTCAACCTCGCCGAGAAGTACCAGACGCCGGTCTACATCGCCGCCGATCTCTCGCTCGCGGTCACCGAACAGACGTTCCCGCCCGAGGCGTTCGACATGGACGAGGTCGAGATCGAGCGCGGCAGGGTCGTCGACGAGGAGACCATCGACGAGTGGCAGAACGAGAAGGGCCAGTTCAAGCCGCACGCCATCACCGACGACGGCGTCTCCCCGCGGGCGTTCCCGGGGACCGCCGAGGGCGCGCACATGTCCACGGGCCTCGAGCACGACGAGCTCGGGCGTCGGACCGAAGACACCGGGATGCGCGTCGAACAGGTCGACAAGCGCAACCGGAAGGTCGAGACCGCGCGCGAAGAGGAGAACTGGGAGCCGCGTGAGTTCGGCGACCCCGACTCCGAGAACCTCGTGATCTCGTGGGGATCGAACGAAGGGGCGATGGAGGAGGCGATCGACTTTCTGGAACGGGACGGCATCGACGTCCGGTTCCTCTCGGTGCCCTATCTGTTCCCGCGGCCGGATCTCACCGACGAGGTCGAGTCCGCGGAGAACGTCATCGTCGTCGAGTGTAACGCCACCGGCCAGTTCGCCGACGTGGTCGAACACGACACGCTCACGCGGGTCGAGCGCCTGAACAAGTACGACGGCGTGCGGTTCAAGGCGGACGAACTCGCAGACGAGATCGAGCGGACCCTCCAGGAGGCAGCACAATGAGCTCAGACGTACGCTTCACGGACTTCAAATCGGACAAGCAACCGACGTGGTGTCCCGGCTGCGGCGACTTCGGGACGATGAACGGGATGATGAAGGCGCTCGCGAACACGGGCAACGACCCCGACAACACGTTCATCGTGGCCGGGATCGGCTGTTCCGGCAAGATCGGGACGTATATGCGCTCCTACGCGCTCCACGGCGTCCACGGTCGGGCGCTCCCGGTCGGGACGGGCGTCAAGCTCGCGAACCCCGACCTCGAGGTGATGGTCGCCGGCGGCGACGGCGACGGCTACTCGATCGGCGCGGGCCACTTCGTCCACGCCGTCCGACGGAACGTCGATATGACCTACGTCGTGATGGACAACCGCATCTACGGGCTGACGAAGGGCCAGGCCTCGCCGACCTCCCGCAAGGACTTCGAGACCTCGACGACGCCCGAGGGGCCGCAGCAGCCCCCCGTCAATCCGCTCGCGCTCGCGCTCGCGTCGGGCGCGACGTTCATCGCGCAGTCCTTCTCGACGGACGCCCAGCGGCACGCCGAGATCGTCCAGGAGGCGATCGAACACGACGGCTTCGGCTTCGTCAACGTGTTCAGCCCCTGCGTGACGTTCAACGACGTCGACACCTACGACTACTTCCGGGACAACCTCGTCGACGTCGCCGAGGAGGGTCACGACCCGACCGACTACGACGCCGCCAAGAACAAGATCCTCGACGCCAGCAAGGAGTACCAGGGCGTCATCTGGCAGTCGGAGAAGTCGATCCCCTACGGCGAAAAACACGATCTCGACACCGATATGTCCCGGATCGACGACGGCGCGCCCGAGGGGGCGATGGACCTCGTCCGCGAGTTCTACTGATCATATCTATTGTCACTGCGTACCGCCGGTTCGGCACCCCCGCTGACGGCACTCGGCGGTGATACTGTCGGACAGAAGTCCGTGAACTATCTCGGCACCCCGTGGTGCCGATGAGACTCACAGTTCGATCCGGGTTAGCGGCTATCTTTTTCCCGTTCCGGTCCGTCTGTTGTGATTGTGCACAGACGCGTCGCCTCCGGCGCCCTCGCCGCACTCGCGTCCGTCGTGGCGTGGAGCGGGTCGGCCGCCGCCCACGTCGACTACGTGACGGAGGAGGGCGCGCCCGGCTCGATGCGCGAACTGCTCGTCGCGGTGTTCTCCTCGCCGACCGCCGTCGCGCTGCTCTCGGTCGGCGGCCTCGCCGTCCTCGCGGCGGCGCTCGGGTACCTCCGGTTCTCGGCATCGCTCCCGGACGTCCAGGTGGCCCGGCGGACGCTCGCGTCGTACCGGCCGTATCTGCCGTGGATGCTGCGGCTCTCCGTGGGGCTGCCGCTCGTGGGCGCGGGCTTCGCGGGCTACCTGTTCTCGCCCGTCGTCGCCGTCGACGCGCGGGTCCTCCAGGTCGGACTGGGGTTCCTCCTGCTGTTCGGCCTCGGGACCCGGATCGTCGCCGCCGTCGGCCTGCTGGCCTACCTCTGGTCGCTCGCGGGCCACTTCCCGGAGCTCCTGCTCGCGAGCGAGTACGTCGCGGGTTTCCTGGGCATCTTCGTGGTCGGCCCCGGCCAGCCGAGCGCGGACATGATGCTCAGGCGGATGGCGGCCACCGAGGGGACGATCGCCAACCGGTTCCAGGGACTGCCCAAACCTGAGGACGTCCTCTCGGCGATCGGCGTCACGCCGGGAACGGCACCGGTGCTGATCCGGGTGTTCCTCGGCGCGAACTTCGTCTACCTGGGCGTGGTACAGAAGTGGATGCAGCCGGAACAGGCGGCCGCGGTCGTCGCGAAGTACGACCTGACGGCGGTCGTCCCCGTCTCGCCGGAGCTCTGGGTCTTCGGGGCTGGTCTCACGGAGGCCGCCGTCGGCCTCGCGCTCCTGACCGGGACCTTCACCCGCGGGGCCGCCGCCGCCGCGTTCGTCCTGCTGAGCACGACGCTGTTCGGGCTCCCGGACGACCCCGTACTCGCGCACATCACGCTCTTCGGGCTCTCGTCGGCGCTGATGGTGACGGGGGCGGGGCGCTTCTCGCTCGACGCGGCGGTCATCCCCGCCCTCCGCCGCCGGCTCGGATCGCAGCCGACCGCCCCCGGCGGGACCTCGGTCTGATCGCGGCCGCCTCCCCGACCGAGGCCGGCGTCGTTCGATTCGTCGCCGATTCCAGGATTCCGCCCTCTCGTGGGCATCAGGAACGTTCCGGCGCGTTTTTTACCCGCGCCTCGGTTTACCACTAACAACAATGACTGCGGACGCCGTGGCAGCCGGAGGAAGACGCGTTCGGGCCGACCAGCGCTCGCCGCGCGGCGCCCCCGCGACCACCGCACCGGCGAGCCGGTGCGCGCAGCCGACGCACACGACGGGAGTACGCTATGCCTGACCACTACGACGTCGTCGTCGCCGGCGCGGGACCGGCCGGAGCACAGTGCGCACGCGACCTCGCACAGCGCGACTACGACGTGCTCGTGCTCGAGGCCGAACCCGAAGACGGGTTTCCGCGGCAGTCGAACAAGTCCACGGCGGGGACGTTCGCGTCGATGACGGGCGCGTTCGGAATCCCCGACGACGTCGTGATGAACTACACCGACGAGGTCGTCCTCGAGTCCCCCAACACGCACTTCGTCCAGCACCAGCCCGGCGCTGTCCTGGAGTTCGCGGACTTCAAGCGGTGGCTGGTCGCGGAGGGGCGCGACCACGGCGCGGAGTACCGCTTCGACGCGCGCGTGAACAACCCCGTCCTGGAGGACGGCGAGGTGGTCGGCGTCCGGTACGCCGGCGACGAGGAGGTCTACGGCGACATCGTCGTCGACGCCACGGGGCCGGCGGCGCCGCTCGCGAAGAAGCTCGACGTCTGCGGCCTCGAACGGAAGCACCAGGCGGTCGGCATCGAGTGGGAGATGGAAGGCGTCGACGTCGACCACCCCGAGTACGCGGACCTCTCGGACGCGATGATGCTGCGGCTCGACCACGAGTACGCGCCCGGCGGCTACTCGTGGATCTTCCACACGGGCGGCGACACCGCGAAGGTCGGCCTGTGTTACATCCAGAACGAGAGCTACCAGCAGTACGGCGACACCGCAAAGAGCATCGACGACCACCTCCGGTACTGGCTCGAGACCGACCCGCGGTTCGCTGACGCCGAGCGCATCGCCGACAAACAGCAGCACCGCGGCAGCGCGCACATCCAGATGCCGGACGACTTCAGCACGGACAACTTCATGGCGATCGGCGACACCGTCCCGACCATCGATCCGCTGTGGGGCGAGGGGATCCACAAGTGTATGGAGTCCGCACGCGCGGCCGCCATCACGGCCGACCGCTGCCTGATGGGGTCCGTTCGAGACACCTCCGCCGAGGCGATGTCGCTCTACGACGACCTCTGGCACGACCGCGTCGCGCCGGATATGCGCACGCGCCTGACGATGACCCAGTTGCTGTATCTCGCGCCGAACGAGCGCTACGACCGCCTGATGGAGGACCTGAACGCGATGGACTTCGAGACACTCAGCGACGCCAACGACGGCAGCCTCCGCGGTCTCGCGAAACTCGTCCACCTGGACGACCTGCCGCTGTTGGCGCGGTTCGCGAAGCAGCGGCTCGCCGAGTGACGCGGCGGCCCCATATATAAAGGCCTAACCGGCCGGCGAGGCTATGTTCACGTATGAGTCACTCCGAACAGCGACGCGCACCGCTCTCGAACGGAATGCCGATGCTGGGCCTCGGGACCTGGCAGAACGACGATCCCGAGACCTGCGCGGACACGGTCGCGACGGCCCTCGAGGCGGGCTACCGCCACGTCGACACGGCGCAGGCCTACGGCAACGAGGAAGCGGTCGGCCGCGGGATCGCCCGCGCGGACGTCGACCGCGAGGACGTCTTCCTCGCGACGAAGGTCTGGATCGACAACCTCGCGTACGACGACGTGCTCGCCACGACCGAAGCGAGCCTCGACAGGCTCGGCGTCGACTACGTCGACCTGCTGTACGTCCACTGGCCATCGCGGACGTACGACCCCGAGGAGACGCTCCGCGCCTTCGACGAACTGGTCGACGAGGGGAAGATCGACCGGATCGGCGTCAGCAACTTCCTGCCCGAACAGGTCGACGCGGCGATCGAGCGGACGGACGCGCCGATCTTCGCGAACCAGGTGGAACTCCACCCGCTGCTCCCGCAGGAGGGGCTCCGCGAGCACTGCGCCGACCGCGACGTCGAGGTCGTCGCGTACTCGCCGCTGGCCCGCGGCGAGGTCTTCGACGTCCCCGAGATCGCGGAGGTCGCCGAGAAACACGACGTGAGCGAGGCGCAGGTGTCGCTTGCGTGGCTCCGCGAGAAGGGCGTCACCGCGATTCCGAAGGCGACGGGCGAGGCGCACGTCCGCGACAACCTCGCCTCGCTCAGTCTCGACCTCGACGACGAGGACGTGGCCGCGATCGACGCGATCGACCGGACGGACCGGCAGGTCGACCCCGGATTTGCGCCCTGGTAGGTCGCCGCGTCGGGGACAACGGACTTGTCGGTCCGGCCCCAACCGGAGGCCGTATGGACTTCACACTCGGGACCACGGTCGGGGCGCTCGTCGCGCTCGTCGCCGTGGGAACGGCGGTCCTCGCCGCGGCGGGCGTAATGGCGACGAGCACGGTACTGATGATGGTGACCCCTTCGATGCTCGTCTTCGGCGTGATCTGCGTCGCGCTCGGCGTCAAGCACGGCGAGTACCGCGCCGGGAGCGCCTGACGACGAGGCCTCACTGCACCACGTCGTCGATCGACTCGCCGCTCACGCTGGCGGCGACGCGCACGCCGACGATGCTGACGACGATCCCGGCGACGATGAACGTCGCGAGCCGCTGCTGGGGCGTCACGACGTAGCCGAGGACGTGCGGATCGGCGAGGATGGCCTCCCGCTGGAGGAACCACCCGGCGAACCCGCGGACGACCAGCCCGAGCGCCACGACGCCGAACGGGAGGTTCAGGTACGGCGTGCTCACGCCGTCGGTGCCGATGAGCTCGTCCAGCAGGCGCCCGGCGCTGGCGGTGAGCGCGGCCAGCGCGAGCCACGGGACGGCGCTGTAGGTGAACTGCATCGTCCGCACGAGGACCGATTCCGGGCCGAGCTGGGGCGACACGGCGAGCGCGCCGAGGAAGATGCCGACGAGGCCGAGCCCGAGGCTGACGGCGTACGTGACGACCGAGACCCGCCCGGAGTACAGCGCCGCCCGAACGCGCTCCGGGACCTCCGCGACGAACTCGTCGATGGCCAGTCCCTTATAAAGAAGCGCGGCCCCGAGCACCGCGGCCAGCCCCGCGAGCGCGACGGCGGGCGCGAACCGCGTGAGCAGGATCGGCAGGAAGAGCAGCGTCGCGCCCAGCGGGACGAGCACCGTCGACCGGAGCTCCTCGTCCGCGAGGAACTGCTTGAGGAGGTAGTACGTCGACTCGATGTCGTGGGCCTGCCTGACGACCACCCGGTCCACGGAGTCGACGCGGACGCGACTCTCGATGGCCGGGACCACGCGCTCGTCGTTCGCGGAGTCGAGGACGACGATCGCCGAATCCGGATCGTACTCCTCGACGAGGGCGTCGACCTGCGCCGAGAGCGATCGGTCGGCCCCGACCAGCGAGTCGCTGCCGCCGGCGACCACCGCGACGACGGTCTCCTCGCGCTCGTCCCGGAGGTCGCGGGCGACCCGCAGCGACTCCAGCAGGCAGTTCACGCTCGAGTCCTCCGGGTCCGCGAGGCCGACGTCGGTCACGAGCGACTGGATGGCCTCCCAGCCGACGATCGGGAGCTCCAGCCCCGCCGTCCGGCCGACGTCGTTCGAGCGGTCCACACAGAGGACGAGCGTGGTCACAGTCGTGGGAAGGCTTCACTCGGTTAAAGGCGTCCCGGTCACGGGAACGGCTGATCGGGGCTGGCGCTCTCGGGCGAACCTCGAAAAACGAAAAGCCGCAGCCGCGTCGGGTCCGGAGGCGGACGTCGGCGCCGGCCGCCGGAAGATCGGCGCGCGTGGTCGCCGGCGCTTAGAGAAGCCCCGTCTTCTGGAGCTTCATCAGGTCCTCGGTGTCGAGGGTCTCGCCTTCCT
>JBDGUM010000018.1:0-27309 GCA_042215855.1 Halobellus sp. | reverse complement strand
CCTCCGAATCGGCGAGCCGGTGACACGTCGCGTCGTGGTCCGGTCCCGCGTCGTACCGCGCCGGCGGATCGGCCGCACAGACGGTGTCGAACGCGTCGGCGAGGGTTGCGGCCGCCTGCTCAGCCTCGCCCGCGACGACCCGGCCGAGCGCGCGGGCGAGGACTGCCTCGGCGTCGGGATCCGACAGCGACTCGGGCAGGTCGAACTCCCGCCGGAGTTCGGTCCGCACCGCCTCGGCGGGGACGTCGTCGGGGGCGACGCCCCGCTCGGCCGCGGCGTACTCGCGGACGGCGTCGACGTCGACGTCGTCGCGGGCGAGTCGCGTCCGGAAGCGATGGAGTCGCCGCCAGTCCTCGCCGTCGAGGTCGTACCCGTCGGGCGGGATCACCTCGGGACACCGCGTGTGGAACCGACAGCCAGCGGGCGGGTCCGCCGCGCTCGGGACGTCGCCCCGGAGTTCGACGTCGGGGGACTCGACGGTCGGGTCCGGGACCGGCATCGACGCGAGCAGCGCCCGCGTGTAGGGGTGCTGGGGATCCTCGAACACCGACTCGACCGGGCCGGACTCGACGATCTCGCCGAGGTACATCACGGCCACGCGGTCACACACCTCGCGCACCACGGCGAGGTCGTGGCTGACGAGGAGGACGCCGAGGTCGAGCTCGCGCCGGAGGCGATCCAGGAGCCCGAGGACGTCCGCCTGCACCGACGCGTCGAGCGCGGAGACCGGCTCGTCCGCGACGAGCAGGTCGGGATCGACGACGAGCGCGCGGGCCAGCGCGGCCCGTTGCTTCTCGCCGCCGGAGAGTTCGTGCGGGTAGCGATCGGCGGTGTCGGCGTCGAGTCCGACGCGCTCCAGCGTCGACGCGGCGAGCCGGCGCCTGCGGGCGCGGTCGCTCATCCCCTGGACGGCGAGCGGTTCGGCGACCGACTCCCCGATCGACCGCCGCGGGTCGAAGCTCGAGGTCGGATCCTGGAAGATCAGCTGTGCTCGGCGGCGGAACCGCTTGAGCCGCACCGGGTCGTAGTCGGTGACGTCCTCGCCCCGGAAGCGGACCGTGCCGCCCGTCGGCTCGTCGATCCGGAGGACCGCCCGCGCGGCGGTCGACTTCCCGCAGCCGGACTCGCCGACGAGACCGACCGCCTCGCCGCGCTCGACCGTCAGGTCGACGCCGTCGACGGCGCGCACGCGCCCCACCTCGCGGTTCCAGAAGCCCTCCGTGACCGGGTAGTGCTTCTCGAGGCCGCGGACGTCCAGGAGCGGCGGATCGACGGTCATCGCGGCTCACCCGCGTCCGCGTCGCGGTCGGTCGAATCGCGAGCGGCCGCACCCGAGCCGTAGACGGCTTCGGGATCGCCGTCCGGGCCGAAGTGGACGCAGGAGGCGACGTGCGTGCGATCGGCGTCGTCGCTCCGTGGCGCCTGCCCCGAGGTCGGATACAGCGGCGGGTGGTCGCCCGCGCGACAGGCGTCGACGGCGTGGGGGCAGCGCGCGCGGAACCGACAGCCGGCGAGCGGGTCGCCGACGTCGTCCCCGTCCCGAGCCGCCGACGCCGACTGTCGGTCGTTCGCGTCCGGTTCGGTTCCGGACGGCCGATCGGACTCGCCTCGTCCCGGGAGCGAATCGAGCAGCGCGCGCGTGTACGGGTGCGCCGGCCGCTCGAAGACGTCGCGGACGCCCCCGCGTTCCATCACCGTCCCGTCGTAGAGCACCACGACCCGGTCGGCCACCTCGGCGACGACGCCGAGGTCGTGGGTCACGAGCAGCAGCGCCATCCCCGTCTCGGACTGGAGGTCCTCGAGCAGTCGGAGCACCTGTGACTGGATCGTCACGTCGAGGGCGGTCGTCGGCTCGTCGGCGATCAGGAGGTCCGGTTCGCCCGCGAGCGCCATCGCGATCGCGACGCGCTGTTTCATCCCGCCGGAGAGCTCGTGCGGGTAGTCGTCGATCCGGCCCGCCGGATCCGGGAGCCCGACCCGGTCGAGGAGGTCGATGGCGCGGCCCCGGGCCTCGTCTTTCGAGGCGTCGCTGTGCAGGCGTACCGCCTCCATCACCTGCCAGCCGACCGTGTACACCGGGTTCAGCGCGCTCTGGGGGTTCTGGAACACGTGCGCGATCCGGTCGCCGCGGAGCGCGCGGAGGTCGGCATCGGAGAGCCCGCGGAGGTCGCGCCCGTCGAAGCGGATCTCGCCGGCGACGACGTCGCCGCCGTCGGCGTCGATCAGGCCGGTGATCGACTCGCTCGCGACGGTCTTGCCGCTCCCGGATTCGCCGACGAGGCAGACCGTCTCCCCGCGGTCGACGTCGAAGGAGACGCCGTCGAGGGCGCGCACCGCGCCGGCGTCGGTGCGGAAGCGGGCGCGGAGGTCGTCGACGCGGAGGAGCGGGTCGCGGTCGTCGGCTCTCGAGCCGTCGGAACGGTCGCTCACCGCCCCACCTCCTGTCGGGGGTCGAGCGCGTCCCGGAGCGCGTCGCCGAGGAAGTTGAACGCCAGGATCGTCGCGAAGAGGAAGACGCCGGGCACCGTCGAGATCCACCACGCGGTCGCGAGGTCGCCCCGGCCGGCCGCGATCGTCCCGCCCCACGACGGCAGCGTCGCGTTCCCGAGACCGATGAACGACAGCGCCGCCTCCGAGAGGATCAGGATCGGAACGTTGAGCGTCGCCGCCGTCACGATCGAGTTCGAGACGTTCGGGACGACGTGGCGCCAGACGATCCAGGCGCCCGACGCGCCGGACGCCCTGGCGGCGTCGACGTAGGTCTCCTCGCTGCGCTGGAGCGCCTCGCTCCGGACGACCCGGGCGATCCCGCCCCAGCCCGTCACGCCGAAGATGACGATGAGGGCGAACAGGCTGCCGCCGAAGAGATAGGCCAAGAAGAGGAACAGGAAGAACGTCGGGAAGGTCTGCTGGACGTCGACGTAGCGCATCAGGACCTCGTCGACCCAGCCGCCCGCGTAGGCCGCCGTGGCGCCCACGGCCGTCGCGATCGCGATCGAGATGAGGGTCGCGATCAGACCGACCAGCATACTGACGCGCATCCCGAAGATCGCGAGCGCGAGCAGCCCCTTCCCCTCGGCTGTCGTCCCCAGCGGATACCGCCAGGTGCCGTGACAGCGCCCGTCGACGACGGCCCCGACGCACTCGGTCGGGATCGCGGCGTCGACGCTCAGGAAGACCGGGGGCTGATACGCGGCCGCGACGTTCAGGTCCGGCGGCTGGAGGAACAGCGTTCCGACCGAGCCGAGCAGGAAGATCAGAGAGAGGTACGCGAGGCTCACCACGGCCGGCGTGTGCCGCCGGAACCGACGCCAGTAGTAGGCGGTGAGCCGGCGGTTCCGGGCGAGCGGGACGAGCGCGAAGCCGAGGGTCAGGAGCGTCGCGACGAACAGCCAGTCGACGGCGGTGACGTCCCAGACGAAGCCGCTTCCGGCGCCAATCTCGACGGTCGGCTCCCCGGCCGGCAGCGACAGGTCGTACGCCAGCGCGAGCGCGTAGGCGGCGACGGTAGCCAGGGCCGCGAGTCGCGTCCGCGACGTAGCGCCGTCGTCGGCGTCGATCACCGCCCAGTCGACGTCCTCGAAGCGCTCGGCGCGTTTCCCTTCGGTCTCGGCCGCTCCCGCGCCCGCGTCGTCGCCGTCGCCTCGGATCTCTCCCGCCATCACCGATCACCGTAGTCGATCCGCGGGTCCAGCGCGGCGTAGGCCAGGTCCTGGAGGAGATTGCCGATCACAGCGACGAAGACGGGCACGAGCGTCGTCCCCAACACGAGGGCGGTGTCCTGCCGGCGGATCGCCTCCAGGCTGAGCCGCCCGATGCCGGGGATACCGAAGACGACCTCGACGAGGTACGACGCCGAGAGGATCACGCCCAGCAGGTCGCCGACGAGGATGGTCGAGAGCGGCACCAGCGTCGGCCGGAGGACGTGGCGGGTGAGGATCCGCCACTCGCTCGCGCCCTTCGCCCGCGCGGTCTTGACGAACGCCGCGCGGACGTACTCCAGCGCCTCGGCGCGCGCGTACCGCATCGTGCTCGCGATCGCGCTCGTCCCGAGGACGAACACCGGGAGCGCGAGCTGTCGGGCGTTCGCGAGCGAGAACGGTCGCGTCCGGGCCAACTCGGCGTCGAAGAGCACGGGCACCCAGCCGAGGTGGACCGCGAACACGAGGATGAGCACGATGCCGAACCAGAAGTTCGGGATGCTGATCCCGAAGAACGCGACGAACGTCGCCGCGTAGTCGGTCTTGGTGTACTGATTGAACGCCGAGTAGAGGCCGATCGCGATGCCGAGGAAGGTAGAGAGGAGGACCGCCGGAACGGTGTACATCAGCGAGTACGGGAGCGCGGTCAGGATGGCCGTCACGACGGGCTGGGAGCGGGTGTCCGACCAGCCCCAGTCGCCGGTGGCGAGGTTCGCGAGGTACTCCAGGTAGCGCCGCCAGAGGGGCCCCTGCAGCCCCCGCCGCCGGGCGTACGCCTCCGCGGCGGCCTCCGCGCTGCCTCCGCTCGCGGCCGCGCGGAACTGGATCCGGGCCAACTGCGGGTCCGGCGCGTACTCCAGGAGGACGAACGTGACCGTGAGGATGACGAACGCGACGACGCCCGCCCACGCGACCCGCCGCGCGGTGTACCAGTACAGACTCATCGTGAGACTCGCTTCGGTCGTCTTGGAGGGTCAGTTCCGTCGTCCGCAGTTAACTGTGTCGTCCGGGCCGACCGGGAGGCGTCCGCCGGTCGGACCGCCCCGCTCACGGCCCCCCGAGCCGCCAGGTGTTCCGGTCCCAGGCGTAGCCGAAGACCTCCTCGGGCCCGCGGACGTCGGCGTCGAAGCCGACGATCTCGACGCCCATATTCAGGAAGTTGAACGGCTGTTCGACCGAGAGCGCCCCGAAGATCTCCGTCAGCGCCGCGCGGCGCTCGCTCTCCTCGACCGTGGTCGAGGCCGTCTCGAACAGCGAGGCGAAGTCCGTCTCGGGGTAGTAGCCGTAGAAGTTCGTGCCGCCACGTCCGACCACGAAGCTCCGGATCGACGACGGCGTCCGGGGATAGGTGTTGAACGTGATTCCCAGGAGCATATCCCAGGGCTGCGAGCTCAGCGACCGGTCGCGGGGGCCGCCGTTGTAGGGACCGGCGTTCCACGGCGGGTCGCCCTCGCCCTGCCAGCTGTTGTAGAGGTGCTGTTCGACGATGGCCCCGTACTGCTTCGCGGACAGTTCGACGTCGATGCCGACGGCGTCGTACTCCTGGGCGACGAGTTCGGCCGTCGTCTCGACCGGCTGGGAGCCCTGCGCGTAGATCAGGTCCAGCGTCACCCGTTCGCCGTCGTCGTCGACGAGGCGGTCGCCGTCGTACCGGTACGGCGTCGACCCGAGGTTCGCGCGGAGGAGCTCCCGGGCGCGCTCGTGGCTGTAGGTGTCGCCGACGCCGAGTTCGCGGACCTGGTCGTCGGAGTACCACTTCGAGAACGTCGGCTGGAAGGTGTGGGCGACCGTCGCGTACCCGCGGAGGACGTCCTCGACGATCCGCTTTTTGTCGACGGCGTACGCGAGCGCGCGTCGGACCGCGGGCTTTCGGAACGCCTCGTAGAAGGAGCCGTTGGCGCGCTGATTGTAGATCAGCGAGGTCATAAACGCCTGCGGGAACACCTTGACGTCGACGTCCTCCAGGCCCTCGAACTGCTCGACGCGCGATTCCGGGATCTCGGTGGCGGTCAGTTCGCCCGATCGGAGCGCCGAGAGGCGGGTGCTCTCCTCGGGGACGACCCGGTAGGTGTAGGAGTCGAAATACGGGGCGTTCTGCCACTCGTCGGGCACGTCGTCGGCCTCGCGCAGGTAGTACTCGTCGTTGCGAGTGGCGACGAACGCCGAGCCGCGGTCCCACCGCTCGTAGGAGTAGGGGCCGAGGTTGCCCGCGTACGCGAGCGTCTGGACCTCCTCGTCCTGCGCCAGGCCCTGCTGGTCGCCGTCGGGGCGGTACCGCCGGATGATCTCCTTGGGCATACAGAAGGCGCCCCACATGACCGGTCGGAGCGGGAACGCCGGATCGGGTTCGGGCAGCCGGATCTCGAACGAGCGCGTGCCGGTCTTTTCGACGGGGATCGGTTCGCCGCCGCGGCGCCAGTCGCCGGGGCTCGGATAGCCCGCCCAGTTCGGCTCGGCCTGGAAGACCTCGGTGATCATATACACCCAGTCCTCGGCCGTCATCGACCCGTAGTCCGCGCCCCACCGGAGGTTGTCCCGGAGTTCGACCGTGTAGACGCGGCCGTCGTCCGTCGAGATGTCCGCCCACAGCGGGAAGACCTCCTGCTCGGGCGTGACGGCGTAGGCCCCGTCGAGCGCCAGCTGGATCCGGTTCGACGAGGGGACGTCGTCGACGCTGAGGAAGTTCAGCGTCTGCGCCCCCGTCGACGTGCCGTCGACGTAGTCCGCGTCGTCGGTCCCCCCCGATCCCTGTGGCGCGCTACAGCCCGCGAGCGACGCCGCCCCGCCGAGGCCGAGGAGGTGGAGAAAAGAGCGCCGGGACCGCGACGCGAGCGCGTCCGGTCCCCGGCGGTCAGAGCTGCTACCGGATGGCATAGGACCTACGTACGGCCATCCGCGGAAATACCCATCGATCACCCGGACGGCCGCCCGTTTTGTGTTCTCACTGATTAGTCGTCGCCGTGCTCGTCGACGATGACGACCTCGCCGTCCTCGACGCGGACGTTGATCAGCGTCTTGACGTGGTGGTCGCTGTCGTCGAGTTCGTTCGGGCCGGCCTTCTTGATCACGGCGACGGTGTCGACGACCTCCGCGCCGATGTTGTCCAGGGCGTCGAGCACCGCCCGCATCGTCCCGCCGGTCGAGAGCACGTCGTCGAGGACGAGCACGCGGTCGCCCGGGTCGACGTCGTTGATGTACATCTCGTTCTCGGAGTAGCCCGTCTGCTGGCTCAGCGGCTCCTCGCCGTCGAGGCCGTACTGGCGCTTGCGGATGACGACCAGCGGGATGTCGGTCATCAGCGAGACCGCCGTGGAGATGTGGATGCCCATCGCCGCCGGGGTGACGATCTTGTCGACGTCGTCGATCTCGGCCTTCCGGATGATCTTGATTACGATCTCGCGGAGGAGCTCCGGCCGGAGCATCGGCACGCCGTCGCTGATGGGGTGGACGAAGTACTCGTAGTCTCCCTTCTCGATGATCGGGGCGTCGAGGAGCGACTGCCGCAGTTGATCCATATCGACGGTTCTGCGGGTCGGAGATAAAAACTGGCGGTTCGTGCCCTCGTGGCGAGGACGACCCACGGGCCACGTCAACGGCCGACTCGTGCCGAAAAAAGGTCAGTCGGCGATCAGACCGTCGGGGCGGTGGACTGGCTCAGCGTCGCCGAGGACTCGCCGGTCTCGGATTCCCAGACGACGCGGACGGTCTCGCCGCTCCAGTTGCTGGTCTTGTTGTACGTCGCAGTGTCACCGGAACTGACGGTTCCGTCCCAGGGGTCGACTGCGGTCAGCGGGACCGACGACGTCACGTTCAGTCGGTCGGCGTCGATCGTGTCGCCGCTCTCGTGAGTGACGTCGACCGCGGTGTCGTTGTAATCGAAGCCGAAGCTCGCCTGCGGCGCCGTCTGCTGGAGTCCCTGACCGAGGTTCAGCACGAACGTCCCGATGACGGCCGCCAGGATGACGGTGATCGCCACCATCAGGATGACGCCGATGACGGGGGAGACGGCGCGATCCTCTGTGAATAATTTGGTAATATTCATAGCAACGTATACGATCGGTGAGATGATAAATGTACTCGGATGCGAGATAACGTTTCGCATTCCGAACCCCCGTGAGCTGATCGAACGAATCGGTTTCGACCACGGATCGGAAGCGCCCCCGGAAATCGCGGCACCGACGCCGTCAACACGGAGCGGAAGACGTATTTGACCCCCTTAGTAACGGTACGGTAACGCATGAGTCGAGTGACCGACCGGGACCGGCGGCCGGTGACACAGGCGGGTGGTGGCTGATGGCGGCCGGCGATTCGCGGATCCTCGTGCCAGTCGGCGAGTCCTCGACCTTTCGGAACACGGTCGCGTACGCCGTCCGAGAGGCGAAGGAAGCGGCCGAGGGGGGCGACGAGTCGGCGGTCGTCCACTTCGTGTACCCCGCGCGGTGGCGTCTCGTCGACGGCGGATCTGCCGACGACACGGACCACGCGACCGACCTCCTGGACCGGATCACCGTCTGGGTCCAAGAGGACCTCGACTTCGACGGGGACGGCGAGGCCGAGCTCCCGGTCGACATCGAGACGGCGATCATCGGAGCCGACCGCTACCTGTTCGGTCCCGGCGACTTCGCGGCGATCGTGACCGAGTACGCCCGCCGGCACGATCTCGGCCGGGTCGTCGTCGATCCGGAGTTCCGCCCCGGCGGGAGCGCGCCGATGCTCCGGCCGTTCGAGGTCGAACTCTCGCGGTCGTCGCTCTCCGTCGAAGAGGCACCGGTCGAACGGCAGACGACCCGCTCGCGGCTCGTCTCCCGAGCGACGCTGGAGAAGGGAATCGCGACCTTCGGCGTCACCTACGCGTTCTACCTCCTCGTCGCCGGGTCGCTCTCGACGTTCGACCTCGCGACCGGCGGACTGACGGCGCTGCTCGCGACGGTCGCGTTCTCGAACGTCACCTTCGTCCTCTCGCCGTCGCCGAAGCGGACGGGCGTCCGGATCGCCCGGATGGCGCTCTTCGTTCCCTATCTGGTCTGGGAGATCACGAAGGCGAACCTCTCGATCGCGTACATCATCCTCCACCCGGACCTGCCGATCGACCCCGAGATGCGCCGCTTCCGAGCGGGCGTCTGGGGCGGCCTGCCGGTGACGACGCTGGCGAACAGCATCACCCTCACGCCGGGGACGCTCACCGTCGACGTCGGCCGGGAGGGCCTCGACATCCACACGCTCACCGGCTCCGCCCGCGACGACCTCGCCGCCGGCGGCCTCGAACGGGCGGTCCGGTTCGTCTTCTACGGGCGCTCCGGCGCCCGCGTCCCGACGCCGACCGAGCGGGGGAGCATCTCGACCGTCGACTCCGAAGGGAGCACAGAAGCGGACGACACCCCCGAAGCGGTATCGAGCGAGGGGCCCGTCGACCCGGCCCCGACGGCTGATGCGACCGAATCGAACCCACCGGAGGAGGACGACTGATGGCCGCCTCGGGACTCATCCAGACGGTGCTCCTGGGCGCCGCGGCCGCGTTCGTCGTCTTCGCCATCGTCCTCGTCTACCGGATCGTCGCGGGCCCGACGATGCAGGACCGGGTCATCGCGGTCAACGGCATCGGGACGAACGCGGTCGTCGTCCTCGCGCTGCTCGCCGCGGCGCTCGGCCGACCGGGCTACCTCGACGTGGCGCTCGTCTACGGGATGTTGAACTTCCTGATGAGCATCGCCATCTCGAAGTTCACCGTCGAACGGGGCGGGGTGATCTGAGATGACACCGACCGAGATACTGGTCGTCGCGCTCGTCGCGACCGGGACGTTCTTCGCGTTCGTCGCGGTCGTCGGGATCGTCCGCCTCCCCGACCTCTACACCCGCGCACACGCGACGTCCAAGAGCGACACCCTGGGAACCCTCCTGACGCTGAGCGGGGTCGCGCTGGTCTTCGGCGCCGACCTCGCGGTCGCGAAGACGGTGCTCTTGGGGCTGTTCCTGTTCGTGACGAACCCGACGGCCGCGCACGCGATCACCCGCGCCGCCTACGACCAGGGGATTGCCCCCTGGACGACGGAAACGGAGGGAGACGAGTGAGCGCAGTCACCCTCGAACTCGCGGTCGTCCTCACCTTCGCCGTCTTCACGGCCCTGGCGGCGATCTTCCTGCGGGACGTCCTCAACGCGATCATCGCGTTCGCGGCGTTCAGCTTCGGCATCGCCATCGCGTGGCTGCTCTTGGCCGCCCCGGACGTCGCGCTCACGGAGGCGGCGGTCGGCGCCGGAATCACGACGGTACTCTTCCTCGTGACGATCGCGAAGACGGTCCGCCCCGGCGGCGAGCGCCTCTTCGAGCCGGTCGAGTGGCGCTCTGTCGCGGTGGTCGTCGTCCTCGTCGGGACGCTGTTGACGACGGTCCGGTCGTTGCCGGCGGTCGGCTCGCCGACCTCGCCGGTCGCGACCTCGCGGATCACCGAATACTACCTCGAGAACGCCTACCCCGAGACCGGCGTCGAGAACGTCGTGACCGCCGTGCTGGCGGCCTACCGTGGGTTCGACACCCTCGGCGAGGCGACGGTAGTCGTCGCCGCCGGGGTCGCGGTGCTTCTCGTCCTGCGACAGGAGGCCTACGTATGAGCGCAGATCCGGACAGAACCTACGTCGAGAGTACGATCATCATGACGACGGTCCGCGTGGTCGTCCCGTTCGTGTTCACCTTCGGACTCTACGTGATGTTCCACGGCGCCGAATCGGCGGGCGGCGGCTTCCAGGGCGGCGTCATCGTCGCCTCCGCCGTCCTCCTTCTGGCGTTCGCGTTCGGGATCGAACCGACGAGGGGGTGGCTCGAGGGCCCGCTCGCACGGATCGCGATCGCCGCCGGGGGCGCGACGTTCGCGCTCATCGGCCTGGGGGCGGTGGTCAGCGGGGGGGCCTTCCTCGAGTACGAGGCGTACGGCCTCGGGACCCACGGCGTCAAGTACGGCATCGAGCTCGTCGAACTCGGGATCGGCGCCATCGTCTCCAGCGTCCTCGTCAGCCTCTTCTTCAGCCTGGCGCAGGGCGACTTCGTCGCCGGCGAGCCGGGCGAGACCGAGGCCGACGCCGAGGGAGGTGAGGGCGCGTGATCGACCTGCTCTCGACCCACTACAACTACCTCGTGTTCGTGGCGCTCGTCGGCATCGGCCTGTACGGCGTTACCGCCAGCTCGAACCTCGTGAAGAAGATCATCGGCCTCAACGTCTTCCAGGTCGGGATCTTCCTCTTTTTCGTCACGAGCGGCTACATCGACGGGGGCTCGCCGCCCGTGGTCCACGGCCACAGCGCCGAGACGTTCGTGAGCCCGCTGCCGCACGTGCTGATCCTGACCGCCATCGTCGTCGGCGTCAGCCTGACCGCGGTGGCGCTGGCGCTCGTCGTGCGGATCTACAACGCCTACGGGACGCTCGACGAGGAGGCCATCCGGGAGGTGCAGCTCGATGACTGACGCGATCGCCCTGCTCGTCGCCGTGCCGATCCTGCTCGCGCTGGTGCCGGTGGCCTTCGGGGGCCTCTGGGATCGCGTCGGCTGGGCCACGGCCGCGGTCGGCTCGCTCGCCCACCTCGGGCTGTCGCTTTCGGTCGCCGCCAAAGTGCTCACGAGCGGGTCGTTCACCTACGCGGTCGGCGGCTACGCGCCCCCGTTCGGGATCGAACTCGTCGGCGACGGCGTCAGCGCGACCCTCGTGGTCCTGACCTCGGTCGTGACCGTCGCGGTCGTCGCCTACGCGCGGAAGTCGGGGGCGCACTCGAACAGCTTCTACAGCGAGCTCCTGCTCCTGACCGCGGGGATCTCGGGCGTCTTCGTCACCGGCGACGTCTTCAACCTCTACGTGTTCATCGAGATCACCGGGCTGGCGACCTACGCCCTGGTCGCGACGGGCGACGACCCCGCGGCGGCGCTCGCGAGCCTGAAGTACCTGCTCGTGGGGACCATCGGCGCGTCGCTGTACCTCCTGGGCGTCGGCTACCTCTACATCGCGACGGGGACGCTGAACATGGCCGACCTGGCGACGCAGCTCCCCGAGGTCGGCTACGGCTCGCCGCTCGTCCTCACCGGCTTCGCGCTCCTGGTCGTCGGCCTCGCGGTCAAGGCCGCGCTCTTCCCCCTCCACACCTGGCAGCCCGGCGCCTACGCCGAGTCGCCCCACGGCGTCACCGCCTACATCTCGGCGCTGGTGTCGACGGCGGCCGCCTACGCGCTGTTCCGGATCGTCTACGCCGTGTTCACGCCCGCGTTCGACGCCGCGGTGCCGTTCGCGCTCGACGCGCTCGTCGTCCTGGCGTCGGTGAGCGTCGTCGTCGGCTCGGTGCTCGCGGTGCTGCAGTCGGACCTCAAGCGGATGTTGGCCTACTCGTCGGTCGCCCAGTTCGGGCTGATCATCGCCGGGTTCGCCGTCGCCAATACTACCGCGGTGACCGGCGGCCTGATCCATCTGGTCGGCCACGGGGTGATGAAGGCCGGGCTGTTCGCCGGCGTCGGCGCGCTCGCGAACGTCGCGGGCGGGCGCACCGTCGACGACTTCGCCGGCGTCGCCGAGCGCGCGCCGCTGACCAGCGCCGCCTTCGCGGTCCTGGCGTTCGCGCTGGTCGGCGTGCCGCCGGCGATCGGCTTCGTCGGGAAGTGGCACATCGTCCTCGGCGCGGTCCAGGCCGGCCGCTGGGGCGTCGCGCTCGTCGCCGTGGTGAGCACGCTCCTGACGCTCGCGTACTTCGCGCGGGTCGTCGAACGGATGTACTTCCGCGACGCGCCCGCGCCGGCCGCGGAGACCGTCGGAGTCGAAACGGCGACCCCGGACGGCGGCGATCGAAGCGTGACCGACGGCGGCGAGACGGCGAGCGAGTCGGCGCCGGACGAAACGCCGGATGAGACGACGATCACGGAGGCCGACGCGATCTCGTTGGAGGAACGGGCCGTCGTGCTCGCGGCCGCGATCGGCGCCGTGGTCCTCGGCCTGTTCGCGGTCGATCTGATCGGGGTCTTCGAGCCCGTGCTGGAGGTGTACTTCTGATGGAGATCGAATCTCTCAGGCCGCTCGCGGCGGTGCTGCTCCCCGCGGTCGGCGTTCTGGCTATCGTCGCATCGCACCGCAGACCCGACGTCCGTGAGGCCTTCACCATCCTCACCGCGCTCGCGACGTTCGGGACCGTCGCCAGCCTCGTCCCGCCGACGCTCGCGGGGACGGTCCACGTCACCCGCATCGGCGCGTTCGTTCCGGGGATCGACCTCGCGCTGAGCGCGGACCCGCTGGGTATGGTCTTCGCGCTGCTGGCGAGCGCGCTGTGGCTGGTCACGAGCTTCTACAGCATCGGCTACATGCGCGGCCTCGACGAGCACTCCCAGACGCGCTACTTCGCGGCGTTCGCGGGGAGCGTCGGCTCGGCGCTCGGCGTCGCGTTCGCGTCGAACCTCGTCGCGCTGTACGTCTTCTACGAGCTGCTGACGGTCGCGACCTATCCCCTGGTCGCCCACGACGAGAGCGAGACGGCGCGGAAGGCGGGTCGGAAGTATCTCGCCTACACCTTCGGCGGCGGCGTCGCGGTGCTGGCGGGGACCGTCCTCGTCTTCTGGACGACCGGGACGGTCGCGTTCACGCCCGGCGGCATCGCCGAACTGGCCACCACGGACCCCGTCCTCGCGCGGGCGGCGTTCGCGCTCCTGGCGGGGGGCTTCGGCGTGAAGGCGGCGCTCATCCCGGTCCACTCGTGGCTCCCGGACGCGATGGTCGCCCCGACGCCCGTCTCCGGGCTGCTGCACGCCGTCGCGGTCGTCAAGAGCGGCGTCTTCGGCATCGCGCGCGTCGTCCTCGACGTCTTCGGACCCGAGACGGTCGCGGAGCTCGGCGTCGGCCTCCCGCTGGCGACGGTGGCGGCGATCACGATCCTCGTCGCGAGCGTCATCGCGCTCAGACAGGACAACCTCAAGCGCCGGCTGGCGTACTCGACGATCAGCCAACTGTCGTACATCGTGCTCGGACTCGGACTCCTGTCGCCGATGGCGCTCGTCGGCGGGCTGCTCCACATCCCCGCGCACGCCTTTATGAAGCTCACCCTGTTCTTCTGCGCGGGCGCGATCCACGTCGAGACCCACACCGACGACATCAGCGAGATGGCCGGCATCGGGAAGCGGATGCCCGTGACGATGGCGGCCTTCGCGGTCGCGAGCGTCGGGATGGCGGGGCTGCCGCTCGTCGCCGGCTTCGTGAGCAAGTGGTACCTCCTGATCGGGAGCCTCGACACCGGCAGCGCGGTCTTCGCGGCCGTCCTGCTCACGTCGGGCCTGCTCAACATCGGCTACTTCTGGCCGATCGTCTACCAGGCGTTCTTCCAGACGCCCGAGGACAGCGACGCCAAGCCGCTCGTGGAGTTCCCGATGGGCGGACGTCGCGTCCGCGCTGACGGCGGGGAGCGTCCGGACGCGGACGAACGCGACGGCGACGAAGCCGATGCGTCTGCCGACCCGGAGGGCGCCGCGGAACAGGAGGAGGTCCCGATCAACACCGCCGAGGGGATCGAACCGGAGGTCGACCCCGACGTCGAACCCTCCGACAGCGAGGGCCAAGTCGAGGTCGACGCGCGGATCGAGGAGGACGGCGAGTTCGCCGTCGACAGGTATCCGAGCGATCACCTCGGCGACGACGTCGCGGAGGAGGGCGAAGACGCCGACGACGGCGGGCCGATGTCCATCACGGAAGCCGGCGCCGACGATCACCACGTCGACCACGGTGGCCCGCCGGCGTCCGGCTGGGAGCGCCGCGGCTTCGGCGAGGAGAGCACGTGGTTTATGCTCGGGCCGATCACCGTCGTCGCGGCCGGCGCCATCGCGCTCGGTCTCGTACCGAAGGCGATGGTGTTCCTCGCGCTGATCCAGCGCGTCGTCACGAACGTGACGGGGGTGGCGTTCTGATGAGCGGATTCGGAACCCTCTCTGCTCCCGCGACGGCGACGCTGCTGGCATCGGAGCCGGCGGGGTCGCTCCCGACGGCCGATCTCCCGACGTTCGTCCCGCCGGCGCTCGTGATCCTCGCTGTCGCGGTCGTGATGCCGTTCCTCTCGCGCCGGCTCGGGCACGCGCTCGGCGTCGTCGCGACCGGCGGCGTCTCGCTGTGGTCGCTCTTGGTGCCGGCCGGCGTCTACCTCCCCGTCTCGTTCCTCGGCTTCGACGCGGTGCTGCTCAACGTCGACACGCTCTCGCGGCTGATGGGCGTCATCTTCGGGCTGATCGGCGCGGCCGCGGTCCTGTATTCGTACTCGTCGGACGCGAGCAACCGCCAGACGGCGTTCGCGCTGGGCTACGTCGGCACCAGCGTCGGCGCGGTCTTCGCCGGCGACTGGCTGACGATGATCTTCTTCTGGGAGCTGATGGCCGTCACGAGTACTCTCCTGGTGTGGGACTACGGCGGCGAGGCCGTCCGGGCGGGCTTCCGGTACGCGATCTACCACGGCCTCGGCGGCAGCCTGCTGATGGCGGCGATCGTCTGGCACTACGTCGAGGTCGGGTCGTTCCTCTTCAGCGCGAGTAGCGGCATCGTCGCCGGGATCCCGGCGGTCCTGGCGGCCGTCGGCATCGGCGTCAACGTCGGCTTCGTCGGCCTGCACACCTGGCTGCCGGACACCTACCCGCGGCCGCACGTCGCCGCGAGCGTCTTCCTCTCGGTGTACACGACCAAGACGGGCGTCTACGGCCTCGCGCGGGCCTTCCCGGAAGGCAACCTCGCGATCGCGTACATGGGCGCGGCGATGGCGCTCGTGGGCGTGCTGTACGCGCTGCTCCAGAACGATATGCGCCGCCTGCTGTCGTACCACATCCAGTCGCAGGTCGGCTACATGGTCGCCGGCGTCGGTATCGGAACGGCGCTCGCGACTGCGGGCGCGTTCGCCCACGTGTTCAACCACATCCTCTACAAGGCGCTGCTCTTCATGACCGCGGGCGTCGTCATCGCGCGGACCGACGAGGCGAGCCTCAAGTACCTCGGCAGCCTGGGCCGGGCGCTGCCGGTGACGGCGCTCGCGTTCACCGTCGCGGCGCTGTCGATCAGCGGCTTCCCCGGCTTCAACGGCTTCGTCAGCAAGGGGATGATCACCGCGGCGGCGCACAAGGAACACCTCGACGGGATCTTCTACATCCTGCTCGTCGCCGGCGTCGGGACGTTTATGTCTTTCATCAAGTTCGGGTACTACGCGTTCCTCCGCGAAGGAACGGGAAGCTGGTCGCTCCGGACGTCCGCGACGGGCCAGCGCGTCGCGATGCTCGGCGTCGCCGCGCTCTGTGTGATTCTGGGGCTCTACCCCGACGCGCTGTTCCTGCTGCTGCCCGGCAGCACCGCAGAGGCGCACCCGTTCACGCTGAGCCACCTCGGCGAGGGCTTCCTGCTCGCCGGCCTGGGCGTCGTCGGCTTCGCGCTCCTGAAGAAGCCGCTCTCGAAGGTCGGTACCGGTATCGACGTCGATCTCGTGATCGAGCCCGCGACCTTCTACGGGATGCGCGGCCTCGTCCGCGGGACGACGGGTCTGTTCGCCGCCGTCGACCGCGCGGTCGTCGCGGCCGCGAACGCGGCGCTCGACGCCGCGGGCGACCCTTACGGCGCGATCCGCGGGCCGGCCGTCGCGCTGATCGGCCGCGACAGCGAGTCGCTCCGCGAGGGGAGCCTCCGGGCGACGATCGCGACGAGCGTCCTGCTCGTCGCGGCGGTGCTGACCGCGACGCTCGTCGGGCTGCTGTAGTGCGGTAGGTCGGTCGGGTTTTTGTTCCGGGCCGCCGTCGTGGGCGTATGACGACCGTCAGTCCCCGCGAGGCGCTCGGATACGCGCTCGGCCGAGAGATGCTACTCCTGTACCTCGTCGTCGGCGCCGGCTATCTGGCAGTCCTCGCCGGCGGATGGTTCGGCGCGAACTGGGCGGTGCGCGGTGGGGGCGCCGGATTCCTCGGACGGACTCTGGCCGCGGTGCTCCTGCTCGTCGGGTTCGTGACCGTCCTCGGCGGGATCGTCGGTCTCGTCTACAAGGTCGTCGCCGACGCCAACGCCGTCGCTCGGCAGGAATCGACGTGACTCACTCGGCGACGACGCTCGCGATCCGGTCGGCGACCGCGCCGCCGAGATCGGTCTTGGTCCCCGAGAACGCGACCGCGCTATCGCCGTCGACGAACAGCGTCCGGGTCTCGTCGTCGCCCATCACCGAGGCGTCGTTGGCGACGACGAACGCGAGCCCGACGCGGTCGAGGATTCCTCTCGCCGCGTCGATCATCTTCGCGTCCTCGCCCGACGTCTCGGCTTTGAATCCGACGATCGATAGATCCGGGTGGGCGTCGCGGACCTCGTCCAGCAGTTTCGGCGTCGGGCGGAGCTCCAGCGTGCGCGCTTCGCCCGAGCGGAGTTTCTCGTCGGCCGCGTCGACGGTGTAATCGGAGATCGCGGCCGCCGAGACGAAGGCGTCGGTGTCGGCGTCGACGTGTGCCAGCACGGCGTCGCGCATCTCCGCCGCGGACTCGACCGTCACGGCGTCGGCGTAGTGGACGTCGCCGCCGGGGTGGACGAGCGTGACGTCGGCGCCGCGGACGTGACACGCGCGGGCGACCGCGCGGCCGGTCTTGCCCGACGCGCGGTTCGTGAGGACGCGCACGGGGTCGATCGCCTCGGCGGTCGCGCCGGCGGTGACGACCACGTGGCGACCGTCGAGCGTCGGCTCTGCGGCCGCGCGGGCGGTCGCGGTGACGATCGCCGCCTCGGTGGCGATTTTGGCCTTCCCTTCCTCGATCCGTGGATCGACGAAGTCGACGCCCCAGGACTCCACGCGGTCGATAGCGTCGAGCACGCCGGGGTGGTCGTACATCGGCTCGTGCATCGCGGGCGCGATCACGACGGGCACGTCAGCGCCCAGCGCGGTCGTCGCGCAGGTCGTCACCGGCGTGTCGTCGACGGCGCCGGCGATCTTCCCGACGGTGTTGGCCGTCGCCGGCGCCACGAGGAGCACGTCCGCCCAGCCCTCGCGGCCGCAGAGCTCGACGTGCTCGACGCGGCCGGTGATCTCGGTCACGACGTCGTTTTCGGTCGCGAACTCGACCGCCCAGGGGTGGACGATGCCCCGCGCGCTCTCTGTCATCACGCCGCGGACCGACGCCCCCTGCCGCCGCAGCTCGTGGGCGAGTTCGACCACCTTCACGGCGGCGATGCTCCCCGAGACGCCGAGCGCGACGTTGACACCCTCCAGCATTGCCCGCCGATTCGGGAGCCGTGTGGTAAAACTCCCCGGTTCGGGCGGTGTCGGCGCGGCGGCCAGTCCCGGTGTAGCGGTGGCGAACAGTCGGCACTCGCAACTCCGCCCGCATCAGCGTGCCGAGCAACCGCGGCCCGACGCGGGACCCTGATCAACGCACACCCACGCTGGCCGCGGCTTCGGATATAAACGCTCGTTCCACGGCGCCGCCGAAAATCCGCATCGCCTCCCGGGGCGTCCGAGTCCGTTTTACCGCCGAGGCGTCTATCGGGACAGCGATGACCGCAGAACGATGGTGGGTCAGGCTCGCCGCCCGGTGGCTGGCCCGCGTCGACGGCGTCTCGGGGATGGTCCGCCTGGCGATGCTCGGGATGACCGGTCTCTCGACCGCGACGATCACCCTCCGCCAGTACGGCCACGGCGAGTACGCCTGGCCGCTGATCGGCGTCACGATCGGTGGCACGCTCGTCTTCACGTACTTCTACACCGAGGGCGGCGTCTGGAATCAGATGTCCAGGGACCGCCAGGACCTCTCGGGGAACTTCGCCAATCCCGGGATGCGGATGAACAACGAACTGCTCGCGCGGGCCGTCCTCGCGGCCCAGGAGAAGCGCGAACTGACGGAGACCGAGCGTCAGGCGATCAAGGCCGAACTGGACGACGCCTTCGAGGAGTACCGCGACGGGATCGAACTCGACGGCATCGACGAGTAGGGCGCCGGCGCGCCGACCGCGTTACTCGTCCAGCCGACCCAGGTCGTCCTCGACGAGGCTCGGATGCGTCCGCTGCGGTTCGGGGTGCGGCTCCGCGAACGCGCGGCGCATCCGCTCGCGGGCGGCCGCCCCCCGCCGCTCGCGCTCGTCGGCGCCGATCTCCTCGCAGCCGGGCGGGACCTCCCGGCCGCGGTCGGTGAAGTAGCCCTCCGGCGCCACCCAGTCGTTGTAGTACGGCGTCTCGGAGTCGTGGACGACCGTCAGCCCGACCTCGGCGCCGTGGCCGGCGGCGACGACGGCCTGGTGGTACGTCTCGGTGACGCGGCCGGCCGCGTAGACGCCCTCGACGGCCGTCCGACCCAGCTCGTCGACGTCGACGTAGCGCTTCGAGCCGGCGTCGCGGATCTCGACGCCGAGACCGTCGAGGTAGGAGACGTCCGCCCACGACGCGACGATCACGGCGTCCGCACGGGCCGTCCACTCGGCGGGCGAGTCGGCGTCGTTTTCGTCGCCGCCGGCGGCGCCTTCACCATCGTCGGCCGCGACGCGGACCGCGAAGCCGTCGCCGCGGTCGGCGACGTCGACGACGCGGCCCGAACGCTGCCGGGCGCCGCTCTCGCCGGCCTGTTCGCGCAGGAGGTCGAGGAAGCGCCGCGGGTCCACGCCGCCGGGGAACCCCGGCACATTTTCGAGGTGGGCGTTCCGCGCGAGGATGCTCTCGGGCGCGTCGACGACGAGCGTGTCGAGGCCCGCGCGGGCGGTGAAGGTCGCCGCGGTCAGTCCGGCCACGCCCCCGCCGACGACGAGGACGTCCGCGGCGTCGGTCTCGGGAGCCGAGTCGGAGTCGGGGTCGGCGTCACGGATAGACATACCCGCCGAGACGCTGTCGGCCCCGATGAGCCTCACGGTCCGGGTCGGGCGGGAACCACCACAGGCGGCTCAGTACTCGGAGTCGACGTCGTAGAGCCGCTCGTCGTCGCGGGCGTCGACGGAGGCGAGCCCCGCGGGCGTCGCGTCCGGCTCGACCCGGAGCCGCCACGAGCGGTCGCCGAGCGGCGTCGCCCCGGTCAGTCGGAACGGCGTCTCGGGGAGCCGCCGCGCGAGGGCGATCGCGATCGGGAGCGTCGGGAGCCGACCCGTCCGCTCGGCGAGCGCGTAGTCCTCGAGCGTGACGTTCCAGCCCGTCTCGTCGGCGCGACCGATCCGGTAGGCGTCGACGAAACCGACCCGGTCGAGGCGGCTCATCGCCGCGTCGATCCCCTCGTCGGGGCGGAGCGTCGCGGTCGCGTCGGGCGCGCGGAGCGACGCCGCCGCCGACGCGACGATCGCGGCCTGCTCCCGGCGGCCGGTGCGGTGGGCCAGTTCGCTCGTCACGCTCCACAGCATCGTGAGACAGAAGTCGTCGCGATCCTCGACGACCTCCGCGAGCGTCAGGTACGTCTCCATCGCCGCGGACTCGACCTCGCGGAGCCCCGCGTCCGAGAACGCTTCGAGGACGGCGCCCGCGACGTCGTGGCAGAACGAGAGGTACTGCAGGCGCTCGTCGGCGCGGTCGGCAGTCGCGATCCCGGACCGGAGCTCCTCGACGTCGTGGACGAGCGGCTCGGAGAAGGGGACCTGCGGGTCGTACTGCCGGAGCGTCGCGCGGTACTCGGCGGTCACGTCGGCCGCCTCGGCCGCGGTGTCGCGGTCGTCGAACCGGAGCCCCGACACGGGCGAGGGCTCGGAGCCGGTCCGCCCTGACACGACGGCGTAGGGGCCCTGCGGCGCGGCGAGCGCGTCCACGTGGCGGCGGATGTCCCGGAGCGTCGACCCGACCATCGGTCCGATTATGAATTCTGGGAGACAAGTACGTTCCGATCGGCCCGCATCGGTGGCGACGCCCACAACGCTTTCACTGCGTCGGTCCGACGTGCGTGCGTGGACGAACTCGTCGTCAGCACCGTCGTCTACCTCCCGCCCGAGGAGGTCTACGAGTTCCTGCTCGACTTCCCCCGGTACGCCCGCTACTCCGAGCACCTGCGGGACGTCACGCGGCGCCGCGGCGACGGCGGCGCGGGGACCCGCTACGCGATGCGCTTCGCGTGGTGGAAGCTCACCTACACGGTCGAGTCCGAGGTGACGGAGGTCGACGAGCCGGAGCGGATCGAGTGGCGGACGGTCCGGAACCTCGACGCCGGCGGCCGCTGGCGGATCGACCCGCTCGACGGGGTGCCCGCGGACGCGCCGTCGGGCTCCGAGGCGGCCACCCGCGTCTCGTTCGAGGTCGCGTACGACCCGGACTCGGCGAACGCAGACCGGATGAACCTCCCGCGGTTCGTCTCGTTCGGGTGGGTGCTCGACCGCCTCGAGCCCGCGATCGCGAGCGAGGCCGAACGGATCGTCGAGCGCGTCGTCGAGGACCTCGAGGGGCGCCGCCGCTCGATCGACCTCACGGTCGAGCGCCGGTCGTAGCGAACGCGCGGGAATCCGGGTTGTAGAACCCCTCGAATCGAACCGTCGGAGCCGTTCCGATCCCGAAAGAGGGATACCGTCTCGTCCGACACAGTCGAAACGAATGTATCGGGGTGGTCGTCAGTGCGCGTCGTGATCGTGGGTGCGGGCCAGGTCGGCTCCAGCATCGCGGCCGACCTCGCCGGCACGCACGAGGTGGTCGTCGTCGATCGTGACGCCGACCGGGTCGAGGAACTGAACTACTCGCTCGACGTCCTCGGCGTGACCGGCGACGGGACGTCGATGGGGACGCTCGAGGAGGCGGGCATCGAGGAGGCCGACATGGTGATCGCCTCGACCGACGACGACGAGACCAACATCGTCGTCTGCTCGACGGCGACGGCGATCTCGGACGCGTTCACGATCGCCCGGGTGAAGAACACCGAGTACCTCCGGACCTGGGAGGGCTCCGAGCGGGCCTTCGGCGTCGACTTCATGGTCTGTACGAACCTGCTCGCCGCGGAGTCGATCGTCCGGATGATCGGCCTGCCGGCCGCGCGCGACGTCGACCCCTTCGCGGGCGGGAAGGTCCAGATGGCGGAGTTCGAGGTCGACGACGACAGCCCGATCGCGGACCAGACCGTCGCCGAGGCCGACCGCTTCGACTCGCTCACGTTCGTCGCGATCCTCCGGAACGGGTGCGTCGAGATCGCCCGCGGGGAGACCGTGATCAAGCCGGGCGACCGCGCGATCGTCATCGGCTCGCCCGAGAGCGTCCAGGAATTCTCGCGCTCCGTCGACCCCGAAGAATCCACCGGAAACGCCGAGGAGGTCGTCATCGTCGGCGGCTCCGAGATCGGCTACCACGTCGCGCGACTCCTGGAGTCCCGCGGCTTCAGCCCCCAGCTGATCGAACAGGACGCGGAACGGGCCCGCGAACTCGCCGAGCGCCTCCCGAAGACGGTCGTGATGGAGTCCGACGCCACCGACATCGAGTTCCTCGAACGGGAACACGTCGGCGAGGCCGACATCGTCGTCTCGGCGCTCGACGCCGACGAGAAGAACCTGCTGGTGTCGCTGCTGGCCCGCCGGATGGGCGTCGAGCGCACGGTCGCGATCATCGACGCCGAGGAGTACGTCGACCTCTTCGAGACCGTCGGCGTCGACGTCGGCGTCAGCCCGCGGAGCGTCGTCGCCGAAGAGATCACGCGGTTCACCCGCGAGGGCGAGGCCGAGAACGTCGCGCTCATCGAGTCGGACAAGGCCGAGGTGCTCGAAGTCGAGGTCGACGACGAGAGCCTGCTGGCCGGCCGGCCGATCCGCGAGTCGGTCCGGGACCTCCCCGAGAGCGTCGTGATCGGCGCGATCACCCGCGACCGCGAGTTCATCACGCCGCGGGGCGACACCGTCGTCGAGGTGGGCGACCACGTCGTCGTCTTCGCCGGAATCGACGTCGTCGACGAGGTCGCGCCGCTATTATGAGTTCGAGCCTCCGCGTCGACGTCCGCGCCAGCCTCAGCCTCGTCGGCTCCGTGCTGAAGTACCTCGCGGTGCCGCTGTGTCTCCCGCTCCTCGTGGCGCTCTACTACGGGGAGACGGTCGCCCCCTTCGTCGGGACGATCCTCGTCACCGTCGCGGTCGGCGTCGGGCTGGAACGGCTCGATCCCGACCCCGACATCCGGGCCCGCGAGGGGTTCCTGATGGTGTCGGTGACGTGGCTGGCCGTCGCCGTCGTCGGGGCGATCCCCTACCTGATCGAGGCCCACGGGATCCCGATGGTCGTCGAGCCGATCCATCCCGAGTCGACGCTGGGGAACCCCGCGAACGCGCTGTTCGAGACGATGAGCGGCTTCACGACGACCGGCGCGACCGTGCTCGGCGACATCTCCTTCGCGTCCCACACCCGTGCGGTTATGCTGTGGCGACAGCTCACCCAGTGGCTCGGCGGGATGGGGATCGTCGTCCTCGCGGTCGCGATCCTCCCCGAGCTCTCGGTCGGCGGGGCGCAGCTGATGGACGCCGAGGCGCCCGGGCCGGGCATCGAGAAGCTCACGCCGCGGATCGCCCAGACCGCGCGGGCGCTGTGGGGCGCCTACCTCGGGCTGACGGTCCTCCAGATCGTCCTCCTGTACTCGCTGCACCTCGCGGGGATCGACGAGGCGATGACCTTCTACAACGCGGTCTCGCACGCGCTGACGACGATGCCGACCGGCGGGTTCTCGCCGGAGGCGCGGAGCATCGAAGCCTTCAGCGCGGCCGCCCAATGGATCATCATCCCGTTCATGCTCGCCGCGGGGACGAACTTCGCGCTGTTCTGGCACGTCCTCACCGGCGAGCCGAAGCGGCTCGTCCGCGACTCGGAGTTCCGGTTCTACGTCGGGACGATCGCCGTCCTGACCGGCATCCTGACCGCGGTGCTCTTCACCGGCGACGGGCTCGTCAGGTCGGTTCCGGCGGCGACGACCTTCGACGCGTCGTACCTCCGGACGTTCCGCGCGGAGATCGTCGGGCAGCTGGAGCCCGCGCTCCGCTACGCCGCGTTCCAGGTGGCCTCGATCGTGACGACGACCGGGTACGCGAACATGGACTTCAACACGTGGGGACCGGCCGCGCAGTACGTCCTGCTCTTCGGGATGTTCGTCGGCGGCTCCGCGGGATCGACCGGCGGCGCGATCAAGATGGTGCGGTGGTACGTGATCCTGAAGTCGATCCGCCGCGAGCTGTTCACGACCGGCCACCCCGACGCGGTCCGTCCGGTCCGGCTCGGCGGCCGCGCCCTCGACGAACGCGCGGTCCGCGGGATCTACGCGTTCACGGTCCTGTATCTGGTCATCTTCTTCGTCGGATCCGGGTTCCTGTTCCTCGACGCGCTCCGCGTCGGCCTCGGCGTCACGGTGCTGGAGGTGATGTCGGCGACGGCGGCGACGCTGGGGAACGTCGGTCCGGGGTTCGGCGTGGTCGGACCGATGGGGAGCTACCTCCCGTTCTCGAACGCGAGCAAGCTCTTCATGTTCGCGCTGATGTGGCTCGGTCGGCTCGAAGTCATCCCCGTGCTGGTGCTGTTGACGCCGGAGTACTGGACCCGGTGAGCGGGCAGCAAGACCCGTTCACGGATCGAGCCCGTACAACAGCGACCGGGCGAAGACGAGGATCGGGATGATCTCCAGGCGACCGATCCACATGTTCAGGAGGAACATCGCCTCGGCGACCGGATGCATCGTCGGCCCCGTGATGCCCGTCGAGAGCCCGACGTTCCCCTGCGCGGAGGCGACCTCGAAGAGCGCGTCGGCGTAGGTGAACTCCGGGCCGACGAGGTTGACCAGGACGAGGCTCGACGCCGCGAGGACGAGAAGCCACAGCAGCGTGACGATGGCCGCCTCGGAGAACTCCCGCTCCATCTCCTGGCGGTTCAGCCGGCGGCCGTTCAGGCGCGTCCCGACGACGGCGCTGGCCGGGAGGAACACCCGGCGGAACTGCCAGCGGATACCGCGGCCGATCACGTACCCGCGGATGATCTTGATGCCGCCCACGGTCGAACCGGCCGCGCCGCCGAGCACCATCGCGCCCGAGACCAGGAGCTTCCCGCCGGCGGCCCAGCGGCCGATCGGCGCGGACTGGAAGCCCGTACAGGTGAGCGCGCTGATCCACTGGAACGTGGAGTCCCGGACGGCGTCGGCGGCGAGCGGTCCCAGGACGGAGCCGATCCCGAGCCACTCGGTCGCGACGAACGCGCCCTCCGCGGTCGGGATCGAGACGACGTTCTGGACGCCGAGCGCGACGGCGCCGACCAGGAATAAGAGAGAGAGCCACCGCGTCTGGACGTCCGAGGCGAGCGCCCGGACGTCGCGGTCGGCGAGCACCGCGTAGTGGACGGGGAAGGCGATCGCCCCGAGGCTCATCACTGGCAGGAGCACCGTCTCGATGAGCGGCGAGTCGTAGGTCGCGATGGAGCTGTCGGTGACGGAGAACCCGCCGGTCGAAAGGCCCGTCATCGCGTGGTTGAGCGCCTGCCAGGCCGCCTCCCACAGCGGCAGCCGCGAGCCGTAATCCGAGGCGAGGATGGCGACGAAGAGCACGAGCACCGACACGAGGGTGTATCCCACGAAGATCTTCCAGACCGTCCGGACCGTCGAGACGACGCTCGGGTGGATCTTCTCCTCGCGGGTCTCCGAGCGGTAGAGCGCGTAGCTCCCGCTGCCCGGCCGCGCGAGGATCGAGACGGTGAGGACGACCACGCCGACGCCGCCGACCCACTGGACGAGCGAGCGCCACCACTGGATCGACCGCGGCAGCGACGGCTCGTGGACGGCCATCGTGAGCCCGCTGCCGGTCCAGCCGCTCATACTCTCGAAGAGCGCGTGGAGCGGGTTCGCGAAGTACACGAGGCTCGACTGCGCGTAGTCGGCGCCGGACGGGACGAAGCCGACCGCGACCGCCGGGGGGACGAAGTGCGCGGCGAGGAAGAACGGCAGCGACCCGAAGAGGGCGACGAGCAGCCAGCCCGCGGCGGCGATGATCATCCCGTGTTTCATCCGCGGCTCGGGCGAGTCGGCGAACGCGCGACGCGCGCCGAGGCCGATCGCGGCCGTGACGCCGCCCGCGAGCGCGAAGGCGACCGCGACGTACCACTCCCGGAAGACGACCGCGACGAGGACCGAGACGGTCATCAGGACGGCCTCCATCGCCAGCAGCGAGCCGACGTCGCGGGCGATCGTCGCCAGGTCGCGCGGCCAGCCCGCGGCGTCCCGGTCGCGCTGACGGGCCATCAGTGGTCCTCGTAGTGCCCGAACACGTCGGTCACCTCCGGGGTCGCCCCCTGAGCGGAGTACACCGTCAGGAGATCGCCAGCCTCGAGGACCGTGCTCCCGTTCGGCGTGATCGGATCGCCCTCACCGTCGCGCTCGACGGCCACGATGAGCATATCGCTCCGGAGGTGGCCCTCGTCGGCCGCCTCGCGGATCGACAGCCCGGCGATGGGCGCGTCGGGGTCGACCTCGATCTCGAAGACCTCCGCCTCCTCGCCGATCCGCATGTAGTCGACGATCGAAGGGCGCTTGACCGCGCGGTAGAGGTACTCCGCGATCAGCCGCTGGGGGTTCTCCATCGTGTTCACCCCGATCTGGCGGTAGAGGGACATGTGCTCGGGGTTGTGGACGACCGAGACGATGTCGGGGATCTCCAGTTCCCGCGAGAGCAGACAGACCATAATGTTCGTCGCGTCCTGGTCGGTGGTGGAGATGAGCGCGTCCGCGCGCCCGGCGCCGGCGTCCTGCAGCGTCTCCTTCTCGGTGGCGTCGTCGTGCAGGACGAGGCAGTCGAACTCCGTCGCGGCGGCCTCGGCCTTCGCCTCGTCGCGCTCGATGACCACGACCTCGTTCCCGCCCGCGGTGGCGATCTCGATGAGCGGCGTCCCGATGTTGCCGGCGCCGACGACGATGATGTACATTTCGCTGTTGGCGCTCTCTGGGCCAGCGTTGAAAACATATCGCTACCCGCGGCGACGCCGTTTCGTGGTCCGAAAAATCGCCGGACTTCTGTCCGACAGTATGAGGATCAGTTCTCGACGGCCGAGGCCGCCCGAACGATCGCCGCCTCGCCGAACTTCGGGCC
The DNA here is from genome assembly GCA_042215855.1 of Halobellus sp. Lineage (GTDB taxonomy): Archaea > Halobacteriota > Halobacteria > Halobacteriales > Haloferacaceae > Haloquadratum. The sequence continues at coordinate 630 of JBDGUM010000018.1, read as the reverse complement.
GATCAACTGGAGTCCGACGGGGAGGCCGTCGGCCTCGCCCGCCGGCACCGAGATCGCCGGGAGGTTCGCGAGATTGACGGGGACGGTGTTGGCGTCCATCAGATAGAGCTGGAGCGGGTCGTCGAGGCTCTCGCCCAGTTCCGGCGGCAGGACGGGCATCGTCGGCGTCGCCAGCACGTCCGCCTCCGCGAGCGCCGCGTCGAAATCGCGCTTGACCCACGCGCGGGCGTCCTGGGCCTTCTTGTAGTACTTGTCGTGGTAGCCCGCCGAGAGGGCGTAGGTGCCCAACAGGATCCGGCGCTTGACCTCCTCGCCGAAGCCCTCCTCGCGGGCGCGGGCGAAGGCGTCGTTCCAGTTGCCCTCGTAGCCGCCCGATTTTCCATATCGGACGCCGTCGAACCGCGCGAGGTTCGAGGACGCCTCCGACATCGCGATGACGTAGTACGCCTGGACGGCGTGCTCGACTGAGTCCAGGGCGACCTCGACGGTCTCGGCGCCCTGCGCGCGGAGGTCGTCGAGGGCGGATTCGAACGTCTCGACGACGCGGTCGTCGGCGCCCTCGAGGAGGTCGGTGATGACGCCGATCGTGGTCCCGTCGACGTCGCCGTCGGCCGCCGCGGCGTAGTTCGA
>JBDGUM010000075.1:0-28710 GCA_042215855.1 Halobellus sp. | reverse complement strand
AGCACTCGACTGAAGATCGAGCTGTCCCCGGTTCAAATCCGGGAGGCGGCATTTTCCTGCGAACGAAGTGAAACCGTTCAATCGGCCGCCACGGTGCCGATCTCGCCCGTCCGGTCGGCCGCGTATCCGAGGAGGGCGTCGTGCCCGTCCGCCGACAGAAGCACCGGCCAGAACGCCGACTCCGCCGTCAGCGACTCGCCGGTTCCGGTCGTCGCGTACGCCGTCCCCGGCGGTACGCGCTCGAAGTTCTCGACGTGCACGCGGTAGGTCGCTCCCGGCGTCTTCTCGATGGTCTCGCGGACCCGATAGTGGGTGGTGGGGGTCGGGTCCGGGTCCCCGAGGAGGACGTCCATCACCCGGAGATACGCGAGCAGACACTCGTAGGCGTTCTCGGCCGCGGACTCGGAGCCCTGGTATCCGGCTTCGACGTTGACGAACCCCGGTAGGTTCACGCTGCGCCCGGTCACGAGTCCGGTGAAATCCGCCGCGTGGTCGACCGGCAGCGCACGCATAATCGCGGCCTTCTGCGGCGTCAGATCCGCGAGCGTGCCGAACGGTTCGTCGAAGGAGACCGTCGAGTGGAATCCGAGCGTCACGCAGTCTTCGATCTCCTGCCAGAGGTCATAGGCCAGGCGCTCTTCGTACGTCTCGCCGTCGGGGTCGCCGGGGAACAGCCTGTTGAGGTCGCCCTCGACGTACCGCGTTCCCGCCTCGAGCGCGCGTTCGTTCGCGACGATCAGTTTGACAGGCCGCCGAAGCCTGTCGGTCGGGCCCTCCGACCGGAACCGATCGATCGCCCGCACGCCGCAGGGCTCGTCGCCGTGAATCGCGCCGACCGCGGCGACCGCGGGCGGACCGGCCGCGTCCTCGGGACCGAGCGTTTCGACTCGCATACGACGCGACAACGGGATCGACGTACAAAACCCCATCAGTATCGAGTGCTGGTCCGCCCGCCGGACGCGAAGATGCGGTATGTCCGCTTCCAGTATCCGCACAGGCCGGTCGGCGTTCGACCGCATCCGAGACGCGATCCTCGACCGCGACGACTCGGACGGGGACGGGACCCCGAGGGGTCCGGGCGCGTCCGCGCCGGGGTGAATTTATTCATACCCGCTCGCAACGTCGAAGCGATGACGCCGCGAGTCACCCCGAAGTGCTGCGGGTCTCTCACGATGGACGCCGACGTCCTGGTGGCCGGCGAGTCGGGGACGATCGAAGCGCCGTCGACGGTGTACCTGATCGAGGCCGAGGAGACGATCCTCGTCGACACTAGTTTCGGGGATCCGGCGGAGATGACCGAGAAACACCCGGGGTTCGAGTGCCGTCGGACCGACGACCGGGCTCTCGAGGCCGCCCTCGGCGCCGAGGGCTACGATCCCGGCGACGTCGACAGCGTCGTCTTCACCCATCTCGACTGGGACCACTGCTACAACCTCTCGCGCTTCGACGCGGAGACGACCTTCTACGTGCAACGCCGGGAACTCGCCTACGCGATCGCCCCGTATCCGATGCACGCCGTCCGGTACGAGGCGAAGTCGATCGGCCGGACGCCGCCGTGGCTCACGCACGACCTCACGGCCATCGACGGGGAGACGCAACTCTGCGACGGCGTCGTGGCGTTCCCGACTCCCGGTCACACGGTCGGTCACCAGTCGGTCGCCGTCGAGACAGACGCGGGCACTACGGTGATCGCGGCGGACGCGGTTCCGACGTTCGAGAACGTCGACAGGGAGGAGGGAACGCCGGCGCGGCGCGGCCTGGCGATGGACGACATCGCGTGGTGGGAGAGCGCCAGCGACGTGCTCTCCCGCGGCGACCGGATCCTGCCCGGCCACGAGTGGGCGATCCTCGACGCGGAACCGGGCGGGCGTGGTGACGAGACGTGACACCAGACATTATGAGGCGACACCCGATCCGGTCGTGGTTCCGATCGCGAGCCGTCACTTCTTGACCGACGACGTGTCCCGAGTGCGGCGACGGGGTGGAGAACATCTCCAAGTCCCGGGCCGAATAGCGTCGGCCGCTCCGCCGACCGCGTCCGCCGGGGATCACCGCCCCGTCTTGCCGGTATACCCCGCTGTTAATGACACAGGAGCGTCATTATCTCCTATGACGGGAACGGACGAGGTGCTCCAGCGCGTCGACGCGAACGACGTCGAGCTGATCAGAATCGTCTTCGTCAACAACAGCGGGGTCCCCCGCGGCCGCGTCGTCGACAGCGAGAAGCTCCCCGGAGTCCTCGAAGAGGGAGCCAACGTGACACAGGCGATGCAGTCGTTCAACGCGCTCGATCGGCTCGTGTCCGGCGGTCGGTACGGCCCCGCCGGCGAGGTTCGCGTGGTCCCCGACCCGGAGACGTTCACCGAACTCCCGTACGCGGACCGGGCCGCGATCATGCTGGCGGACCTCCGGAACCTCGACGGGGCTCCCTGGGCGGCCGGTCCCCGTGCGCGGCTGCGCGAGTACCTCGACGAACTCGAAGACGAGGGGTACATACCGCACCTCGCCTTCGAGAGCGAGTTCTACTACACCCGGGAGACCGACGAGGGCGAGACGGTCCCCTACGACGACACCGCGTGTTTCGCGGCCGACGGGATGCAGAGCGCCCACGACCTGATCCTGGAGACGGTCGACGCGCTGAAGGCCCAGGGGATGGGCATCGCGACGTACTATCCGGAGTACGGGCCGGGTCAGCAGGAGCTCGTCGTCGACCACGACGCGGGCGTCGCGGCGGCCGACAACCACGTCCTGTTCAAACAGACGGTGAAAGCCGTCGCGGACGCACACGGCGTGGGCGCGACGTTCCGCCCGACGCCGTTCTCGGAACTCCCAGGGACCGGCTGTCACGTCCACCTCTCCCTCTGGCGGGACGACGAGAACGTCCTCTACGACCCGGACGCGGACGGTCGGTACCCCCTGAGCGAGGACGGCCGTCACTTCGTGGGGGGACTGCTCGAACACGCGCCGGCGCTCGTCGCGCTGACCGCCCCGACCGTGGAGTCGTACAACCGGCTCGAGCCGGGGATGTGGGCGTCGGCCTACACCTGCTGGGGGCACGACAACCGCGAAGCGATGGTTCGCGTCCCCTCGGTCGACGCGGACGCCGCCGCGGCGACGACGCGCGTGGAGTTCAAGCCCTCCGACAACACGAACAACCCGTACCTCGCACAGCTCGGACTCCTCGCGGCCGGCCTCGACGGGATCGAGCGCGAACTCGACCCGGGCGAGCCGCTGAATCGGGATCCGGATACGGTCGACGACGACGAGCGCTCCGCGCGCGGCGTCGAGCGGCTCCCGGACTCGCTCGACGCGGCGCTTGACGCGCTCGAAGCCGACGACGTCCTCGCGGATGCGCTGGGCGAACCGCTGCACCAGTCGTACCTGGAAGTGAAACGCAGCGAGTGGGAGCAGTCGACCGACGACGGCGAGTGGGAGACGGAGTATCTGGGTCGGAGCTTCTGAGTGACAATAGACAGTATGAGAGTAATCACGATGATGCTGTCAGGACGATGTGAACCGCATCGGCCCGCGGTGAGCGCCAGTGTATTCCGTCTCCGGAGGCAGGGCCCCCGCGATGACCGACGAAGACCACGGACTCGACATCGAGGAGGACACGGACCTGGAGACGGCCGACGACGACGAACAGGAGGTCGAAGGCGGGGACAACGAGGCGAACCGGGAGATCGAAAAGCAGGAGAAAGAACGGGACATCGAACAGGAATCGGAGGTGCGCGAGGAGGAAGCGAGAGAGCAGGAGAACCCCGACGCCCACCGCGACGAAGAGCCCTACCAGTAGCGGCAGTCGCTCAGTTCTGATTCCGGTCCCGGTTCGGGACGTCTTTTCCGTCTCAACGCCCCGGTCGAAGGGACGCGGATCCCGGACGGGGAACGCCGCCGCCACCGATGGATTTGAGACGACAGGTGCGCTACCGGCGTATAGATGGCACCGATATTCGGCTACGGGAGCCTGATCCTCCCCACCAGCCTCGTCTCGCGGTTCGAGAACGTCGACCCGACGCTGGAGAAGATCTACAGCGGCGAGATCGACGAGACCGTCCGCGACGACGCGCTCTCGAAGTGGGAGGAGCGGCGCGACCGGATCACCTACGTCCCGGCGAAGCTGTGGGGGTTCCGGCGCTACTACACGCTGGAGTCCGATCGCGGCGGGATGATGCTCGAGACGATCCGGACCGACGACCCCGACGACTGGATCAACGGCGTCCTGATCTCGGGACTCTCCGAGGATGAAGAGCGACAGATCGCCGAGTCAGAGTCCGTCTACGAGTACCTGACCGTCGAGGAGCCGCGACTGGAGTTCTACGTCGACCCCGCTGAGATCGACGGCGCCGACCCCGCGGACTTCTCGGCGGTCCGGATCTTCGCGAGCGACAAGTCGCCCGAGGCGATGCGGGCGGATGCGCCTCGAAACCGGGTGTACCACAGCCGGATCCGGACCGGGATCATGATGATCGGCGAGATGTACGGCGCCGACGTCGCGAAGGCGTTCTACGACGACTTCCGGGAGACGACCTACGAGACCGCCTACGACGCCGACGACCCGACCGCGTTCAACACGGTCGCGGAGAACGACCGACTCAGCGAGGACTCCGAATGGCAGCCGAACGCGTAGTCTGCAAGACGATCTCGGACTTCCGGGACGCCAGCTACGACGACGACGAGGACCGGTATCGGTACGCGGTCATCGTCCCCCGGGAGTTGCTGTCGCGCCTCGACGACACCGAGGAGTACGGGTACGTCCGCCTGCGTCAGGCTGACGAACGCGGTGCCGACGGCGACGACGGCGACGGGGGCGACGGGAACGACGGGGGCACGCTGGCGCAGGTCGTCTCCTTCAGCGACGACCACGACGTCGCGCAGTACTCGGACGCCGACGGCACGCCGTGGGCGTGCATCCGGACCAGCCTCCAGCGGGCGATCGGCATCGAGACCGAGCCCGGCGAGGACAACGTCGTCGAGATCAGCGAGTGCGACCTCCGGAAGCTGGACGACCTGACGGTCCACCGCAACTCCGCCTGGGAGAGTCAGAGCCAGGACATCACGACCGAGGGCGCGGCCTGTTACATCCACTCGGCGGATATGGCGGCGATGGCGGCGCTGGACCCGGGCGACGTCTGCGAGCTGATGAACCCCGAGACCGGCGCGCGGATCAGGCTGCCCGTCGAGACCTACCAGCACCGGAACCGCGATCGCGGGACCGTCCGGCTCGACGGCACGACCCGGAAGCTCCTCGGCGTCGAGTCCCACGACGAGGGCGAGAGCAACAGCGTGCAGTTGCGGATCCTCCAGAGCGGCGACTGGACGACGACTTCGACGGTACGGACCGTTGCGGAGTGGATCGGCCGGCGGTTCGTCGACTACAGCTACATACACCTCCGTGTGCTCCCCGGCTACGACCGCGACGAGGGGCGGAACATCGTCCGACTGAATCGCGACGTGATGGAGCGGCTGGGCATCGACGAGAGCGACCGCGTCCTGATCGACTGGGAGGACGAGCGGCGAAACGTCCGCTGTCAGTCCGGCTGGGACGCCGACGAGGCGCTCCACCCCGTCGATTCGACCGAGAGCTCCATCGGCGAGATGGAGTCGCTGGCGGTCCGGATGCCGAGCACCGAGCGAGACAAGCTGAACATCAGCGTCGGCGACAGCGTCCGCGTCCGCCGCGATATGGGGTATCAGGCCGGCAAACAGGTGTCGCTGTCCGTGTTCGGTATCCTCGGGGTGATCGTCGGCGCCGGCCAGCTCATCAATATGGTGTTCGAGCAGGTCGATCTGACCTACGTCGCCGTGACGCTGCTGGCCGTCGTGGTGCTGTCGATCCCGACGATCTGGTTCATCCTGCGCCCGGTCAGACAGAAGTGTCAGGTCCCCGAGTAGCCGTTTTCGGCGCTCCGCTCTCGGCTCCGGCGTTATTCGACGTAGCACTTCTGCCGCTCGGTCCACAGCACGGCGTAGAGGACGACGAGGATGCTCGGGACGAGCAACAGCCCGATCCGGAGGAGGCTCGCGTCCGGAGCCCGCATCGTCACGAGCTGTTGGACCCCGACGACGACCGCCAGGATACTGAAGATCGACACGACGACGTTCTTGCCGACGGTGTACTTCATATCCCGCCGGATCTCCACCGAGTCGTTCACGCTCATCTCGACCTTGTCCCGCTCAGTGCTCGGGATGAAGATCTCCGGGTGGCCGTCGTTGCGGTCGACGATCCGGAGGAGGTGGTCGGGGTCGTCGGCCTCGGTCACGACCCGCTCGTCGCGGGCGAGCGGCGGCAGGCACTTGGCGGTCAGCGACTCGTCGCGCCAGGAGATCACCACCCTGTCGCCGGGCTCGATGCCGAGCTGTTCGATGACGGTCCGATCGACGCGGACGGTGTTCCGCCGCTCGTCCTGGTCGTAGCCCGGGAGCACGCGGATGTGCATCGCGCTGTAGCCGACGAAGAACTCCCCGAGCCGCGTCGCGGCCCGCCGGAAGAGCGACCGTTCGGGCTGGCGCGCAAGCGCCTCGGTCGAGCGTATTTTGACGGTGTGGCTGGTGCCGTCGGCGTCGACTGGCGAGACGTCCAGCAGCGCCGCGATGTCGTTGTGGAGGCGGATGTCGTCGGCGCCGAACTGCTTCTGGACGTACTCCTTGGCCCGCAGCTGGATTCGGCGGCCGTTCGTCTGATTGATCGCCTCGACGTACTCGCCGGGGTCGATGTCGATCTCGACGTCGTCGCCCTCGAAGAAGTCGCGGTGGAGGTGGCAGACGTCGTGGTCGATGTAGCCCTGCTGTTGTTGTTGCGCGTAGGAGGTCTCCCGGCGGACGGTCATCGTCCGCGAGGGGACGTCCGACGGTGAGATGACCACCCGGGAGTTGCCCTCCTCGACGCTGCAGCCGATGTCGTCCTGGAGGTTCGTCCGGATGCAGACCTTGTGTCGTCCCTCGTCGGCGCGGTGCCACTCCGCGGGATGGTGCGAGGCGAAGGAGGCCGCGAGCAGCGACCGAGCGTCCGCGTCGGCCGCGTCGGCGGCGCGGACGTCGACGTAGTCGTACTCCTCGATGCCGAGCCGGTCGAGCAGTTCCTCCGGGAGGATCACCCAGTTGCTCAGTTTGTCGAGGTCGTCCTCCCAGCTCGTGTCGTGGAAGGCCGAGATCGTGTCGCAGACGGCTTCGACCTCGTCGGACTCCGACAGGTCGATCCCCTCGCGCTCGTGGACCGGCACGAACGCCTCGCGCGCGGGATCCCACTCGTGGGTCGTCCGCAGGAAGTCCGCGCGGAACCGACGCCTCAGGTCCGCGTCGTAGAGGTCCTCCAGCAGTCCGATCCCCGCCAACAGACGCGCGTGATACACGCGGTTCTTCGGCGGCTTCGGACCTCGGGGTGCCTCGTCGGGGGCGTACGCGTACGTGTGGATCTCGTCGGGGACGTCGAGCGCCTTCCTGTCGAGTTGCGCTTCCGAGGGATACGCCTCGATCTCCGGCGGACGGTACGTGTCGAGTTCGTACGATCCCTCGGAGCGGCTGATGATCTCCAGTTCCTCGTCGGTGAGTCCGCTGATGATCGTGCCGTTGACGAAGTCGTCCGGGTCGCCGGTGTGGTGGACGTCCAGCATCGTGCCGCCACGCCACGACTCCATCGAGTAGTGGCGCCTGAAGCCGTAGACCCGGACCGGAAGCACGTCGATCCGGTCGGCCACCTCCCGCCACGCGTCGAGTTCCGCCTGTCGGACGATCGGCGTGTCGACGTCGCCGTCGTACACCTCGTCGATCGACGGCGAGAACTCCCGCGTCCGCGAGACGACGCTGAACGGGGCGATCAGGCTCCCGTAGGCGAACACCGCGTGGGTCCCCACATCCGCCGCTGTCGGCGTCTCATCGGCCATCGGAAGCGGTTCGGCGACGAGACAAAAATAACGTCCGATCGGTCACGCGGTCCGCCGCTCCGGCGACGTCGACGGTCCTCCGACGTGTCGTGCGAACCTCAGGGCGCGCCCGTCATCAGTCCGAGAAGGGGACGATCAGCCGACACGTTCTCGGCGGCGGCGTCCGAATCGCGGGTATGGCAGAGATGGAGTACGCGGAGACGGACGGGGCCCGGGTGCCGAAGGTGGGGCTCGGCACGTGGCAGCTCACGGGCGAGACGTGCTACGAGGCGGTGTCGACCGCGCTGGACCTGGGCTATCGGCACGTCGACACCGCCCAGCTCTACGAGAACGAGGCCGAGGTCGGGCGGGCGATCGCCGACAGCGACGTCGACCGGGAGGAGGTCTTCCTGACGACGAAAGTCTCGCCGCGGAACGCCCGCTACGACGACGTCCTCGCTTCGACCGAGGCGAGCCTGGAACGACTGGGGACGGACTACGTCGACCTCTTGCTTCTCCACTGGCCGAACCCCCTCGTCTCGGTGGGGGACACGATGGCGGCGATGGACCGACTGGTCGAGGGCGGCCGGGTCGACCACGTCGGCGTCAGCAACTTCCCGCGGGTCCTGCTCGACCGCGCCCGCGACGCCAGCGAGTCGGGGATCGTCACGAACCAGGTGCAGTTCCACCCCTACAAGCCGCAGCGCGGGATGCTCGGCCACTGTCAGGAGGAGGGCCTCTTCCTCACGGCGTACAGCCCGCTGGCCCGCGGCGAGGCGCTCGAGGACCCGGACGTGCGGCGGCTCGCCGAGGCGTACGACCGGACGCCCGCCCAGATCGTCCTCCGGTGGGCGACGCAGCACCGCGACGTGGTCGTGATCCCGAAGTCGGCGGACGAGGAACACCTGGCACAGAACCTCGCGCTCTTCGACTTCAAGCTCACCCGCTCGGAGATCGACGAGCTCACGAAGCCCTCGCTGCTCAAGTCGGGGGCGGCGATGCTCGAGGGGATGCTGAGCGAGTTCCGCTCCTGATACCGATGGCGGCGACGCGCTGGGCGCGCCGGCTCGCGGTCACGTGGATCCTTCTCGTCCTGCTCGCGTCGGTCGTGGACCCGTCGGGCCTGCTCGCGGGCGGCGGGTCGGGCGCGGCCGGGCCCGGCGTCGACACGTGGGCGCATCTGGCGGGCTACGCGGTCCTGGCGTGGGTACTCGCTGCCGCATTCGGGGGATCGGAGCGGCGGGGCGCCCTCCTCGCGGTCGTCGTCGCGTCCGCGGTCGGCGTCGGTGCGGAACTCCTCCAGGCGCCGATCCCGACCCGGACGGCGAGCGTCGCCGACGCCGTCGCGAACGCCGTCGGGGCGGTCGTCGGCGCCGCGTCGCGGACCGCGTGGCGGGCGCGGGGGCAGGAAGAGAGTCGAGGGGGCGAATGAGACGTGAGGCACGGCGCCGACGACGCGCAGTTTTTACCCGGCGAGGGCCAACTCGGAGGGGAATGGCGGTCACGACGCTCCACCGACCCGCCCACCGGGACGCGCTGGGGCTCCTCGAGTCGGCGTTCGGCGACGGACGGCTGGTGACGGCCTTCGGCCGGTGCACCGTCGAGTACGACGGCCGCGCTTCCTCGAGCCTCGGCCCCGGCGACCGGCTCGTCGTCTGCAAGCCCGACGGGACGATCCTCGTCCATACCGACGAGAAGCGCAAGCCGGTGAACTGGCAGCCGCCGGGCTGTACCCACCGCGCGAGCGTCCGCGACGGCCGGCTGCGGATCCGGAGCGAGCGCTCCTCGCCCGCGGAGACGCTCGACGTCGCCTTCGAGCGGATCGAGCAGGTGACGGCCTACGAGGTCGAAGACCGCAGCGACCTGACGCTGACCGGCAGCGAGGAGGACCTCCGCCGGCGGATCCTCGACGAGCCCGAGCTCGTAGAGCCGGGATTCGAGCCGATCGCGACCGAGCGGGAGACCGCCGCCGGGCCGGTCGACGTCTTCGGCAGCGACGGGGCGGACCGCCCGGTCGTCGTGGAGCTGAAGCGGCGGCGCGTCGGCCCCTCGGCCGCGAGCCAACTCCAGCGTTACGTCGAGGCGCTCGACGAGGAGTTCCCCAACGAGGGCGTCCGGGGGATCCTCGTCGCGCCCTCCGTCACCGACCGGACGGCGGCGCTCCTGGAAGAGCGGGGCCTGGAGTTCGTTTCGCTGGAGCCCGTCGAGGGAGCCGACGCCGAGGAGTGAGCTCCGAAGGGGCACCCGAGTCGGCGAACGGTTCGAAGCGCTTTTAGGTCGTATGGGCGTTGACTTCGACAAGTAACTATGTCCGACAAACCCGCCTCGATGTACCGGGAGCTGTCGAAACCGTCGTACACGCGACGGGAGTACATCACCGGCATCCCCGGCTCGAAGATCGCACAGCACAATATGGGCAACCTCAAGACCGGCCCCCAGGACTACGAGGTCCAGATCAGCCTCCGGATCGAAGAGGAGTGCCAGATCCGCCACGGGTCGCTGGAGTCGTCGCGGCTGTCGGCGAACCGCGTGATGCTCAAGGAGGTCGGCCAGGAGAACTACAAGATGGTCCTCCGGAAGTTCCCCCACCAGGTCCTGCGCGAGAACAAGCAGGCGACCGGGGCGGGCGCGGACCGCGTCTCCGACGGGATGCGCCAGGCGTTCGGCAAGCCCGTCGGGACGGCCGCGCGGGTCCAGGCGAACGAGCGAATCTTCACGATCTACTGCGACCCCGAGGACGCCGACGTCGCCAAGGACGCGCTCCGCCGCGCCTACAACAAGATGTCGCCGCCGTGCCGGATCGACGTCGAGAAGGGCGAGAAGCTGCTGGTCTCGTAACGCCGCCGCACGACCCCCGACGCGCGAGCGCCGACCCCACCGCTTTTTGCGCCGTCGCTCCCTTTGGGTAGCCGATGCTCCGCCTCGCCGTGACGACCGCGGCGGAAACGTTCGAGCGGATGCGCGATCCGCTCGCCGCCCGCGGGGTCGCCGCAGACCACCTTCAGGCCTCGGAACGGACGGTCGATCTCACCGCCCCACCGACCCGCGACTTCGACGTCGGCTTCGTCTACCCGAGCCGATTGATGGAGGGCGGCGTCGTCGACGGCCGCCGCGGGATCCCGTGGGTGAACGGCCGCGACGCGGTCGCGACCTCGCGGAACAAGGCGGGCGTGATCGCCGCGCTCGCCCGCGCGGGCCTGCCGGTCCCGGAGACCCGGTTCGTCTCTAACCCCGTCGACGAGGACGACGTCCTCGCGGCCGCGGCCGACCTCGAGTACCCCATCGTCGTCAAGCCGAACTCGACCACCCGGGGCGTCGGTGTCGCGAAGGCGACCGATCCCGACTCCCTCCTGGGAACGGTCGACTACCTGGACCTCGTCCACGACTACCGGGCGACCGGCGACAAGTCCTACCTCCTCCAGGAGTTCCTCCCCGACGCGCGCGACTACCGGGTGATGGTGCTCGACGGCGAGGTCGTCGGCGGAGTCGAGCGCCGCCTCCCGGAGGACGCCCGCGACGACGGGCGCTGGAAGCACAACGTCCACCGGGGCGCGACGGCGACGGCCGTCGACGTGCCCGACGACCTCCGCGCGCTGGCCGAGGGGGCGGCGGCCGTCCTCGAGGTCGACTACCTCGGCGTCGACCTCCTGGTCTCGGACGGTCGGGCGGTCGTCTCCGAGACCAACGCCCGGCCGACCATCGACGACGGGAAATACGAAGAAGGGTTCTGGGACCGGCTGGCTGGGCTGATCAAGCGGACGGCGGAAAACGGCGGGTGAGTCGCGGGCGGCGGGTGCGGGGCGGGCGGGCAGCGGACAGACGATCGGCCGGAGCGGTCAGTCGAGGTCGATCGACGCCGACTCGTCGATCTTCTCCAGGGTGACCTGGAGGATGCCGTTGTTGAAGGAGGCGCTGGCGCTGTGTTCGTCGACGCGGGTCGGCAGGCGGATCCGCTCGTCGTACTCGCGGCGCGGGCCCGCCGCGGAGATCGTGAGCACTTCGCCGTCGCACTGCAGTTCGACGGCGTCCTTCGAGACGCCCGGGAGGTCGGCGACGAGCCGGAGTTCCTCGCCCTCGTCGTAGATGTCGACGTGGGTCTCGGAGGCGAATCCGGAGGCGTCGTTCCCGGTCATTTCGTCCATCATCCGCTCGATCCCGTCGAAGAAGTCGTCGAACGGGTCGTCACGGTCGTCTCTCATCGAGAGACACTAGGTCCGTTCCGATCAAAAGCCTTCTCCCCGCGGCGGAATCGGCCGGACCGGCGTCCCGAAGCGCAGCGAAGAACGGAGGGCCCGGACCGCAGATAAAGAAGAAACCGGAATTACAGCCCTTCTTTATCCGCGCTGTGGCCGGCTCGATCGATGGCACGTCACCGGGATTCAAGTAGGAGGAGCGAGTGAACTCAGTTATGAGTGAAAAATACGACACAGACGCCGCGGCCGACGTCGACGACACCGTCCGCGTCGCCCTGAACGGCTTCGGGCGGATCGGCCGAAACGTCCTGCGGGCCGTCCGGGAGGATCCCCGGGTCGAACTCGTCGGGATCAACGACGTGATGGACTTCGAGGATATGGCCTACCTCGCGAAGTACGACACCGTGATGGGCCGCCTCGACGCGATCGACCGCGACGGCGACACCCTGCTCGTCGGCGACACGTCGGTGCCCCTGTTCAACGTCCAGAACCCCACCGAGCTCCCCTGGGACGACCTCGACGTCGACGTGGCGCTCGAGTGTACGGGGATCTTCCGCACCTACGACGACGCCTCCGCGCACGTCGAGGCCGGCGCGGACAAAGTCGTCATCTCCGCGCCCCCGAAGGGCGAGAAGCCGGTCAAGCAGCTCGTCTACGGCGTCAACCACGACATCTACGACGGCGAGGACGTCGTCTCGAACGCCTCCTGTACGACCAACTCCGTGAGCCCGGTCGCGAAGGTGCTCGACGAGGAGTTCGGCATCGAGAGCGGCCTTCTCACCACGGTCCACGCCTACACGGGGAGCCAGAACCTCGTCGACGGCCCGATGGCGAAGACCCGGCGGGGGAGAGCCGCAGCCGAGAACATCGTCCCCACCTCCACGGGCGCGGCGAAGGCGACGACCGAGATCCTCCCCCAGCTCGAGGGCAAGCTCGACGGGATGGCGATCCGCGTCCCCGTGCCGAACGGCTCGATCACGGAGCTGGTCGTCGACCTCGACGCCGCGCCGACGGTCGAGGAGATCAACGACGCCTTCCGCGACGCCGCCGACTCGGGCCCCCTGGCGGGCGTCCTGGGCTACACCGACGACGAGGTCGTCTCCTCTGACATTCTCGGGCTGCCGTTCTCCTCGACGGTCGACCTCGAGTCGACGAACGAGGTCAACGGCGGCGGCCTCTACAAGATCCTGACGTGGTACGACAACGAGTACGGCTTCTCGAACCGGATGCTCGACGTCGCCCACTACGTCACCCACGGCTGAATCGGGACGCCGATTCCGCGCCGCGACCCGGATCGAAGCGATCCGCGTATCACTAAGTAACGCCCCCGCGACACTCCCACCAATGTCTACATCCACCGCCACTTTCGACACGCTCGACGACCTCGATCCCGGACAGCGCGTCCTCGTCCGCCTCGACCTGAACTCCCCCATCGAGGACGGAGAACCGCAGGACAACCGCCGCTTCGAGCGCCACGCCGAGACCGTCCGCGAACTGGCCGAGGCGGGCCACCGCGTCGTCCTCTTAGCTCATCAAGGCCGCCCCGGCCGCGACGACTTCGTCTCGCTCGCCGGCCACGCCGACGTCCTCGCGTCGTACCTGGACCGCGAGGTCGCTTTCGTCGACGACACCTACGGCGAGCGCGCCATCGACGCCATCGAGTCGCTGGCGGCGGGCGAGGTCCTTCTCCTGGAGAACACCCGGATGTGCGACGACGAACTGCCCGAGGAGGCGCCCGAAGTGAAGGCCGAGACCGAGTTCGTCCGGGCGCTCGCGCCGCACGTCGACGCCTACGTGAACGACGCCTACTCGGCGGCCCACCGCTCGCACGCCTCGCTCGTGGGCTTTCCCCTGGTCCTGCCCGCCTACGCCGGCCGCGTGATGGAGACCGAGTACGAGGCCAACACCGCCATCGCGTCGAAGGAGTTCGACGGGCGGGTGACGATGGTCGTCGGCGGGACCAAAGCGACCGACGTCATCGACGTGATGGACAACCTCGGCGGGACGGTCGACGACTTCCTGCTCGGCGGGATCGCGGGCGAGCTGTTCCTCCGGGCCGACGGCGCCCCCCTCGGGTTCGACCTCGACCCCGAGCAGGACCTCTACGACACCCAGTGGGAGAACAACCACGACCTCGTCGAGGAGATGCTCGCCGAGCGCCGCGAGCAGATCACGCTGGCGACGGACCTCGCCTACGACGACGGCGGCGAGCGCGCGGAGGTCGACGTCGCCGACATCGACGAGAAGGACGTCTCCTACCTCGACGTCGGCACCAGCACTGCGGAGGCGTACGCCGACGTCGTCCGCGACTCCGAGGCCGTCTTCGTGAAGGGCGCGCTCGGCGTCTTCGAGGAGGAGGCGTTCTCGGTCGGCACCGTGACGGTGCTGGAGGCCATCGCCGAGACCGACTGCTTCTCGGTCGTCGGCGGCGGCGACACCTCCCGCGCGATCGAGATGTACGGGCTGAGCGAGGCCGACTTCGATCACGTCTCGATCGCCGGCGGCGCCTACATCCGGGCGCTGACGGGCCAGCCGCTCGCGGGCGTCGAGGCGCTGAAGCGCTCGTAGCGATCGGACCGGGCGTATCGCCCGTGCGACGCCCCGTGGCCGAGACGCCGAAGACCTGAAGCGGCCGACCCGCGAAGTCGAGGTATGCGAATCGGACTCTGCTCGGACACCCACGACGACCTCGATCTGGCGCGGAGCGCGGTCGAGACCTTCGCGGACGCGGGCTGCGAGGCGGTCGTCCACTGCGGCGACGTCGTCGCGCCCTTCACCGCCTCGGTCTTCGACGCCGACTTCGACTTCCACGCGGTCCGCGGCAACAACGACGGCGAGTGGGCCCTGGCCGAGACGATCGACGAGTTCGGCACCCACCACGGCGAGAGCGCGGGCCTGACGTTCGACGGGGTCGACGTCGCGGTCTACCACGGGACCAGCGAGCAACTCGTCGAGGCCCTTCTCGAATCGGGCGGCTACGACTACGTCGTCCGCGGCCACACGCACGAGCGGACCCGCGAGGAGCGCGGGGGGACCGTCCACGTCAACCCCGGTGGCCTCCCGTTCCCGGGCGCCGACGACGCCTACCACGTCGCGGTGCTCGACACCGAAACCGAGACCGTCGAGTTCGAGGAGATCGGATAGCGTTCACGACCCCGGCAGGATGTCGCCGAGCGCGGCGCCGACGCTCATCGGCGCGAACGCGACGACCACGTCGGCCACGGCCAGCGTCGGCGTCGCCCAGTCGACCCGCCCCCAGGCGGTCATCACGACGACCGCGGTGACGGCGGAGACGCCGAGCACGCCGACGAGCCGCCGCGGGACGACGCCGAGGAAGGGCTCGTGGATCCGGACGTCCTGGATGTCGGCGACGTAGAGGATCCCGATCACGAGGCCGACGGTGCCGGCGACCGTTCCGACGAGCGAGATCGGGTGCGCGGCGAGGTGAGATCCGACCTCGTTCGTCCCGCCCTCGACGAACATCGGGATGCCGAACAGGACCGACCCGAGGAACGCCTCCGCGAGGTCGGCGCGGTCGAAGCCGCGGATGACGCGCCCGAACGCGCCGGCGTCGTGGACCGCAGTGACCGCAGCGCGGCGGGCGGCGCGGACCCGCTCGCGCTCGTCGGCCGTGTCGACCGTCTCCGCGAGCGCGTCGAACTCCGCGAGGAGTCGTTCCATCTCGTCGGTCGAACCGGCGACCCCCGCCGGATCGTGCTCGCTGGCCGGCCCGTCGCCTCCGTCCGCACCGCCGGATGCGGACGGCGGATCGGTTCCTGACATACCGGCGGCCACGCCGGGAGCGGTGATAAACGTGGGCGTCGGGAGCGGAAAAACGCCGTCGGTCAGTCGTCGGCCGCTTCGGCTTCGACCTGGGCGTCGCCGAAGCCGGAGGGGTCGCCGGAGAGCCCGATGCCGAGCGTCTCGTTCGTCCGCTCGATGCTCTCGTCGGCGTCGGCGGCCTCCGCCACCGCGCGGACGGCGTCGACGTTCTCGGGGACGACGTCGGACTCCTGGTGGATCGCCTGGAAGAGATAGAGGTCCCGGCCCTCGGTGGCGATCGACTCGCCCCACAGGCAGTTCTCCCAGAGGTCGCCGCGCGGTCGGCCGGCGTCCAGCGCGAAGTCCTTGAGCTTCCCGGCGCCGTCGAGGCCCATCCCCTCGGGGATGACGTAGATGCGCGTCTCGTCTTCGAGGAGCTGGCGGACGTGGGCGGCCGTCACGTCGGATCCGAGGGTGACGTTGAGCGCGTGGACGTGCATCAGCGTCGCCGGCACCTTCAGGCCCATCGTGTCGATCTGCAGCTCGGGGAAGATCGTCTGGACGTCGGGGCCGTGGTGGGAGGGGATCTCGATCGGGTTCGGCAGGATGTCGTTGATCGGGCCGCGGGAGTTCTGGCTCGGGTCGCCCCCCCGGCGGACGAGCGTCGCGCGGACCTTCTCGACGCCGTACTCCTCTTCGAGGGGTGCGACGACCCGCGAGATCCCCGTCGTGTTACAGGAGACGACGCGGACGGTGCTGGCCCCGTAGGCGTCTTCGTAGTTCGAGCGGGCGTTGAAGCTCGTCTCGGCGACGGTGGCGTCCTCGCCGCCCTGGAAGATCGCGGGCGTGTCGTAGGAGGCGTACAGCGAGCGGTTCTCCTCGCCGATGCCGGAGGGGGTGGCGTCGACCATCACGTCGGCGTCGGCGACCAGTTCGTCGACGACGCCCGCGGTGTCGATCCCCGCGTCGGCGAAGAGCGGGGCGCGTTCGGGGATGGCCGCGTACATCGGGTAGCCGCGCTCGACGGCGGTGTGGGCCTCGAAGTTCGGTTGCGTCTTGGCGACGCCGACGACCTCCATATCGGGCTGGGCGGCGACCGCGTCGGCCACGCGCTTCCCGATCGTTCCGTAGCCGTTGACACCCACTCGTATCATTGGTGCGAAGTCGGGCGAGGAGACGCATAGTTATTTCGGAGCGAAGGGAGTAGAAATTAATTCCCTAACGAGTAACGCCGCCGATTTTCGCGGACGCGAGTAAGAGCGGTCACCGGGGACGCGCCCCGTCAGCGGCGACCGACGACAGTCCTTATCTCCGCGGAGCGCGCAGTCGCAGATATGTCGAACGACGGACTCGCGACCGCCGCGACGACGGCGGTCGAACAGTGTATGGCCCTCGACGGATCGGAGTCCTGCGTCGTCGTCACCGACGACGAGCGCCGGCCGATCGGCGAGGCGCTCTACGGGGCGGCGAGCGCGGTCACCGACGACGCCGTGATCCTCCAGTACCCGCCGGGCGACCAGCACGGCGCGGAGCCGCCCGGCCCGGTCGCCGACGCGATGGCCGGCGCGGACGTGTTCCTCGCGCCGACGACGAAGAGCGTCAGTCACACCCGCGCCCGCGGGAACGCCTGCGAGGCGGGCGCCCGCGGGGCGACGCTCCCGGGGATCACCGAGGACGTGTTCGTCACGGGGCTGGACGCCGACTACGACGCCATCGCCGAGCACTGCCGCGAGGTGCTGGCACAGGTCGAAGGCGCCGACGAGATCCGCGTGACCGCGCCCGCCGGCACCGACATCACCTTCGAGCCCGGCGGCCGCGCGTGGAACCTCGACACGGGCATCGTCCACGAGCCCGGCGACTTCTCGAACCTCCCCGCCGGCGAGGTGTTCGTCTCGCCGACCGACGCCAACGGGACCTACGTCGTCGACGGGACGATGCGACCCCACGGCCGCCTCGACGGCGAGGAACTCCGCTTCGAGGTCGAGGACGGTTACGTGACCGAAATTTCGGACGACGAGATCCGCAAGCAGGTCGAGACCGCCGCCGAGGAAGTCGGAAGAGACGCCTACAACCTCGCGGAACTGGGGATCGGCACCAACGTCGGCGTGACCGATCTGGTGGGGTCGGTGCTCCTCGACGAGAAGGCGGCGGGGACGGTCCACGTCGCGATCGGCGACGACGCCGGGATCGGCGGCGACACGGACGCGCCGCTGCACCTCGACGGGATCATTCGGGAGCCGACCGTGATGGCGGACGGGGAGGAAGTGGAACTTCCTCGGTAGGCGAACGGCGGAGCCGTGAGCGGGGGAGGTCGTAGACCTCCCGGACGAATTACTCCCCTGCGACGTTGTTGAGGGCGCTGTTCAGCTCGAAGAGTTCCCGGACGACGTCGCTGTCGGCGACGCGGTACCGGGGCGGAGACGTGTTCGGGACCCGCTCGATGAGTTCGGTTTCGACCAGGAGGTCGGTGTAGTTGCCGACGGTCTGCCGCGTGACGCCCGCGTGTTCCGCGAGTTCGGTCTTGTTGAACTCCCGGTTCGGCGGGAGGTCGAGGAGCGCATCGACGAGTATCGGCACGGCGTCGTGCTGGGTGAGGTAGAGCCAGCCGCTTGGGTGCTCCTTTCGGAGCTCTTTCCGATCGAGATCGCCGTCCGCGTACTCTGTGCCGCTCATACTGAGCCAATGTCGCCGTGTGTGTATAAGCATTTGCACTAGTGGTAATCGAGAGTGACACGCTTTATATATCAGCGGTCACACCGTCGGCTATGGAGAAGCCGTCGGTGAAGTGCGCCCTCTTGGCGACGATGATCGCGAAACACAGGTGGGGGACCCCGATTTCGGCGGACGCGCTTCTCAATCTCTCGGCCATCGACGGCGACTACCCCACCGCGCGCGAGGTGTACGACGACCTCCGGTCCGAGCCCTATATCACGTACCGCGGCGCTCGAGGGATCGAACTGGACCAAGGCAACTTCGGTGCGCTCGCCGACGTACTGTACCACGAGTGTGGATGGGAGAAGTGGGAGATCGAGAGTCGACTCAAACACTACGAGGGGATCGACCACCACGACTGGGCGTAGCACGCGACCGCCGGAAGGGCGGACTTTTACGGCGCGACGGGCTACGAGACCGTATGAGCACGCCACAGGACCGCGTCGCGGCCGAATGCCCCTCCTGTTCGCCCGCCGAATCGACGGTCCACGAGGTACTGACGGAGGGCAGCGGCCGCCGCACCGTCCGCTGCACGGAGTGCGGCCACGTCCACAAGGTCCAGGTCGAGTCCGAGACCGAGGTCGAACGCGACGTCATCGTCTCGCAGGACGGCGAGTCGTTCGCGACTACCGTCGAGGCGCCGCCCGACGAGACGATCGAGACGGGCGACGAGTTCATCGTCGACAGCGAGGAGGCCATTATGCAGGTCCGGGTCACCGGCATCGAGGTCGGCCCCGAACAGCGCGTCGACGAGGCAACGGTCGAGGACGTCGACACCATCTGGACGCGCGCCGTCGACAACGTCACCGTGAAGGTCACCGTCAACCCCAAGGAGGGCACCGGCGACCGCGAGGACTCCCGGAGCTTCGACCTCCTGGTCCCCGGCGACCACGAGTTCGTCGTCGGGGAGACCGAGTCCTACGGCGACGAGGAGTTCGAGATCAAGGCGATCCAGGTGCGGTCGGACGCGCCGGAGTACCGCCACGGCAAGCTCGACCACGAGGGCGATATGGTGTACGCGAAGGACGTCAAGCGGCTCTACGGCACCGACCGGACCACCACGGCCTGGTCGGCGTGGTGAGCGCGACGGACCGAACGGGCTCGTTTTCGCGGCGAAACGTTCGACTCGCTGGCACCCGAAGGGCCGCTATGGCCGACGACTATGCACAGGCGCGCGCGTCGCTCGTCGATCGCCTGCGGCAGCGCGAGTACGTCGAGAGCGACCGCGTCGCCGACGCGATCGAGGCCGTGCCGCGCCACGAGTTCGTGCCCGAGGGCCAGCGCTCCCAGGCGTACGCCGACCGGCCGCTGTCGATCGGGAACGATCAGACCGTGAGCGCGCCGCATATGGTGGCGCTGATGACGGAGCTCCTCGATCCCGACCCCGACGATCGGGTCCTGGAGGTCGGCACCGGCTGCGGCTATCACGCCGCCGTCACCGCCGAAGTCGTGCCCGAGGGACACGTCTACACCGTCGAGTACGACGCAGAGTTGGCCTCGGAGGCGGAGACGCGGCTCGAACGCTTGGGGTACGACCAGCGCGTATCCGTCCGCGTCGGCGACGGCCGTGAGGGGTGGTCCGAAAAGGCGCCGTTCGACGGAGCGTACGTCACCTGTGCCGTACCTGACGTGCCCGACGCGCTCCGCGAGCAGGTCGCACCGGGCGGCCGGATCGTCGCTCCCGTGGGCGACGTTCATCAGGAACTCCTCGTCCTCGACAAGCGCGCGGACGGGACGTTCGAGCGCTCGGAGCACGGGAGCGTCCGGTTCGTTCGGATCCGTGGCTGAACGTCGCGCCGAATCGACCCCCGCGGAGCGTGGCGTTGATTACGACGCGTCCCCGAGAAGGGGTATGGATCCCGAGGACCTGCGCGCGGAGATGGTCGACGGCCTCGAGGAGCGGCTGTCGATCGACGACGCCGTCGCGCTCGCGATGCGGGCGGTCCCTCGGCAGTCGTTCGCCGACGAGGCGCCGTACCAACACCGATCCGGGGAACAGGCGGGCACGACGGTGCTCGCGCCCGAGACCGTCGCGCGCCTCCTGACGGCGCTGGACGTCGTCGCCGACGGCGGGGCGGCGACGGTCGGCGACAAGCGCGGCGAGAACGGCGACCGCGACCCCACCGGTGACGTGCTCGTCGTCGGCGCCGGCGTCGGCTACACCGCCGCGCTGCTCGCAGAGATACTGGACGAGCGCCGCGTCCACGCCGTCGACATCGACCGGCGGCTGGTCCACGCGGCGCGCTCGAACCTCGAGTCGGCCGGCTACGGCGGCGTCCTCGTCGACGCCCGCGACGGCGCCGACGGCCTCCCCGAGTACGCCCCCTTCGATCGGATTCTCGTGGAAGCGGCCGCGATGGCCCCGCCGAGCGCGCTCGTCGAGCAGCTCGCGCCGGGCGGCCGGCTCGTCCTTCCGCTCGGGGGCCCCGAGCAGTCGCTGGCCGTCGTCGACGACGCGGGCGAGGTGATCGACCGCCGCGGCCCGGTGGCGTTCAAGCCGCTGCTGGTCGACGGCGAGCAGGGCAGTCGGCCGACGCGGAACCGGACGGTGAGAGAGGACATCGAACGGCGGGAGTCGGACGGGTACTTCGCGAAGACCGGCTGGGAGCAGGAGTGGATCGACTGGGACGAGCAGTTGCGGCGGCGGTAGGGATCGAGAGAGGTTACTGAATTTTGAGTCCGCTGCCCGTGAGCGCGACCACGACGTCGTCGTCCGGAGCGACGGCGCCGCGTTCCCGATACGTCTCGAGCGCGGCGGGCGCGACCGCGCAGGTCGGCTCGACGTCGAAGCCCCGCGAGCGGAGCGCCGCGAGCGCCGCTTCGGTGTCCGATTCGGAGACGGCGATCGCGTCGCCGCCGCTGTCCGCGATCGCGTCGAGGATCTGGTCCCGCCGTACGGGCTCGCGGATCTGGATCCCGTCGGCGACGTCGTTGGTCTCCCCGTCCGAATCGTGCAGTTCGTCGGCGATCGGCGCGTAGCCAGCGGCCTGGGCGCCGAGCATCGTGGGGAGGGAATCGATCCACCCGGCGTCGGCGAGCGCGCGGAAGCCGCGGTAGGCGCCGAGGAAGAGCGTCCCGTGGCCCAGCGGCGTCACGACGGCGTCGGGCGCCGTCCAGCCGCGCTGGGCGCAGATCTCGTAGGCGACGGTCGCGGTGCCCGCGAAGAACGCGGGGTTCCAGGCGTGGGAGGCGTACCAGGCGTCGTCCGCCTCGACGGCGTCGACGCAGGCCGCGGTGACGTCCTCGCGAGCCCCCTCGATCGGGACCGGCGTCGCGCCCGTCCGCTCGATCGCGCGGCGCTTGGCGGGCTTGACCGACGCGGGGACGTAGATCTCGGCGTCGATCCCGGCGCGGGCCGCGTAGGTGGCGATGGCCGCGCCCGCGTTGCCGGATGAGTCCTCGACGACGCGATCGACGCCGAGCGCGTCGGCCAGCGAGAGCGTCACCGTCGCGCCGCGGTCCTTGAACGAGCCCGTCGGGAAGACGTACTCCAGTTTGAACTCGGCGCCCCACTGGGGGGCGTCGACGAGCGGCGTGAACCCCTCGCCGAGCGAGACGCGGCGCTCGACGGGGAGCAGTGGAGCAAAGGACCACAGGCCGGTACGGGTGTCGAGCCACGACTCGGGGGGCTCCGGAGGGAGCGGATCGGTGGCGCGGTCGATCGGCGACGCGGCGACGTCGAGCGGGGCGCCGCAGTCGCAGCGCCAGGCGTGCGCGTCGTACTCGCGCCCGCACGACGAACAGGCGAGGGAGAGGGACGAGTCGGTCATTCGCTCGACTCAGTAGGTGTCGACGTTGGTGCCGACAGAGCAGACGTACTCCCCGGTCGCGACCTGCGGCAGGCGGCGGGTGCGCCAGAAGACGCCGCTGTTGTTCGCGGTGACGCGGGCCTTCAGTTCCCCGAACGGATCGGTGACCTCGAACAGGAGGTCGCCGGCGGAGACGCGCTCGCCCAGGGCGGCCTCGAACTGAACGAGGCCGCCCGCGGGCGAGCCGTACTGGTCGAACCCCTTCGCGCGGGTCTGTCGCGCCGACGAGACCGAACCGGGGAGGAAGCCGTACCCCCGGAGGACGTTGAACACCCCCTCGACGCCGGCCTCGATGCTCTCTTCGTCCCAGCCGACGCAGCCGCCGAGTTCGGGATCGATCGTCGGGATACCCTCGTCGGGGCCGGCGCGGGCGAGCTGTCCCTCGGGCCCCTTCTGATCGAGCACGTAGCCGCAGCCGAAGGTCTTCGCGAGCTGGAGGCACTCGTCGTGGAGGCGGTGGCGGCGGCCGCAGCGGACCCGGACCTCGTCGATCATCCGCGAGGTCGACCCCTGGTGGAGGTCGAGGATCACGTCCGCTCGGGTGGCGGCCTCGAACGTCGCGGCCGCGATCCGCTCGGAAGAGGTCCCGTTCTCGTCGCCGGGATAGGCCCGGTTCATCTTCGTGTCGTCGATCGGGTTGCGGTGCTCGGCGACCTGGAACGCGTGGTAGTTGACGATGCCGACCACGAGGATCGTCCCCGAGAGCTCCGCCGGATCGAGCTGGGGGACGACGCGGCTGACGACGCCGACGCCGTTGAGCTCGTCGCCGTCGGAGGCCGCCTGCATGTAGAGGGTCTTCCCGCCGGACGCGCCGTTGATGACCGCACAGGGGAGGCCCACGGTCGTCCCGTCGCGGGCTTCGCCGACCTCGAGGCGGCCCGTGTCCACCTCGCCGGGGGCCGCACTCGCCGTGCCGAGTGTCGTCATTATCCCACACTCGGAGGCACCGGACTTTAGGGGTTCGGTATACGGCCTCTCCGTCGTCCGAACGGTTATATACGATCGCCCGGCCAGCACCCCCGTGAACTGAGCGAACCCCCGCGTCGGGCCGCGGTCGTCCGGCACGTCGACGCGGGAGCGGTTCGAGACGGAGAGTGCCGGCTGTTCGCCATTTCCGGCCGGAGCAGCGGCACCGGGAACGCCGCGAAACCGACGGCGCTTTGCCGACGGCGTCGCTACCGCCTCCCGTGAGCGACGAGGCTCCGAACCGACCCCCGGGTGCGGGCCTGCTCGACGCGCTTCGCGTGCCGCGGAACGCCGCGGTCGGCGTCGCCGTCGGCGTCGCGCTCGCGGTCGGCGCGTACCTCGCCCGGGTGCTCGAACTGTTCGGCCCCTTCGCGGGCACGCGAGAGTACCCCGTGCTGGGCCCCGAGGGCTGGTTCCTGATCCTCGCGTTCGTCCTCGCCACGTCGACGGCGCTGCTCGTGGCGTCGGCGCTGACCGTGGTGGAGGCGGTCAGACGGACGCGGGAGCTGTGAGCGAACGCTATCGGCTGCGGGTCTGATATCGACCGCCGGCCGTCAGTCCTCGAACTCCTGTACGTCGCCGACG
Source organism: Halobellus sp. (assembly GCA_042215855.1). GTDB lineage: Archaea > Halobacteriota > Halobacteria > Halobacteriales > Haloferacaceae > Haloquadratum. The sequence continues at coordinate 4,821 of JBDGUM010000075.1, read as the reverse complement.
AGTTCGCCGAGCCGCTCGGCCCCGGCTCTCGTGCCCTTCGCGATGATGACGTCGCCCCCGCGAAGCTCCGTCGTCGGGCCGGGCTGGACGACCCACTCGCCGCCGTCGTCGTCGCTGTCGCCGGTGCCGCCCCGCCGGACGGCGATCACGCGCATTCCGGTCTCGGTCTTCACCATCTCCTCGCCGAGCGTCGTGCCCGAGAGCGGCGCGTCCGGAGCGACGGAGAGCCGGACGATCACCTCGTCGGACTCCTCGACGGCGGCGGCGACGACCGGGTGGGCGTCGATGCCGCGGTAGACGCCCTCGCTGATCTCCAGGGCGGCATCGGAGATGACCTCGGTCGCCGACGCGAGGTGGACGAGCCCGCGGAGCTGGACCGGGTCCTCGACGCGGCTCGCGGCGCGGAGCGTCCACGCCTCGAACCGGGATTTCAGCGCGTCGACCTCGGCCTCGAGCTCTTTGACCTCCTCGGCGACGCCCTCGCTGTCGAACAGCATCGCGCCGTAGGCGAGGTCGACCGCGAGCTCGCTCATATCCTTCATCAGCGTGATCGAGTCGACGGCGCGTTCGAGGTCCTCGATCGCCGGCTCGGTCACCTCGGGCGGCTCGTACGGCGCCCCGGTCGCAGTCTCGTAGACGGTTCCGACGCCGTCGCGCGGCCCGCGGAGGAGGAGCGAGTCGCCGGCCTGGAGCTGGCTGTCGGGACCGGGGTTGGTCAGCCACCGTCGCTTGCCCGTCGCGGACTCCCGGCGGATCGCGATGACGCGGACGCCCGTCTCGGTCTCCATATTGACGTCGAGCAGCGTCCGGCCGACGTACGGCGAGTCCTCGTCGACGGTCGCGCGGACCAGCGCCTCCACCGCCTCGGGGAGCGACGCCCGGATCGCGTCGGGCATCCCGATGTCCTCGAGGACCACCTTCGCGATGTCGCCGGCGGCGTTCGAGATCTTCTCGGCGGCGCCGATCACGCCGAGTACCGGCGCGAGCTGTTCCGCGTCCTCGGGGCTCCGGGAGGCCATCAGGAGACTCATCCGGCCCTGGAGCTGGAGGATGTCCATCCGGCCCTCGAGTTCGAGAACCTCGCGGGCGATGTCGTCGCTGCCGTTGAGGACGGCCGAGTACGAGAGGTCGATGAGTAGCTCGGCGGTGTCTTTCATCTCCGCGAGCACCTCCTTGACGCTGACCGGCTCGTACTCGACGTCCTGTGGGTCCATACCTCGTCTTCGCCGCGGGTGACAAAAACGCTTGGTGGTCGGGCGGACTCGGAACGTACGTCGAGCGACACCCGGAAACGGTAACGCTTTTTTCACGCGACCGGGAACCGCACAGGTATGTCAGACGACCTGAAGCGCGGGCTGGAAGGCGTCCTCGTCGCCGAGTCGGAGCTGAGCTACATCGACGGCGACGCCGGCAAACTGGTCTACCGTGGGTACCCGATCGAGGACCTGGCCCGCGAGGCGTCCTACGAGGAAGTCGTCTATCTGCTCTGGCACGACGAGCTTCCGGACGCCGGGGAGCTCGCCGACTTCGAGACGTGGATGGCCGAGCGCCGCGACCTCGAAGACGAGGTCCTCTCCCAGATCGAGAAGATCGCCGCGGCCGACGAGGTGCCGATGGCGGCCCTCCGGACGATCGTCTCCTCGCTGTCGGCGTACGACGCCGACGCCGACCACGAGGACGTCACCGACCTCGACGCGAACCTCCGGATGGCCTGCCGGATCGCGGCCAAGATTCCGACCGCGCTCGCGGCCTTCCAGCGGCTCCGCGAGGGGAAAGAGCCGGTCGAGCCCCGCGAGGACCTGAGCCACGCCGCCAACTTCCTGTACATGCTCAACGGCGAGGAGCCCGACGACGTCCTCGCGGAGACGTTCGATATGGCGCTCGTGCTCCACGCCGACCACGGCCTCAACGCCTCGACGTTCTCGGCGATGGTGACCGCCTCCACCCTCTCGGACCTCCACAGCGCCGTCACGTCCGCGGTCGGCACGCTCGCGGGATCGCTCCACGGCGGCGCCAACGCCAACGTGATGCGGATGCTGAAGGAAGTCGACGAGAGCGATCAGGACCCGACGACGTGGGTCGAGACTGCCCTGGAGGAAGGTCGCCGCGTCCCCGGGTTCGGCCACCGCGTCTACGACGTCAAGGATCCCCGCGCGAAGATCCTCGGCGAGAAGTCGAAGGAACTCGCCGAGGCCGCCGGCGACACCAAGTGGTACGATTACTCGGTCGCCATCGAGGACTACATCACCGAAGAGAAGGGCCTCGCCCCGAACGTCGACTTCTACTCGGCGTCGACGTACTACCAGATGGGGATCCCGATCGACATCTACACCCCGATCTTCGCGATGTCCCGCGTCGCCGGGTGGATCGCCCACGTGCTCGAACAGTACGAGGACAACCGCCTGATCCGCCCGCGGGCGCGCTACGTCGGTCCCGAGGAGCAGTCGTTCCCGCCGCTCGACGAGCGGTGACGGCGTTTCCGTCCGCGTAGCGGCTTTTTTCGATCCTCGCCGCGCGTCATCCGAAGCGACTCTCCGGAGGCGCCTCCCCCCTCTGTGGACGGCCGCGAGCGTCGGAGGCGACGCAACTCGATTCGACCCCCCGCGACTCCCTCGAAGGCCGACACGTCACGCCTCGGACCGCACCACGGTGAGCCGATCGGCCGTTCACGTGAGTCGACAGGCGACAGACGCCCGGCCGACAACCGTCAGACGGCGGCAGCCACACCGTCGCAGTCGTGCGATTTTCACTTTCACCGCGCGTGGGGGATGTTTATGTACCTCGCGACTACATAGGTAAGTGCACGTCACACGCGTGCATTCCCCCCCTTCCCCCTTTGCTCCCTGAGCGGTGTGACCGGTCAGAGCCCCGACTCCGACAGCGTTAGGCCCGACGACCGGGAAGGACGAGCAAATGCTCTCTCTCGCCGACGTCGAAGCGGCGCGCGACCGGATCGAGGGCGTGGTCCGGCGGACGCCGCTGGAGTATTCGTTCTCGTTCTCGGAGATGACCGGAGCGGACGTCCACCTGAAGCTCGAGACGTTCCAGCGGACCGGCGCGTTCAAACTCCGCGGGGCGACCAACAGGATCGCGACGCTCTCGGAGGCCGAGCGCGAGGCGGGCGTCGTCACCGCGAGCGCGGGCAACCACGCCCAGGGGGTCGCGCTCGCGGCCACCCGCGCGGGCGTGGACTCGAAGATCGTGATGCCCGAACACGCGCCGATCTCGAAGGTCGAAGCGACGGAGCGCTACGGCGGCGAGACGGTCCTCCACGGCACGGACTACGACGAGGCCCAGGCGAAGGCCCACGAGATCGAGCGCGAGGAGGGCCGGACCTACGTCCACGCCTTCGACGACGAGACGGTGATGGCCGGGCAGGGGACGATCGGTCTGGAGATCGTCGAGGACTGCCCCGAGGTCGACACCGTCGTGGTGCCCGTCGGCGGCGGCGGGCTCATCGCGGGCATCGCCACCGCCGTGAAGGCGCAGAAGCCCGAGACCCGGGTCGTCGGCGTCCAGGTCGAGGGCGCGGCGTCGCTCCCGAAGTCGTTCGAGACGGGCGAGATCCACGAACTCGACGCGGTGAACACGATCGCCGACGGGATCGCCACCCGGAAGGTCGGCGACAGGCCCTTCGCGGTGATCCGCGAGCGCGTCGACGAGGTCGTGACCGTCTCCGACGAGGAGACCGCGGTCGCGCTGACCTACCTGCTCGAGCGCTCGAAGACGCTCGTCGAGGGCGCCGGGGCGGTCCCGATGGCCGCGGTGCTGTTCGAGGCGTTCGACTACGACGACGGCGAGACGATCGTGCCGGCGCTGTGCGGCGGCAACATCGACACGAATCAGCTGACGACGGTGCTCGTGCGCGGCCTCGTCGAGACGGGGCGATATCTGAAGATCCGGACGGTCCTGCGCGACCGGCCGGGCGCGCTCGAAGACCTCGTCGAGATCATCTCCGATCTGCGCGCGAACATCTACGCGATCCAGCACGACCGGACATCGCGCGACGTCGCGATGAACGAGGCCGACGTCGAGATCGACATCGAGACCCGCGGTCACGACCACATCGAGGAGCTCCTCTCGGCGCTGCGGGAGGCGGGCTACGAGGTGGAGGTGCTGGCGTGACCCGAACGAGATCGGCCCTCCTGTGGGGACTCGTCGGCGCGCTCGCGTTTCTGGTCCTCGTGCAGGGCTACCGGCTGGTCGTGGGGTCGCTCGGAATCGACTTCCTCGGGGGGCTCGCCGTCGCGCTCCTCGTCGGCGTCGCGGTCGCGGCGATTTCGTACGTCGCCGAGCCGCGACTTGCCACGAAAGGAAGGACTTAAACGGCGCAGTAGGGTAGTTTCGACCGAGCCGGGATGGCCGAGTGGTAAGGCGCACGCCTGGAAAGCGTGTTCCCTCTGGGATCCAGGGTTCAAATCCCTGTCCCGGCGTCTTCTGCGACCCAGCACCCGAGCGAGGCGTCTCGTCGCCGAGCGGACACTGCTGGGTCGGTGTTCACGCCGCCGAAGGGATTTGAATCAGGGAGCAACTCCGTTGCGACCGTGGTTCAAATCCCTGTCCCGGCGTCTTCTGCGACCCAGCACCCGAGCGAGGCGTCTCGTCGCCGAGCGGACGCGTTGCGGATCGAAACCGTCACCGAAGGGATCCGAATCAGGGAGCGTCGCGAGCGCCGTCGCGGTCACGCGTCCTCGGCTGCAGCGTCGGGGAAGAACAGTCCCGGTTCGTCGTGGCGGAAGGTGACGCGTCGGTCGTCGCGGAGGCGACGGAGGTAGCGGAGTACGACCGCGAGGTGGCGATCCTCGAAGGCGACGTTCCATC
>JBDGUM010000043.1:27501-28820 GCA_042215855.1 Halobellus sp. | reverse complement strand
CTGGTCCTTGCCGTGAGAGGGCAAGATGATTGGCCGGACTACACCAACGGAGCGGTGTGCACTCCCAGGTACCGGTGGGATGTGTAAAACGGTTCCGTTTCGCCCGCGCCGTGCGGTGGTGTCCCGAACCGACGCCCGAAGGTGTCGGAGCTTACGCGGCGTCGTCATAATGACTAGTCTCGTCTCTTACCGGTGATCGCCGTGACCGCAGGTGGCGATCACCGGTAAACAGTGAGACTAGTCATTATCAGCGTCGGTGTCGCCGTCGGTATGCTCGTCGATGACGGCCGCGACCTCGTCGTCGGAGACGGGTTCGTACCCGTCACTCGTGATGGCCGCGACGCTCACGCTCTCGGCGTCGAGTTCGGCGTCGGTCTCGAGGAGCGCCCGGACGGCGACGGTGATGCCGTCGTCGAGCGAGAGGTCGTCGGTCCAGTTGTCCTCGAGGAACTCCTGGATGTCGTCGCGACCGGAGCCGATCGCGACCGCGCGCCACTCCTGGGGGGCGCCGGAGGGGTCGGTCTGGAAGAGCCGGGGCTCGGCGTCAGGATCGTCGCCGTCCATCCCGGCCACGAGAAGGGCCGCACCGAACGGGCGGGTCCCGCCGACCTGTGTCGTCTCCTGGATCTCGTCGGACAGGTTCTTCGTGAGCGTCTCGACGCCGAGCGGCTCGCCGTAGCGCAGGCGGTTCCGCTGGGCGGCCGTCCGCGCGTCGTCGATCAGCCGGCGGGCGTCGGCGACGTGGCCGGCGGAGGCGGCGCCGAGGAAGTCGTCGAGCTTGTGGAGCTTCTCGATGCTCTCGCCTTCCATCAACGGAGAGCTCGTCCGGCGCTGGGCCGCGAGGACGACGCCTTCGCTCGTTCGGATGCCGAGGCTCGGCGCCCCGCGCTTGACGGCTTCCCGGGCGTACTCGACCTGGTAGATGCGTCCGTCCGGGGAGAAGAGCGACGTCCCCCGATCGTACGCCTGCTGGTCGTTTCGGTTCATCTACCCCAACTCCGGGCCGGGGACGGATAAAGCCACCAGCGTCACACGATTTTACCGGAACCGACGGATCGCGGACGCGAACGGGAGTCAGTCCTCCTCGACGACCTCGGCGTCCGCAGCGTTCTGCTTGACGCTCTCGATGCCCTGTTTCGCCTTCTGCTTCGTGGCGTACCCCTCGCCGCTGTCCGCGATGATGTTCCCGTTCGAGTGGACGAGGCGCCAGCGGTACTGTCCCGATCGGTCCTCGAACAGCTCGAATCTTGCCGACATATACGCACACCTCACACGGGCCATTGGTAAATGTTCGCACAGAATCGGCCTTCCCACTGATA
>JBDGUM010000043.1:0-27401 GCA_042215855.1 Halobellus sp. | reverse complement strand
TGATACTGTCGGACAGAAGTCCGTGAACGACCTCGGCACCCCGTGGTGCCGATGAGGTTCACATCGTTCTGTCCGACAGTATGACGACTCTCATCTCTTCGCGCCGAGCGCCGTCACCGGGAATGCACGTGGCGCTAACAGTGAGAGCGATCAGTATCAGCCGTCGATTCGCTCGTAGGTCACGAAGGCGAAGTCGTCGCGCTCCTCCCGGTCGACCTCGCGCCACTCTTCAGGGTCCCACGCGGGGAATCGCGTGTCGCCGTCGTGGGGCTCGGCGAGTTCGGTGAGCACGAGCCGGTTCGCGAGCGGGAGGAACTGCTCGTAGACGCGCCCGCCGCCCGCGACGTAGATCGCGTCGACGCCGCGCTCGGCCGCGTCCTCGCGCGCCAGATCGAGCGCCTCCTCGATCGAATTGGCGACGATCGCACCGTCCGGGAGGTCCAGCGACTGCGAGGTGAGGACGACGCTCGTCCGGTCGGGGAACGGCTCGCCCAGCGCCTCGACGACGGTCTCGTAGGTCCGCCGGCCGACGATCACCGGGTGGCCGGTCGTCGTCCGCTTGAAGTGCCTCAAATCGGCGGGGAGGTGCCACGGCATCTCGCCGTCGCGGCCGATCACCCGGTTCGCGGCGACCGCCGCGATCAGCACGACGTCGACGTCGTCGATGTCGCCATCGCTGTCCCCGGCGCCGTCCCCGACCATCACTCTGCCACCGCGAACTCGATCCCCGGAGCGGGGTCGTAGTCGGAGAGTTCGACGTCCTCGAACGTCAGGTCGTCGAGCGGGACGTCCGCGACGTCGACCGTCGGGCGCTCCCGGGGCTCGCGGGCGCACTGTTCGAGGAGCCCCGGGACGTGGTCGTAGCGCTCCTCGCCCTCGGCCTCGGGCGGCGCGGTTTCTTCGAGCCACGCGCGGACGTCGCGGTACCCGCTTCGATCCTCGACGGCCGCGATGCGGGACTGCAACTCGTCGAGGTTGTCGGCGTACCACGCGCCGCGGTCGCCCGACCCGCAGTAGACGTGTGCGTCGACGACGCTGTGGGCGAACTCGCCGACCTCGAAGCCGGTCCGCTGGGCGAGCGCCGTCGCCAGCAGCGAGTAGGCGGCGATGTTGAACGGGATCCCGAGCGCGACGTCGCCGGAGCGCTGGTGGAGGTGGACGTTCAGTTCGTCGCCCTGGACGTTGAGGACGAAGGTGTAGTGGCACGGCGGGAGCGTCGAGACCGCGGCGTTGGCGGGGTGCCAGGCGTTGACGACGATCCGTCGGGAGTTGGGGTTCTCCCGGAGCATATCCAGGGCGTACTGGATCTGGTCGAAGGTCCCCTCGTCGTTCATCCAGCGGTGGCCGTCGTCCGGCCACGACTCGCCGGGCAGGCCCTCGTCGGGGACCGGAAAACGACGCCAGAAGCGCCCGTAGGCGGTATCGAGGTTGCCGTCCTCGTCAGCCCAGGCGTCCCAGATGCCGGTCTCCTCGCGGAGCGTCCGGATGTGTTCCTCGCCCGAGAGGTACCAGACGAACTCGTGGATCAGCGAGTTCCACCGCGCGCCCGAGAGGTCTTTCGTCGTGAGCAGCGGGAACCCCTCCGAGAGGTCGACGCGGTAGTGACGGCTGAACGCCGAGATCGTGTCTACCCCCGTTCGGTTCGGCTTGTGGCCCCCCTCTTCGAGGACGTCGGCGACGAGGTCGAGATACTGACGCATAGGTCCGGGTGTCCTACCCTGACGCGCGGGCGATATTCATTGTTAGCATTGGGGGGAGCGGCGCGGACGGCCCCGTCCGAGGCTTAATAATGTCTATTGTCACTGTTTACCGCTGGTTCGCCACTCCGTTCCGGCAAACCAGCGGTAATGGCTGACAATAGACATTATAAGTGCCCGCGCCGCGAACGCGCCGCCGATGGCGACGCTCGCAGAGCCCGCGGTGCTCGCCGCCGCGAAGGACGCCCTCTATCCCGACCTCGACGACCGCGACGACCGGTACGCCGTCACGGAGACACAGTTCACGGCCGACACCTGGGGCGGGTGGTCGATCCCCGACGACGTCCGCGAGCGGCTTCGCCCCTTCAACTCGATCCGGCTCGAATCGGGCGAACCCGATCTGCTCGGCGTCGGCCTGCCCGCCGGCGAGGTGCTGGACGGCTCGGTCGCGAGCGCTCCAGTCGTCGCGGTCGAGGCCAAGGGCCGCCGCGAGAGCGGCGCCGTCGACGTCGCGCGCGGGATCGAGCAGGCCCACGCTCGGCTCTCGGAGGTGAACCTCGGGTACGTCGCCGCGCCGGCGACGAGCGTCACCGAGACCGCCCGATCGCTGGCACGCGAGCTCAACGTCGGCGTCGTCGGCGTCGAAGACGGCGGGACCGCGGCGCTGCTCGAACCCCCGCGGGTGACCGGCGCCGGCGACGTCTCGACGGGCGTCGAGGCGATTCGGTTCCGGGCGCGCACCCACCGGCTGACCGACGGGAGCTTCCCGGTCAATCACCCGAAGAACTACCTGGGTTACCCGCTCGCGCTCGCGGTCGACGGCGACACCGAGGCGGCGTACGAGGACTACGTCATCCGGCTCGTCGGCGACGGCCGCCGCGGGGCCGTCCTTCTGGGGCTCGTCGAGGGCCGCGGCGTCGAGAGGCTCACCCACCTCGGCCGGGAGGTCGTCCGCTTCGCGCGCTCGGAGTGCGGCAGCGTCGAGGCGGCGCTGGCCGAGTTCGACGACTGGACCGGACGTTCGACGCGCTTCACCGAACTCGCGCCGCGGTGGGCGCAGCTGGCCCGGAGCGTCACGATGGGGTACGAACCGACTCGACTGATCGTCGACGCGCTGGAGCGGCTCCACGCCGACGGCGTCCGCCCGGCCACGCTCCCGGAGGTCGCGGCGGCCGCCTGCGCGATCAACCGCCCGCTGGCGATCGAGGTGTTCTTCTCCGAGGGTGGCCGTGACGCCGTGCTCGACCGCGACGGGGAGCTTCGGGAGGCAGCCCTCGACGATCCGCGCGCGTACAAGTCGGGGATCCACTTCCAGTACAAGGCGCAGCTCTACCACGTCGGCCTCGTGACCGAGCGCGGCACCGACGACAAGGCGGCCGCGCTGTCGGACCCGTGGGCGCTCGAACACCCCGTCGGACCGCGGTAGTCGGGCGGACCTTATATCGGATGACGGGGCCAGGGCCCCCGATGGAACGGACGCTCCGCGTCGTCGACGGCGATCGGTCGTTCGCGATCACCGGGATCGAGCGGGACGACTGGGACAGTCTGCGAGACCCCTGCCCGGACTGCGGCGCCCGCGAGTTCGAGCACGTCTCGACGTCGGGCGGCCGCTACGGCGTCCGCGACGGGGCCGTCGTGCGGCGATCGGAGCGCTGGGACGCCGAGCGGTCGCTCTTCGCGCGCTGTCGGGCGTGCGGAACGGTGCTCTACAAGCATCCGGCCTTCGCCCTCCGGTTCGGTCCCGACGCGGACGGCTTCGTGGATCGATAACGGCACCGACGACCGCCAACTACTATACGGCACCCCGCCGTCGCGGCGGACGTGAGCGAGTACGGGAGCGGCACCGACGGCTGGCTGTACGGCTGGGCGCTGGGCTACGCCGCGGTCGGCGCGGCGTCGCTGCTCGTGCCCCTGTACGCCATCGAACTCGGCGCGGGCGCGTTCGTCGTCAGTCTGATCGCCGCGACGGCCGCCTTCGCGGGCGTTCCCGGTGCGATCCTCTGGGGGCGCCTGGTGACGCGGACGCGGCGCCGGCGCCCGTTCGTCCTCGTCGCGCTCGGCCTCACGGCGGCCGTCTTCCTCGTCCTGCCCTTCCTCGCGTCGCCGTGGTCGGTGCTCGTCGTCAACGCCGTGCTGTGGTTCGTCGTCGCGGCCGCCGCGCCGGTGCTGAACATCATCGTCGTCGAGGGGTTCGAGACCGACCAGTGGACCCGGCGCTTCGGCCTGTTGAACCACTACCAGGGCTACGGCTGGCTGGCCGGCCTGCTGGCCGGCGGCGCCTGGTCGTCGGTCGCGGGTCCGGCGTTCGGACTGGCCTCGGTCCCGGCAATGCGGCTGTTCTTCGTCGTCAGCGCCGTGGCGACCGTCGGCGGCTTCCTCCTCGTGCTGGCCCGGTACCCCGAGGCGTCGACGATCTCCGAACAGCGGTTCCGGCGGCTGACGCGGCGGCTCCGGCTCAACGGCGGGACGGCGATCCGGAGCGCCCGCGGCGTGCCGTTCGGTCCGGTCCGGGTCTACTGGGCGCTCCGCGACATCGGCGGCGGGAGCGTCCTGGCGCGTCTGCGGACCCGCTACTCCGGACCGCTGCTACGATACCTGTTCGGTGCGACGGTCTTCTTCGCCGGCTTCTCGGCGTTCTTCGGGCCGCTCCCGGCCTACCTGGTCGACGCCGGCTACGCGACCGACGAGGTGTTCGCGCTGTTCATCCTCAACTCCGCGGCGGCGGCGGCCGCCTACGCCCGCGCCGGCGCGCTGGCGGCGACGCGCGACTCGTTCTCGCTCCAGCTCGGGGCGCTGGGCTTCCGGGCGGTCGTCTTCCCGATCGTCGCCGTTTCGGGGGCGGCCGTCGCGCCGCCGTTCGGGCTCGTCGTCGTCGGCGCCCTGTTCCTCGCGATCGGTGCGTCGTGGGCCTTCATCGCGGTGACGGCGACGACGCTCGTATCCCGACTCGCGCCCGAATCGGCGCGGGCGGAGGCGCTGGGGCTCTACACGGCGATCGGGAGCCTCGGCGGCGGCATCGGCAGCGTGCTCGGCGGGGCCGCCGCCGAGGGGATCGGCTACCTCGTCGCGTTCCTCGCGGCCGGCGGGCTGGTGGTCGTCGGGATCGGCCTCGTCAGAAGCGGGGCGCGGGCCGAGAACGCGGCCGGCGCGGAGTGAGCGGCGGCGTCGAGAAGCGGCGCGAAACCGGAGTCGACGAACGGGCGACCGGACTCATAGTGATTACTCTCGTTTCTTCCCGCCGAGTGCCGTCGACGGGGGTGGCGCTCGGCGGTACACAGCGAGAGTAATCACTATCAGTTGCCGACGGTCTTCGTCGGGGAGATCCAGACCACGAGGCCGTCCTCCTGTCGGACGATGCCCTCGATGAAGTCGCCGCGCTCCATCGGCGGCTCCTCGACGTCGTCCATCGAGACGCGGACGACCTGGTCGACCTCGTCGACGAGCCAGCCGACCGCGGCGTCGTCCTGGAAGCTGCTGGCGTCGAAGATGACGATCCGACTGGCCTCGCCGGTGTCCTCGACGTTCAGGAGCGTCTTCGGGTTCACGATCGAGGTCGTCCGCCCGCGGAGGTCCATCACGCCCTCGACGAACTCGGGGGCGTTTGGGACCGAGGTGAGCGACCCGCGGTCGACGATCTCGGAGACGTAGTCGATGTCGACGCAGTACCGCTCGCCTCCCAGCTCGAACTCGAGGACCTGCATCTGGCGGGCGGTGGCGTCGGCGTCGTCGGTGGCGGTTGGCGCGGAAGCGCCCGCCGCCGCGGTTCCTTGCTGTGACATAGCGATGTCGCCGACGGTCGGGGCCGTCGGTCGTCATCCAACCGGGCGCACACGTCGGCAATAAATCTACGCACGCTATTATCACGGCTGATTTTCGCCGGCGAGCGCTTAAGTCCCCCAGTTGGGAAGAGCCGGTAGAGATGAGCGGGTACGAATACGCTGCGGACCGTCCGATCCCCATCCCGGGACGGCCGAGTGGCGCGCCCGGACGCCGGCGGGACAGCCGGCGCGGAACCGAGGCGGGCGCGCGGTCGGCATCCCAGACGACGGTCGGCAGCGCGGAGCACGGGAGCGACGACCGATGAGCGCGGCCTCGGAGCGGGGTCGGGAGGGCACGTCGACGCGGGCGGTCATCGTCGACGATTCGCGGTTCATGCGGACGCTCATCCGGAGCCTGCTCGAGGAGGGCGGCATCGAGGTCGTCGGCGAGGCGAGCGACGGCTCGGAGGCGCTGGACGTCGTTCGCGAACACGACCCCGACGTCGTGACGATGGACATCGAGATGCCCGCGATGAACGGCCTCGAGGCGGTGGACGCGATCATGCGGGACCACCCGACGCCGGTCCTGATGCTCTCGGCCCACGCCGAGGCGGACGCCGACGTGACCTTCGAGGCGCTCGACCGCGGCGCGGTCGACTTCGTGACCAAGCCCGGCGGGGAGGTCACCTCGTCGATGCCGAGCGTGAAGCGCGAACTGGTCGAGAAGGTCGAATCCGCGGCCCGCGTCGACCTCTCGGCGAGCGCTCGGGTCTCCGGCGGTCGATCCACCGGGAGCCGGACCCGCGGAACCGACCGATCGGAGGAGGCGGACGCGACCGAGTCGTCGTCGCGGCCGCCGAGTCCGGGGGCGTCGACCGCCGCGCGCGGCGAAACCGACTCCGGTTCCGACTCCGACTCCGACTCCGGGTCCGCGACCGCGACGTCGACGGCGTCCTATCCCGATGTCGGGACGCTCGTCGTGGGTGCGTCGACCGGCGGGCCCGCCGTCGTCGAGCGCGTCCTCGGCGGCCTCCCGCGGGAGGCGAACCTCCGGATCCTCGTCGTGCAGCACATGCCCGAGGGCTTCACCACCCGCTTCGCGGGACGGCTCGACGGGCGCTCGGCGTACTCGGTCAGCGAGGCCGAATCCGGCGAGCGCATCGGACCCGGCGAGGCGCGAGTGGCGCCCGGCGGCCACCACCTGCTGCTCACGAGCGACCGGAACGGACGGCTGAAACTCGAACTCACGGACACGGAGCCGATCCACGGCGTCCGCCCAGCGATCGACGTCACGATGGCCTCGGCCGCCGAGACCGTCGAGGGGCCGCTGTGTGCGGTCCTCCTGACCGGGATGGGGCGGGACGGCGTCGACGGCCTCGGGCGGATCAGCGGCGGGGGCGGCCACACCATCGCCCAGGACGAGGAGACCTCGGCCATCTTCGGGATGCCCCGGCGGGCGATCGAGTCCGGGTGCGTCGCGGACGTGGCCCCGGCCGAACGGATCGCCGAGAACGCGCTGCGGTACTTCGAGGAGGAGTGAGGGATGAACGACGAACTGTACCAGGAATTCATCACCGAGTCCGAAGAGAGCATCACCCGACTGAACAACTCGCTACTGGACCTCGAGTCGAACCCCGACGACGCCGAAGCGATCGACGACATCTTCCGGCAGGCCCACACCCTCAAGGGGAACTTCGGCGCGATGGGCTTCGACAACGCGGCGAAGGTGGCCCACGCCGTCGAGGACCTCCTCGACGAGGTCCGCAACGACCGGATCGAGGTGACTCACGAGCGGATGGACCTGGTCTTCGACGGAATGGACGAGATCCTGGACATCCTTCACGAGATCGAGAAGCACGGCGAGTCGGACCGCGACCCGAGCGACCTCGTCGACGAGATCCGCGCCGCCGCGGAACCGAACGACGGCGAGGGCGGCGCGGGCGTCGAGGAAGCGGCCCCCGACGAAGCCGACTCCCCGGACGGTTCGGACACCGCGGGGGGCGAGGCCGTCGACCTGGCCGCCGAAGTCCTCGACCTCGAGGACCCGGCCGTCGCGGACGCCGACCGGCTCTACCGCGCCGAGATCGCGCTGGACGCCGGCGACATGAAGGGCGTCGACGGCGGCCTGTTCGTCGAGGGGCTCCCCGACGACCTCGCCGTCGTGGGCGCGGAGCCGAGCCTCGACCGGATCGAGGAGGGCGACTTCGGCGAGACGTTCTCCGTCTTCGTCGCCGACGAGCCACGCGAGGACCTCGAGGCGACGCTGTGGGACCTCTGGAAGGTCGAGTCGGTGACGCTCGACGACGTCGGCGAGGTCGTCGCCGGCGGCGTCGACACGACCGAGAAGACGGCGTCGGACGAGGGAGACGCCGGCGAGAGCGTCGACGTCGATCGGCCGACGGCGGAAGCGTCCGAGGAGGGCGACGCCGATCCCGACCCCGAGCCGACCGTCTCGACCGCGACCCCGACCGACGAGGTCGACGCCGACTCCGCCGCCGCGGCGGTCGACGCCGTCGTCGACGCCTACACGTCGGGCGGATCCGACGGTAGAGAGGGCGAGGACACCGAGGGGGACAGCGACGGGACAGCGCGGAGCGACGCCACCGGATCGACCGAATCCGACGCGTCGCCCGACGGATCGCCGTCGGAGTCGAGCCCCGACCCGTCTTCCGACGAACCGGCCGACGCCCCGGCCGGAGCCGATCAACAATCCGGCCACGAATCGGACGAGCCCTCGGGCGCCGAAGCGGCCTCGGCAGATGCGACCGAGGCGGGCGAGGCGGGCGACGACAGCCGGAGTAGCGGCGGCCGTGACGGAGCGAGCGACGGCGACGGCGACGAGTCCGAAGAGGAGACCCGCTCGATCTCCGCGGTGAAGTCCGTCCGCGTCGACGTCGATCAACTGGACGAGCTCCACAGCCTCGTCGAGCAGCTCGTCACGAGCCGGATCAAGCTCCGGCAGGCGCTCGGCGCCGACGACGACGCCGGACGCGACACCCTCGACGAGCTCGACAAGATCTCCTCGGACCTCCAGGACACCGTGATGGACATGCGCCTGATCCCGCTGAAGAAGGTCTTCGACAAGTTCCCGCGGCTCGTGCGCGACCTCGCGCGCGACCAGGACAAGCGGGTCGACTTCTCGGTCGAGGGGCAGGACATCGAACTCGACCGGACGATCCTCGACGAGATCTCCGACCCCCTGATGCACGTCCTGCGCAACGCGGTCGACCACGGCATCGAGCCGCCCGAGGAGCGCGAGGCGGCGGGCAAGCCGAAGACGGGGTCGGTCGAGCTCCGGGCGCGGCGCGAGCACGACACCGTCGTCGTCACCGTCGAGGACGACGGCTCCGGCATCGACGCCGACGTCATCCGCGAGAAGGCCGCCGAGAAGGGCATCCGCCCGCGGAGCGAACTCGCCGAGCTGCCCGACAGCGAGGTGTACGACTACATCTTCCACCCCGGCTTCTCGACCAACGAGGAGATCACCGACGTCAGCGGCCGCGGCGTCGGGATGGACGTCGTCAAGACGACCGTCGAGTCGCTCGACGGCTCGGTCAACGTCGAGAGCGACCTCGGCGAGGGGACGACCATCTCGATCCGGCTGCCGGTGTCGGTCGCGATCATCAAGGTGCTCTTCGTGCGGATCGACGACCGCGAGTTCGGCGTCCCGATCAAGTACATCGACGAGGTCTCCCAGGGGTCGCGCGTCCAGCGCGTCGACGGCGCCGAGGTGATCGTCCACGAGGAGCGCATCTTCCCGCTGATCCGCCTCCGCGAGGCCCTGGAGATCGACGGGCCGAAGCGCGAAGCGGGGATGACCGTCCGGATCCGCCCGGCCGACCGCCAGGTCGCGCTGCGCTGCGACAGCGTCTCCCGGCAGGAAGAAGTGGTCGTCACGCCGCTGCAGGGCCCCCTCAAGGGCACCGAGGGACTCTCGGGCACGGCGGTCGTGGGCGACGGGAACGTCGTGCCGATCCTCGACGTGAACTCCCTGCCCATTCCGGACGAGGGCAAACAGGCGCGCCGGCAGTGGACGCCGCCGGAGGACGACGCCGAAGCCGAGACGGGTGCCGGCGCGGAGGGGGTCGCCGACTGATGGGGCTGGACATCGACCTCGGCGACGACACCGACGACACCGACGACGACGACGCGGACGAGGGCTTCGAGGAGCTGCTGGAGTTCGTCGAGTCGTCGCTGTCGTTCGCGACGAGTTCGTACAACCGCTCGTATCTGGACCGACGGATCTCCGCGCGGATGCGTCGCCAGCGGGTCGACGACTACGCGGCGTACCAGGAACTCCTGGAGGACGACGAGGCCGAGCGCGAGGAGCTGTTGAACGCGCTGAGCGTCAACGTCACGAGCTTCTTCCGCAACCCAGAGGTCTGGGAGTCGCTCCGCGACATCCTCGCCGATCTGAGCCGGGCGGGTCCGACGAACGTCTGGAGCGCCGCCTGCTCCGACGGCCGGGAGGCCTACTCGGTCGCGATGCTCGCGCTCGACGACGACCGGATCGACGCGGGGAGCGTCGACATCCTCGGGACCGACATCAAGCCCGAGATCCTGCGGGCGGCGCGTCGGGGCGAGTACCACGCCTCCGAGACCAACGACCTCGAAGAGCAACTGGAGCCGCTGGCTCGGAGCGATCGCTACATTACCAGGGAGGACGACGCCTACCGCGTCACGGACGAGGTGAAGGATCTGGTGTCCTTCCGGAAGCACGACCTCGTGCAGGAGTCGCCGCCCCGGACCTTCGATCTGGTCATCTGCCGGAACCTCTTCATCTACATCAACAAGGGAGCCAAGGAGGCCATCTTCGAGACGCTGAGTTCGGCCGTCGAGCCCGGCGGCTACCTCACGATCGGGATGACCGAGACCGTCCCCGGCTCCTGTCGGGGCCGGTTCGATCCGGTGGAGAAGCGGCTGCGGATCTACCGGGACGCGACCGGGGGTGACGGCGACGGCGGGTCGGGGAGGGAGTCGCGGTCCCGGTCGGCCTCGGGATCGAAATCCGGATCCGAATCCACGTCACGGACCACGTCCAGGAGGTGAGCACGCGTGCAACCCGGCGAGACGAAGATCGCGGACACGCGCGGACGGTTCCTTCGAGCGCTCCGCGACGGTCGCGAGCGGAACGACGCCGGCTGGACGAACGGGCGCATCCTGCTCTCGAACAAGCGGATCGTCCTCGCGGGGACCGGCGGCAAGCGGACGTTCCGCCTCGACGCCATCGACCGCGTCGGCGGCCGGTTCGACGTCAATCAGCGCGTCGCGACCGTCTCGGACTACATCGCCCTCCAGTTCGACGACGGCGAGAACGTCATCCTCGTCGCGCCCGCGGACTTCGAGGAGTTCGAGATGGACCTCTACGACGCCCTGCTGTCCTCGACGAAGTTCCTCGTGCGCCACCCCGCGGTCGAGGGCGGCGTCGTCCAGAACACCGAGTGGGAGGGCGGGCGCCTGAAGGTCGAAGCGGAGTCGGTGAGCATCGCCACCGTCTCGGGGACGTTCGTCGAGATCCGCCTCGACGACATCGGCGACATCGAGATGGGGCGCCGGACGGTCCGCGAGGAGCCGCGGGAGGTCATCGAGGTCGAGCACTCCGACAGCGAGGGGACCAGCGTCCAGACGTACGTCTCCGGCCCGGAGCGCGCGGTCGGCATCCTGAAGTCGCTGCTGCGGATCGGCGAGGAGCAGACCGAGACGTCGCTCGATCTCTCGATGCAGGACAAACAAGTCCTGATGGCCCTCTACTCCGGGGTGTCGCCGTTCGACATCCCGCAGTTCCTCGGCATCGACGTCGATCAGGTCGAGGAGCTGTTCGTCCGCCTGATCGACCACGACGTCCTCGACGAGGTCCGGATCCGCCACGAGGTCGAACTCAACGCCCGCGGCCGATCGATCGCCGCCGACGCGATCGACGAGCAGGGCGCGGAGATGTGACGCCCTGCCGACGTATCTCTCCGGATCCCCGAACCATATGCCGCTGGACGGCCACCTCGCTGACGGATCCGAGCTATGATCGTCCTCCACGCCGTCTTCCCGATCGACCCAGACAGCATCGACGAGGCGCTCGACCACGCGGAGACGCTCGTCGAGGAGACGAACGAGGAGCCCGGCGTCGTCGACTACCGGGCGACCAGAGACGTCGAAGACGAGTACACGCTCCGCTTCTTCGAGCAGTACGAGGACGAAGCCGCCGTCGAACACCACACCCAGACCGAGCACTTCCGGGCGTTCGAGGACGCGCTTCCGGACCTGCTCGCCGGCGAACCCGAAGTGACGCAGTTCGAGGTGAGCGACGCGAGCGAACTCGAACTGTAGCCGGTCGATCGGTCACCCGGTCGCGTGCGCCAGGATCTCCGTCCGCGCTTTCGCGGCGCAGTCGCGGCCGCCGTACCCGAAGTGGAGCGTGTTCTCGTTGACCGGGTCGCTGAGGAGGCCGCCGGTGTCCACCGGGACGCCGGCCTGTTCGATCTGGATGTAGCCGATGGTGATGCCGTTCGAGAGGTCGACGCCCTCGATCTCGTCCACCGGGATCGTCTTGTCGTCGAACCGCGAGCGGTCGACCCGCTCGATGACCACGCGGTCGGGGTAGACGACGAGCGTCCCGTCCTGGAACGAACAGACGACGAGCGCCTCGGGGTGGTCCGCGTCGTCGGCGCCGCTGGCTCCGTCGGCGGCGCCGCGACTCCAGGGGAACTCGACCATTGGCACCCGGTACCACGGGCGGTCGCAAAAGCGTTCGGCCCGATCAATCGGTCCAGGCGGCGTCCGAGAGCGTCCGCTGGACGGCCTCCTCCCCGACGGCGGCCGCAAGCGCCTCGAAGCCGCGGCGCTCCGCGCGGTCGCGGGCGTTCGCGACGAGTCGGGAGACGATGAACTCCGGCGTCGACTTCCCGACCGTGCCGAAGCGCGGCTGGTAGTCCACGCGCAGTTCGAGGTCCTCGGTCAGCCCCTCGGCGAAGATGCCGTCGATGCGCGCCTCCGGCGGGAGGGGGCTGAGGTCGTCGGCGAGGTGGGTCACGTAGACGCCGAGCGCGTCCTGCTCGACCGTCAGGTCGACGAGGCCGTTCAGGAGGTCGGCGGCGCGGCCCGGTTCGGTGATCGCCTCGAACTCGTCGACGAGCATCAGCGTCCGGTCGCCGGTCGAGAGCGGCGGGACGATCGACTTCAGCGTCGACTCCAGGACGCCGGCGTTGAAGCTCGCGTGCCGGCGGTGGAAGACGATCGTGTCGAACTGTCCGACCTCGGCCCGCGCCGCGGGGACCGGCAGCCCCATCGCCGAGAGCAGTACGACCTGCGCGAGCGTCTCCAGGAGGGTCGTCTTCCCGCCGGAGTTCGCGCCGGTGAGGACCGCGACGCGGTCGCCCGTCGGCGGTCCCGATCCGCCGTCGCCGCCGGGCGAGTCGAGGCCGTGGTCGCCGACGGCGTAGGTCACGGGCTGGACCTCGCCCGAGAGCCCGAGGTTCCGCGCGTCCACGACCGCGAGGCCGTCGTCGACGAGCGTCGGGCGCGTCAGGTCGTGTTCGACGGCGAAGCGGCCCAGGGAGAGCTCGAAGGCGATGTCCGAGACGGCCGCGACCGCGGTGTCGACGTCCGCGCGCGCCGACTCGATCGACTCGCGGAGCTCCGCCGCGACGGTCGATTCGCGTTCTTCGACCTCCTCGTCGAGTTCGGAACGGAGCGCCCGCAGCGACGTCGACGTGAAGTCCGCCTCGTCGCGGGCGTCCTCGGCGACGGCGGCCTCGACGCGTCCCCGTCGGACGCCGGTCTCGCCCGCGACGTACTCGACGAACGCGCCGCGGAACTCCTCGAAGCTCCGGACGCCGCGCTCGCGGATCGACTCCAGCACGTCGAGGGCGTTCGTCTCCAGGTCGGCGACGGCGTCGCGGCGCTCCCGCAGGCGGTCCAGTTCCTCGTCGGCGCCGGGCGCGACGCCCCCGTCGGCGTCGACGGTCCCGAGCGCGCTCGCCGCGGCGCGCAGCGAGTCCTCCTCGAGGTCGTCCAGAGCAGAGAAAGTCTCGCCGCGGAGACCGGCCTCCCTGAGTTCCAGCGCCGTCCGGACGGCCGCGCGGTCCGTCCCGCCGGCGTCGTCGTAGGCGTCGAACGCCGAGCGGATCGCCGCGCGGTCGTCCTCCGAGAGATCGGCCCAGGCGTCGCGGGCGGCCAGCACGCGGTCGAGCCGCGCCTCCCGTTCGTCGACGTCGGTGAGCGGCGTCAGGACGCGGATCCGGTCCTCGGCGTGGGCGGTGAGCGCGTACTCGCTGGCCAGCGCGAGCAGGTCGTCGTAGACGTCGCGGGCGTCGCGCGTCCCCAGCGTGTCGATCCCCGCGGCGCCGTTGGCCCGGCGGAGGATCCGGACCGCGCGGCCGCGCGGGAGCCCGGCGTCGACGAGCGCGCGGATGTCCGCGCTCTCGATGGCCTCGATCGCGCGCTCGACGCCCATCGACTCGCGGAGCCGTTCGCTGGTCTTCGGGCCGACGCCCCAGTAGTCCTCCAGTCGCATACGGGCACCTCTGCGGGCATCGCCTTGTAGGTTGGCGGTCGGCCGCGGGGGCGCGACCGTCGCCGGGAAAACGGCGGGGAACGCGTCGGAGCCGCGTCGGGCGGAGGTCGCCTACGTCGACGACACCCGACGGGCGCGCGCCTCGCGGACTTCGGCGCCCTCGCGGATGGCGTCCTCGCAGTGCGGACAGACCCGGGCGTCCTCGAGCCCCTCGGGGGCGAACACCCGGACGTAGTCCCGGGAGACGAAGGATCCGCAGTTCTGGCATTCAGGCATCGGCGCCCACCTCGGCGTCGGATCGGTCGATCATATCCACTTTGGAGGAAGGGTGGTAACGGCCTAACACGGTACCCTATGTCGTTAGGGAATCCGTCGGAGGTCGGTCCGAGGGGCAGTTATTTACCCGTGGCTGCGCTCCCTCCGGACGGTAAATGACATCGTGCGGGACACCGGACGGTTCGGGGTCGGGGGGTGGGACCCACGCCAAATCAGGTCCCCGCGACGGGCCCCTCACCGACGGCGGCGTCGACGCGCCCGAGGCGGACCCCGTCGTGCTCGTCGTCGAAGACGACAAGGACCTCGCGGACACCTGCGAGTACTGGCTCCGCGACGACTTCGACGTCCGGCTCGCCTACGGCGGGGAGGAGGCCCTCGAGACGGTCGACGAGGCGGTCGACGTCGTCCTCCTGGACCGGCGGATGCCGGACCTCTCCGGCGACGAAGTGCTGGACGAGATCGACGCCCGCGGCCTCGACTGTCGGGTCGCGATGATGACCGCGGTCGAGCCCGACACCGACATCGTCGAGATGCCGTTCGACGAGTACCTCGTCAAGCCGGTCGGCGAGGACGACGTCGTCGGCACCGTCGAGGAGCTGCTCGTCCGCGCGGAGTTCGACGCGCGCGTCCGGGAGTACTTCGCGCTCGAGTCCACGGAGGCGGTCTTGGAATCCCGCGACCTCGCGGAGCTCGGCGACCCCGACGCGCTCGACGACCTGACGGCGCGGGTCCGGGAGCTCAGAGCCGAACGGGAATCGGAGATCAGCGAGCGGGAGCGCCAGCTCGAGCGGGCCCGCCGGATCAACGGCCTCCTGCGCCGGATCGACCAGGCGCTCGTGGACGCGACGACGCGGGCGGACATCGCCGAGACGGTGTGTGAGTCCTTCGACACCTCGCCGTACGAGGGGGCGTGGATCGCCCGGTACGACGAGGCGGTCGGCGCCGTCGAGCCCCAGGCGACCGCCGCGTCGGTCACCGCCCCGTTCGACGACGGCGGGGCCGCGGCGGCCGCATCCGGCGACGCGTTCGACCCCCACGGGACCGTCCGGACCGCCATCGACGAGCGGGCGGTCGTCAGCGCGCCCGTCTCTCAGGCGCACGTCGACCGTGTCCTGGCGGATCCCGAGCCGATCGACGGCGACCGGGAGGCGGTGGTCGTCCCCATCCGGTACCGCGACACGGTCTACGGCGCGCTCGTCGTCTACGTCCGCGGCGCGATCACCGACGAGGAGCGCTCGATGCTCGCGGAGGTCGGCGAGACGATCGGCAACGGGATCAACGCCGCGGAGTCGAAGCAGCTGCTCTACGGCGACACGGCGGTCGAACTGGTCTTCGAGCACACCGACACCCGCGACGTCGTCGTCGACCTCTCTCTGGAGTTCGGGACGACCGTCCGGATGGAGGGGCTCTCGCCGACGGACGACGGGGTCGTCTCGACGTATCTCGCGGTCGAGGGCGTCGACGCCGAGGCGATCCTGTCGGCGCTCGCACCGCTCGACGCCGCCTCGGAGGTCCGGACCGTCTCCGAGGAGGCCGACGAGACGCTGCTGGAGGTCCGGTTGACCGGTGCTTCGGTGCTCGTGACGGTCGCGGAACTGGGCGCGACCGTCGAGTCGTTCACGGCGACGGCGGGCGAGGGCGAATTCGCCGTCAGGGTGCCGCCGCAGTCGGACCTCCGAGCGCTCACCGCCGCGGTGCAGAAATCGTATCCGGAGACCACGGTCGTGGCGAAGCGGGAGGTCGAAGCCCAGGTGCAGTCGCCCTCGTCGTTCCGCCGACAGCTCGAGGAGAAGCTGACCGACAGGCAGCGCGACGTGATAGAGACCGCGCTCGCGTCGGGGTACTTCGAGTGGCCGCGCGGCAGCACCGCCGAGGAGGTCGCCGACTCGCTGGGCATCGCGGCGCCGACGTTCCACGAGCACCTCCGGGCGGGCGAGCGCAAACTCATCGAGTCGTTCTTCGCGGAGACCTCCGGGGACCGGACGGCGTCGGAGGATCGGGCGACGGAGAGGGCCGACGACGATTGATACTGGAGACCGTCCGCCGTATCGAGACACCAGACCTACGTGTGTCGACCGGCAAGCCGGTCTGTGACAGATCCGGACCTCGGCAAGGCCGTCATCGTGTACGAAGACCCCGACGAGGGGACGGTCGAACGTACCGTGGCGAACGAGAGTATCGCCTACTTCCAGGACCACTGGATCGTCAAACTCGACGAGGACGAGGCGGGCAACGACGTCGTCCGCCGGATCCCCCTCCAGCGGGTCCACTACGTCGAGCGGTCCGTCGAACAGTTCGAGGAAGAAGTACGGACGCTCCGGAACCGGGTCGAGTCCTTCGCCCAGGACATCCAGTCGGTCCTCCTGGACGGTGACGGGGAGTCGCGGGAGGAGCCACACCACATCGAGGTCGAGACCGAATCGAACGACAGGTGAGAGGGCCGACGGCGGGACGAGACGCCGGCGGTCGCCGACCTCGTGGTCGCGGTCGCTGGGAGGGAGACAGGGGTTCGTATCAGGCGTCGTTCATCCGCTGGCTCCGCTCGTCGCCGCAGGTGCGACACTTGGTCACGCGGTAGGGCTCCCGCGAGAACGCCCGGTTGGTGCGCTTCTCGCTCTCGGTCTTGAGTTCGATCGAGACCTCGTGGGGGGTCCGGGCGTCGCAGGCCTCGCAGTACTCGGTGAGTTCGGTGACGGTGGGCTGGCTTTTGGACATCGGTGGTTCGGTACCTGTAGGGAGGGACCGTGTTTCATTGAGATCGGACCCTACAATGTTAGGGAGTCGCCGGAGTGCCCGAGATCCGGTGTGTGCGAAGAATCAGATGGGCCCTCGTAGTGATTACTCTCAGACGCCGCCCTGCCGGTAGATGAGGTTGCGCTGGATCTCGTTCGCGCCCTCGTAGATCACCGGGATGCGGACGTCGCGGTAGATGCGCGAGATCGGGTACTCCTCGAGCACGGACCGACCGCCGTGGAGCTGCATCCCGCGCTCGGCGCACTTCACGGCCATCTCCGTGGACTTGGTCTTCGTCGCGGCCGCCCAGAAGCCGGCGTCCTCGTTCTCGGAGACCTTCCGGGCGGCGCGCCAGTTCAGCGCGCGGGCGGCCTCGAACTCCATCCGCAGGTCCGCGAGGATGTGCTGGGTGGACTGGAACTCCGAGAGCGTCCGGCCGAAGGCCTCGCGGTCGTGGACGAACTCCCAGGTCTCCTCGATGGCGTGGGCGGCGAGGCCGATGCCGTGGCCGCCGACGACGACGCGGCCGTGGTTGAAGAAGTCCGCGAGGGCGTAGAAGCCGCCGCCCTCCGCGCCGACGAGGTTTTCCTCCGGTACCCGGCAGTCGTCGAAGACGATGTGGCCCTGCTTGGAGGCGCGCATCCCGATCTTCTCGGGGATGTGCTCGGCCTCGTAGCCCGGCGTGTCGGTCTCGACGATGAACATCGAGTAGTTGCCGTAGCGGTCGTCACCGTCGCCGGTCTTGGCGTAGACGGTCAGCCAGTCGGCCTCGACCGCGTTACCGACCCAGTACTTCTCGCCGTTGAGGACCCAGCCGTCGTCGGTCTTTTCCGCTCTGGTGGTCATCCCCGCCATATCCGAGCCGGTCTGGGGTTCCGAGACCGCGAGCCCCGATATCTGGTCGTTGGCCGCGACCGGACGGAGGTACTCGTCCTTCTGTTCTTCGGTGCCGTACGTCTCGACGATCTCGCAGCCGAACGACGCGAGCATCAGCGTCAGCGCGATCCCCGCGTCGGCGGCGTAGAACTCCTCGTTGATCGCGAGCACCTGTTCGAGGTCGTAGCCCTTCCCGCCGTACTCCTCACTGATGTCCTGGGCGACGAGTCCGGCGTCCATCCCCGCCTCGAGGATCTCCCAGGGGTACTCGCCCGAGCGGAAGTACTCCTCCGCGTTCGGTCGGATGTGCTCGTCGGCGAACTCGCGCGCCTCCCGTTTCACCTCGCGGGCGTGCTCCGGCACGACCGACTCGTCGAGTAGGTCCATAGCCGAGAAAGGAAAGGCACGAGCAAATAACTCTCGGAACTTTGAAAAACTCGAAACTCGTTTACAGTTAGTCGTCGGCGTCGCCGCTGGGAGGTGGGTCGTCTGCCCCGTCGACGTCGGCGGGTCCGGATTCCTCGGCGGCCGCCGTCCGATCGCCGTCGCCACCCGAGAGTCGCTCTCTGACGGCCTCCCGATCGACCGTCCCGGAGACGGTCCGGGGAAGCGAGTCGGCGAAGGCGACGGTCTTCGGGACCTTGTAGGCGGCCAGTCGGTCCCGGGCGAACGAGAGCAGCTCCGCCCGGTCGGGATCGTCGCCGTCGCCGACGACGAGCGCCGAGACGCGCTCGCCCCACTCGGCGTCCGGCACGCCGACGACGGCCGCCTCGACGACCCCGGGATGGCTCCGGAAGACCTCGGCGACTTCGCCGGGGTCGACGTTCTCCCCGCCGGAGACGATCCGGTCGTCGAGGCGGTTCAGCACCCTGAGAGTGCCGTCTTCGTCACGGACCCCGACGTCGCCGGTGTGGAAGCCGAACCGGCCGAACGCGTCCTCGGTGGCCTCGGGGTTCCCGTAGTAGCCGGGCGTGACCGTCGGCGCGTCGACGACGATCTCGCCGGGATCGCCCGGCTCTCGCGGGTCCCCGTCCGCGTCGACGATCGTGACGTCCGTAAAGAGGAGCGGCCGGCCGACCGAGTCGGGGGCGCGGAAGGCCTCCCGAGGCCGCGCCGTGGCGATCTGGGAGGCCGTCTCGGTCATCCCGTACGTCGGGTGCACCGGGACCGAGTAGGCCTGACACCGCTCGATCAGGTCGGCGGAGGCGGGCGCGCCGCCCAGCAGGACCACCCGCAGCGACTCCGGGAGCGTCCCTCGGCGGTCGAGCATCCGATCGAGCATCGTGGGGACGAGCGAGACCGCGGTGACGTCGTAGCGGTCCAGGTCGTCGACCGCGGGGCCGGCCTCGAACGACTCCCGGAGGACGACCGTCATCCCGTAGAGCGGCAGCCGGAGCACCGGCGCGAGGCCGCCCATATGGTGCAGCGGGAGCGTCGCGAACCAGCGGTCCGCCGGATCCAAGCCGAGCCGGAAGACCGACGCGACCGCGCTGGCGAGGAGGTTCCTCACGGTGAGCCGCACCGCCTTCGGGTCGCCGGTGGTGCCCGAGGTGAAGAGGATCAACTGCGTCCGGTCGAGCGACCACTCCGCGGGGCTCACTTCGGCGACGGGCGTCTCCGAGAGCGCGACGCCCCGGTCGGTCGCCGGGTCATCGACGGTGAGGACGGCGATCGATTCGGACTCCGGCTCGAACTCGAATCCGGACTCGGCGTCGGTCCGGGACTCCGGCCGGGGATCGGACCCGGATGCGGGTGCAGATTCGGCATCGTCGGCATCGTCGGATTCCCCCGAGCCGACGGCGTCCGCCGCGTCGGCCTCGATCCGCGCGATCGCGTCGACGACGGCCCGCTCCGTCTCCGCGCCGCAGACCACGCTCGTCACGTCGGCGGTGTCGAGCTGCCCGGCGAGCTCGCGGGGCGTGAGTTCGTCGCCCATCGGGACCAGGGTCACGCCGAGCCGCATCGCGGCGTGGATGAGACAGACGTATTCGAGGCGGGATTCGAGGACCGCGCCGAGGTGGTCGCCGGGCGCGACGCCCGCCGCGACGAGCCGGCCGGCGAGGTCGTCGACCAGCGTGTCGAGGTTCCCGAAGGTGTAGACGTCGCCGCCGTCGGCGACCACGAGCGCCTCGCCGTCCGGCTCGATCCGCGCGCGGTAGGAGAGGAAGTCGCGCATCGGTGTCGTAGTCGGAGGGCGTCCGCCTAAACTGTGCTGTTGGTTCGATCAGTCGTCCTCGGAGTCGTCGCCGTGCGCGCCGACCTCGACGTACTCGACGAGCACGCCGCCGGTCGACCCCGGATGGAGGAACGCTACCTCGTGGCCCCACGCGCCCGGCCGGGGCTCCTCGTCGACGAGTTCGACGCCCGCGTCGCGGGCGCGGGCGAGTTCGGCCGCGACGTCGTCGGTCCGGAGGGCGACGTGGTGGATGCCGGGGCCGTGGCGGTCGAGGAAGCGGGCGATCGTCCCCGACTCCTCGGGTTCGAGGATCTCGAAGTAGCCCGACTCCAGTTCCAGAAAGCGGACGGTCATCCCGTCGAAGCGCTCCTCGTGGACGACCGGCGCGTCGAAGAGCGCCTCGAACGTCGACGCGAGGTCGGCCCCGTCGTCGGTCGCGACGCCGAGGTGGTCGAAGGCCAGCGGCATACTCAGTACCTCGGCTGGTACTCGCCGAACTCCTCGCGGAGCACGTCGGAGATCTCGCCGACCGTGGCGTAGGTCTTGACGGCGTCGACGATCGGCGGCACGAGATTGTCGTCGCCCGCGGCGGCGTCCGCGAGCGCGTCGAGTGCTGCCTCGACTTCCTCGTCGTCGCGCTCGTCTTTCACCTCCTGCAGCCGCGCCTTCTGCCGGCGCTCGTCGTCCTCGTCGACCTCCTCGATGTCGACCTCGGGCTCCTCGTCGACCTCGTACTCGTTGACGCCGACGACGACCCGCTCGCCGGACTCGATCTCCCGCTGGCGCTCGAAGGCGACGTCCTGGATCTGCCGCTTGACCCAGCCCGACTCCACGGCCGAGAGCATCCCGCCGCGCTCGTCGACCGCCTCGAGGATCTCGCGGGCCTCGGCCTCGACCTCGTCGGTGAGCGACTCGACGGCGTAGCTCCCGCCGAGGGGGTCGATCGTGTCCGCGACGCCCGACTCGTGGGCGAGGATCTGCTGGGTCCGCAGCGCCGTTCGAACGGACTGCTCGGTCGGCAGCGACAGCGCCTCGTCCTTGCCGTTGGTGTGGAGGCTCTGGGCGCCCCCGAGGACGGCCGCGAGCGCCTGATAGGCGACGCGGACGACGTTGTTCTCGACCTGCTGGGCCGTCAGCGTCGAGCCGCCGGTCTGGGCGTGGAACTTCAGCTGCTTCGACTTGGGGTTCTCGGCGCCGAAGCGTTCCTCCATAATCTCGGCCCAGAGCCGCCGCGCGGCCCGGAACTTCGCGACCTCTTCGAGGACGTTGTTGTGCGCGTTGAAGAAGAACGACAGCTGTGGGGCGAAGTCGTCGACGTCGAGACCGGCCTCGATGGCGCGCTCGACGTACTCGATCCCGTCGCCGAGCGTGAACGCGATCTCCTGGGCGGCCGTCGACCCCGCCTCGCGGATGTGGTAGCCCGAGATCGAGATCGTGTTGAAGTTCGGGACCTCCGCGGCGCAGAACTCGAAGACGTCGGTGATGAGCCGCATCGACGGCTCCGGCGGGTAGATGTAGAGGTTGCGCGCGATGTACTCCTTGAGGATGTCGTTCTGGATGGTGCCGCGCAGTTCCGCCCGGTCGACGCCCTGCCGGTCGCCGATCGCGACGTACATCGCGAGCAGGACCGCCGCGGGCGCGTTGATCGTCATCGAGGTCGACACCTCGTCGAGGGGGATGCCGTCGAAGACCACCTCCATATCCCGGAGGCTGTCGATCGCGACGCCCGCCTTCCCCACCTCGCCGGCCGCCATCGCCGCGTCGGAGTCGTAGCCCTTCTGCGTCGGGAGGTCGAACGCCATCGACAGGCCCGAGGACCCCTGCTCGATGAGGTAGCGGAAGCGCTCGTTCGTCTCGCTTGCCGTGCCCATCCCGGCGTACTGGCGCATCGTCCAGAGGCGTCCGCGGTGCATCGTCGGGTAGACGCCGCGGGTGTAAGGCTCCTCGCCCGGGAATCCCAGGTCCGACTCGTAGTCGAGGTCGGCGACGTCGTCGGGGGTGTAGAGCCGTTCGACCTCCTGACCGCCGGTGTCGGTGGTGAAGGTCTCCCGTCGCTCCCCGAAGCGGTCGAGGGTGGGGTCGAGCGTCTCGGCCTCCCACTCGCGTTTGGCCTCGCGGATCCGCGCGAGATCGTCGGGGTCGAACATACCGGAGAGAGCGCCCGCCCGCTATTGAAACCACCTGCGGGCCGCGGCAACCCCCGCCGAAGGAACAAGGCCATTACGGACGCCGACAAACGCGGTGGTATGACGGACGAAGTCGATCCAGGGCGGCTCCGCGGGGGGCAGATGACCGACGCGGAGATCGACGCGTATCTGGAGACACAGGGGACGGGGATCCTCTCGCTGGCCGACGGCGACGAGGCGTACGCGGTGCCGATCTCCTTCGGCTACGAGCCCGGCCGGGCGGTCTTCGCCTTCTGGCAGTTCCGGTCTCAGAGCCTGAAGGTCGCGTTCAGCGAGGCCACGGAACGGGCGTGTCTCGCCGTCTACGACATCGAGTCCCACACCGACTGGCGGAGCGTGCTCGCGTTCGGCCCGATCCGGGAGCTGTCGACCGGGGACTGGAGCGAGATCGGATCGCTGATCGACGACAACGCGTGGTCGCCGGACCTCACCGGCGTCGGCAAGCGCCAGCTCTCGGTCATCGGCTACGAGATGGAGATCGAGGAGGCGACGGGCCTCCAGCGAGATCCGACCGCGGACGCGGACGAGTAGGCGCGAGGCTCGTCCGCACCGCGCGGCGAAACGACCCCAGAACCCGCGGTTCGCCACGCTTTTGCTACCGGCCACCCTCGCTTCGGGCAACTATGTTCGGTGGAGGCGGAATGAACCCCCGGAAGATGAAGCAGATGATGGAACAGATGGGCATCGACGTCACCGAGCTCGACGCCGAGGAGGTCGTCATCAAGACGGCCGACGAGGAGCTCGTGTTCTCCGACGCGCAGGTCACTCGGATGGACGCCCAGGGGCAACAGACCTACCAGGTCGTCGGCGATCCCGAGACCCGCGAGCGCGGCACCGGCGGAAGCGCGGGGGCCGTCGAGGAGGCCGGCGACGAGGCCGAGGGCGAGAGCGAGTCCGGGATCCCGGCCGAGGACGTCGAACTCGTCGCCGAGCGCGCCGGCGTCACCTCGGACGCGGCCCGCGAGGCGCTCGAGGCGGCCGACGGCGATCTGGCGGCCGCGATCTCCCGATTGGAGTGAGTTACCTCCTCGTCCACGACGACCGCGAGTACCTCCGGGCGCCGGGCGACGAACTCCAGACCGATCTGGGCGTGCTGGAGGTGCCCGAAGACGCAGAGCCCGGCGACGTCCTCGAGACCCACCTCGGCGAGCCGTTCGTGGTGCGTCGGCTGCGCGGCCCCGACCTCTTCAACCACTTCGAGCGGACCGGCGCGCCGATGATGCCCCGGGACGTCGGCCTCGTCGTGGGCCACACGGGCGTCGCGGCCGGCGACCGCGTCCTCGACGCGGGTACCGGCACCGGCGTCCTCGCGGCCTACCTCGGGCGGATGCACGCCGAGGTGACGACCTACGAAGTCGACGCCGGCTTCGCCGACGTCGCCCGCGAGAATATGCGGCTGGCGGGCGTCGACGACCGGGTCGACGTCCGGACGGGCGACCTGACGGAGCACCTCGACGACGTCGTCGACGAGGCGCCGTTCGACGCGGTCACGCTCGACACCGGCGACGCGCCCGCGGTCGTGCGCCGCGCGCCCGACCTGCTCGCCGACGGGGGCCACGTCGCCGTCTACTCCCCCTTCGTCGAGAACAGCCGCGAGGCCG
Source organism: Halobellus sp. (assembly GCA_042215855.1). Lineage (GTDB taxonomy): Archaea > Halobacteriota > Halobacteria > Halobacteriales > Haloferacaceae > Haloquadratum. Next base: position 3,592 of record JBDGUM010000043.1, on the reverse strand, counting down.
TCGAAGCCGCGCGCGAGGCCGGCCTCGGCGGCGTCGAGACCCTGGAGACGATCCAGCGCGAGATGGACTTCGGCGAGCGTGGGTCGCGCCCCTCGACGGCCGGGGTCGGCCACACCGGCTACCTGACGTTCGCGCGGAGCGAGCGCTGACGTCGGCGGCAGCAGTTCACCGGATCGACCGGATCACCGAAAACAGCTCCTCGCGGCCCCGTTCGGCGTCGAACGTCTCGGGGTCGGGAAGCGAGAGGGGATAGGCGCCGCCACCGAGGAGGTAGTCCCGGTCGGCGGGCCAGACGGCGAAGAACGCCTCCACCGGCAGGTCCAGCCCGCCGACCCCGACCCGAGCGCGGTACCGCGTCGCCTTGATTTGCTCGTCGCCGACGTCGAGCCGGTGGTCGTCGGCGCGCTCGATCGCCGAGAACCCCCGCTCTCGGAGCACGTCTTCGAACTTCCTTTCGGCCCGATCGGTGACGAGTCGCGTGAGCGCCCGCGAGGGCGGCGTCCGCGGGCGGATCCGGAGCCGGCTCGCGAAGGCGAAGCGCCAGGTCGTCTCGACGCCGGTCGCGTCGGCGAGGCGGTCCCGGAGGTCGACGTCCTCGTAGATCCGCGTGGCCGTCTCGACGGACGCGACCCGGACGTCGAAGGGCGTCTGGAAGTCCTCGGCGACGAGTCGCCAGCCGTCGGGGACGTCGAACTCCGGCGGCGGGACGTCGAGAGACACGGACGCGATTGGGACGGAACGGACATAAGTCGCGGTGGTGGCGGGACGGTGGGAGAGCGAGACCGGCGGAGCGACCGATGGACACGCTGGGACTCGAACCCAGAGCCTCCTGTACGGCCGACGACTCACGCGCCGGGACGTGCCGCGCGGACTCACGACCCCCGACTCGCTCTTCGACCGTACGGGCGTTCTTCCGGTTGGAACTACGTGCCCTGACCGGAGGTTGCATCCAACACGGGGTAGAAGCGTCGGAGGTTTCCGCTGGCTGGGAACGATGACCGTCGCCTATGACGCTGCGGTCGCGGGCGCTCGACCCGGCGAGGCGGTCGAAGAGGCCGGACGGGCCCGGACGGCCGCTCCGATCAGTGGTCGTCCTCGCGCCACTTGTGCCCGCACTCGGTGCAGGTGAAAAAGCGCGTCTCGGACTCGTCGGCCGAGCGGATCTGCTTCATCTCGTAGCGCGCGCGGTCGTTGCCGCACTCCGGACAGACGACCGTCGTGGTCGGGCCGATCTCGGAGTCGTCGACGTCGGACATATCGACGACCTCGCTCTCCTCGCGGGCGGCCGTGGAGGTCATGTGCTCCTCGTCGGCCGTGTCACGTGGCTTCTCGTAGCCGCAGCCGCCGCAGACCCAGACGTCGCCCTCGGTCTTCATCATCGAACCGCATTCGTCGCAGAACTCCATTCTACCCCCACGCAGACGCTTGACGGACTTAAGCGGCCGGGATTTGCGGGGTGGGAGATGTCGAAACGACTTAACCGTCCGGGACGAACGGGCGGCCGTGACAGACGACAGCGCCCTCTCGGCCGAGGCGAAAGAGCGCCTCGCCGACGTCGTGCGGTTGCAGCCGACGAAGAACAAGGAGCTACAGCAGCGGTGGGAAATGGAGTCCGGTAGCGAGGTCCACCAGTACCTCGAGGGGGAACTGGGAGACTACTACTACCGCGACGACAATAGCCTCATCCGGGCCACGAGCGAGGCCGCGGAGCTGGTCGACGTCGAACCGGGCGTCGAGAGCGACGACGAGCGCGGCGGCGTGCCCTCCGTGATCCGCGTCCCCGAACTGGAGTCGCAGGTGTTCGCGGTCGTCGCGGGGGCGGACGAGCGCTCCGAGAGCGTCGTGAGCGTCCTCAACGGCGTCCGCGACGCGTTCGACGTCGATCCGGACGTCGAGGACGTCCGCGAGGCGCTCCAGAGCCTCCGGCGCAAGGGCGTCGTCGAGGTGATCTACCGGACGGTCCCGACGTTCCGGCTGGCCGTCGAGCGCGACGCGGTCGACGTCGAAGTGACCGAGTCCTAGCGGCCGGAGTCGGGACCGCCTTCCGTCTCGTACTCCCGCTCGCGGATCCACGCTCGTCGGCCGTCGAGCAGGCGTTTGATGCCGTTTCCCGGACCGCCCTCTATCGGCCAGCCGCGCGTCCGCCAGGTGGGCGGCTCCGGCTCGAACTCGGAACACGATCCGGAGCACTCGGCGGCGGTCTGCGATCGCGCCTTGGCGGCGCAGTACGGGACGAGTGCGCGACCGTGCCGCCGGAGTTCGAAGTGGCGGCAGTCCGGCCGCATCGTCTCGTAGTAGGACCGCCAGCCGCGGCCGTACGCCCGCTCGGCGAGTTCGAGTCGGCGGCGCCGTCGCCCCTCGTCGCGGTCAGCGTCCGGCGGCGTCACCTCGCTCGGGTACCACTCGACGGACGCGTCGACCCTGATGTCCGTACCGGTCGTGGCCGCGTCGTCATCCGTCTCGTCGAACGAGAGCGCCAGGATGCCCACGTCGACCGGGAGGTCTTCGAGCAGGGCGGGCTCGATGCGTCCCCCCGTCGCTTCGGTCGCGACCCAGACCTCGTCGGCCAGCCCGGTCTCGACGTCGTGTTCCAGTTGATCGGAGAGCGCCCGCGCGGCCGACGCGTCGAGGTCGGGCTTGTTCTCGATCGCGACGATCCGGCGGAGCCAGTCGGGGTACGGCGCCGTCCGTCGGATCTCGACCCGGTTGCCGCGGCGGCGCTTCTCGACGAGGTCCCGGCCGGCCGCGCGGTGGACCGCCGCCCGAACGTACCGCCACGGGTAGCCCGGGTGCGGCAGGGCGTCGCGGTACCACGCCCACGCCGCGGGCGCGTTGCGGACGACGTGCAGCAGGTCCGAATCCAGCTCGCGCTCGCCGAACTGCGCGCGTGCGGCGAGCCCGTCGGGGTCACATTCGAGGACGACCGTGTCCCAACGGCGCTCCCGCGTACCGAGCTGTCGAGCGACGAGCACGGCACTGTCACGGGTGGTCCCCGGCGGCCACGCCGTCTCTGCCCACCGGCAGACCGAGAGCTCGAACCCGAACTCCGCGGTTCCGGGAGCCACGTCTCGATCCGCCGCCTACGCGAGGTACTTGCCGTCGTCGGCCTCGGTGCTCTCGGCCGCGAGGTCGTCGAGGTACTCGTGGGCCTGCTCGAAGATCTCGCGCGGGCCGTCCTGGGTGATCGTGTTGAGCGCCTGCTCGTAATCGCGCCACTGGAGGTCGCGGTGCTCGTTCGAGAGCTCCGCGCTCGCCTCGAAGGAGTGCGCGATGAAGAGGTGGACGGTCTTGTGGATCGTCTTCCCCCCCGCCTCGAACACGTAGTCGTACTCCTCGCGGAAGCCGTCGATGAGGCGGAAGTCCTCGATGCCGGCCTCCTCTTTCACTTCTCTGATCGCCGTCTGCTGGAGTTCCTCTTCGCCCTCGACCCCGCCTTTGGGGAACTCCCAGTCCCCCGGACGGCTCTTCAGGAGTAAATACTCCCGTTCGCCGCGGGTGTCGCGGAAGAGGATGGCTCCGGCGCTGACCGCTTCGACCGTCATTAGCTACATAAACCCGGTTGGGAGTTAAGAGACTATCGGACGTTGGACCG
>JBDGUM010000110.1:0-30470 GCA_042215855.1 Halobellus sp. | reverse complement strand
TGACGAACCTCGGCGACGAGGTCGTCGTCAAGGGTGCGCTCGCGAGCGCGATGACCGAGGGCACGGGCGACCGCACGCGGATGTGAAACGGCCGGCGACGCCGGAAGCCGATCCCGATCACGCGTGGAAAACCGTGACACACTTTTCTCGACCGGGAGGTCCCGCGAGTACAACCGCAAAGCTCCAAACCCTCGAACGCGAACGGATGGTAATGACCGAATCCGAAGGCTCCCTCCGCGAGCGCATCGAGACGTGGATGGCCGGCCAGATGCCGATCATCCGGATGCACGGGGGCGAGAGCGTCGTCCGGAAGGCCGATCCCGAGACCGGCGAGGTCGTCGTGGAACTGGGCGGCGCCTGCGCCGGCTGCGGCATCTCCAACATCACCGCCGACAACATCAAGGCCGACCTCATCACGGACTTCGAGGCGGTCGAGGACGTCCGGGTGAAGGTGCCGAGCGCCGGCGACCACGGCAGTAGCACCGTCGAGGGCGGCCGCGGCGGCGAGCTCCAGTACGGGACCGAGGATCCGGGCCACTTCTGACGGCGGAGAGGTTTAGGTCGCCGAGGCCCAGGGGGGAACCGTGGCCGACCCCGAACCCGACGTGCGGCGGGAGTTCGCCTTCGAGCTCGGGCTCTGTGCGCACCTCGAGGAGGCCACCGACTGGCTCGTCGGCCGACAGCTCGGCGCGGCGGTCGACCGGCCCGGTCGCCGCATCGTCGACGTCGTCGGCGTCGCGCCCGGCCCCGACTTCGACGAGCGGGCGCGGATCACCGCCGAGACGATCCCCGTTCGCGCCGTCGAGAGCGACGTCGGCGTCGGGGCGGCGGTCCCGAGACGGCGGGCAGTCCGCGAGACGCCCGGACTGACTGACGCGCTCGTCGACCGGGCGATCGACGTGGGTTTCTTCGCGACGGAGCGCCGCAGCGGCCGGGAGTACCTGCGGCAGGCGGCGCGTTATCCCGACCGGTGGTTCGACCGCCTCGTCGGCATCGAGAACAAGCCCGATCTGGGCTCGCCGGGCGCGCTCGAACGCCAGCTCCGCACGGACGTCTCACTCGGCCTCTTCGAGTCGGTGATCCTGGCGACGGAGAGCCACGTCACGCGCGCGCACCTGAACCGGATCCCCGACGCGGTCGGCGTCTGGCGGTTCGACCCCGAGTCGGGCGAGCGGACGGTGATCCGCGAGCCGGCGCCGCTCGCGACCGACGACCCCGGGATCGAACTGGTCGAGCGGCGGCCCCTGGAGACCGAGGTCGCGATCGTCGACGGCGACGCGAAGGCGCGGGCGCGGCGCCGGATCGCCGAACGCGCCTACGGGAAAGGTTGGCGGACGTACGACTTTCCCGCGTGCGCCCACGCGGAGTCGACGGCCGACGGTCGGCCGCACTGCGCGCACTTCGGCCGCGTCGTCGATCCGAGCCGGACCTGTCGCGACTGCGACGCGCGGGCGAGTGGGGCGGCGCCGGACGTCGACGTCGGCGGGCTCCGGGACGCCCGGACGGACTGGGAGCCCGATCCGCCGGGCGTTCGGCGGCGGCAGTCGGGTCTCGACCGTTTTCACTGATTGAAAATTTCGTGGAATACTGTTCAGAATCGCCGATTGCGGTTCTAAGCAGCTGAAAATCGACCTCTACTTATACCGTATCCCCGACCACACCCACAAATGTGAGGTGAAGAACGATGGCAACTTCCACCAGAACGACGATCGCGAATCCGCTCGACTTCGACCTCCAGGGCACGATGGCGGGCTACTGGGTCGCGCTGCTGCGCATAGTGACCGGCTACTGGTTCCTCCACGCGGGCGTGAGCAAGTACCTCGCCGCCGAGCCGTTCAACGCCCAGGGCTGGCTCGTCAACGCCACCGGCGGGAGCCCGATCCACGGCTTCCTCGCGTGGGCGGGCCAGACCCCCTGGATGCTCGAGTTCACGAACTTCATGATCCCGCTGGGGGAGACGCTCATCGGGCTCGGCCTCGTCGTCGGCGCGTTCGTCCGGCTGGCGAGCTTCTTCGGCGCCTTCCTGATGGTGTTCTTCTACCTCGGGAACGCCGCGTGGAGCCACGGCCTGGTCAACGGTGACCTGATGGGCCTGCTGCTCTTCGCGACGATGGGCGTCCTCGGCGCCGGTCGGGTCCTCGGACTCGACGCGATCATCGAGGACACGGACATCGCCGACAGCCGGGCGGCGAAGTACGTCCTCGGATGAACCGGGGACGTCGATTCCGGCGCCACCAGTCGACGTCTCGTCGTTCTCGTTTTTGCTGTCGTACCTGAATGCCGTCAATCACGCTGCCGTCGTGCGGTCACAGCTCGTAGACCTCCCCGTCGACGGCCAGCGGCTCCGCGAACGCCTCCTCGGCCGGGTAGAAGTGCGCGGTGTGGACGATCCGCGTCTCCGCGGCCGAGAGCCGCTCGGCGAGGTCCAGGGCGCCCTCGCGGGTCATATGTTTCGAGCCGAACGTGCGAGGGACGCCCCGGCCGTCGTGGTGATCGCCGCCGAGCGGGTGGTGCTCGCAGAGCGCCGCGGGGACGATCCCGTCGACCAGGAAGAGGTCGGGGTCGCGGAGGACCGCCCGCGACGCCTCGGGGACGGCGTAGTTGGTATCGCCCGACAGCGAGAGCTTCCCGCCCGTCTCGGGGTCCTCGATCGCGAGACCGTAACAGAGAAGCGGCGGGTGTTCGACGGGGACGAGCGTCACCTCCAGTCCGCAGACCTCGAAGGACTCTAGCGGTGCCTGCGCGCGAACGCGCACCTGGTCGAGGTAGTCGTACTTCCGCGCCACGGTCTCGGCGACGCTCTCGCCCGTCTGGGGGTCGGTCTCGTCGGCGGCGTAGACGGGCAGATCGTCGAACAGCCGATAGGCGTTGCCGAGGCCGTCGAGGTGGTCGAAGTGGATGTGGGTGACGATGCCGGCGTCCGGCAGCGGCACCTCCTGAGAGAGGAACTGGTGGCGGAAGTCGGGGCTGAAGTCCACGAGCAGCGACTCGCCGGTCCGCTCGTTCTCGACGTGGATCGAGAAGCGCGTGCGCTCGGCGCCGCGGCGCCGCGCCTCCGCACAGGTGTCGCAGTCGCAGCCCACGGTCGGCGTCCCGGTGGTGTCGCCCGTTCCGAGGAGCGTGACCCGCATCGCCTCGGAGTGAGAGCCGAGCGGGCATATATTGTCGGCTCTCCGGTCGACGCCGGCCATTGAAATGCGACGGCGACGGAGGGCCGGTATGGTCCCCACCCGACGTAGGTACCTCGCGAGCGCAGTCGCGTGCTGCGGCCTCGCGGGATGCATCGGCGGCGGCGAGCCGGAGCTCGTCGTCGCGAACGGCTTCGACGAACGGATCACCGCCGACGTCACCGCGACGCGCGAGTCGGACGGGCGCGTCGTCGTCGACACGCGGGAGTCGGTGTCGGCAGACGGGCGGGCCGCGTTCCAGTTGACGACCGACGGCGTCGCGGCGTACCGGATCCAGGTCGTCGCCGTCGACCGCAACGCGGGCGGCAGCGTGACCTGGCGCGTCGCAGAGAGCGACGGGATCCGGGCCCGCCTCCGTCCGAGCGGCGTCGACTTTTCGGAGCGGTGAGGGCGAGGCCCCGTTCGGCGGCCGGGGAAGCGGAAAGCACTTTCCGTCGGTGGCGGAAGCCCGAGAGGATGGTCCCCTCCGACTCGCACCCGCGGCAGTCAGATCTCGGGCGGCTCTCGCGGCGTCGGCTCCTCGCGCTCGCGTGTACCGCCGCGGCCGGCGGCCTCGCCGGCTGCAACGCCGTGACCGGCCGCGAGGATCCCGCCGACCTGCACGCCGGCGACTGGCACGCCTACGGCAACGGCCCCGAGAACCGGAACCGCGTCGCCGGCGGCGCCCCCGAGCCCGACGAACACGCGGCGCTTCACCCCGCCGACTGGTCGTACGCGCCGCCGGTCGTCGACGGCGACGTCCTGTACTTCGCCGCCGAGCGGGAGGCCGTCGCGATTGGAACCGACGGACGGGAGCGGTGGTCGCGTGACCTCGATGGCGAGGTCTCCGGCGTGCCCGCGCTCGATCCGGCCCGCGAACGCCTGTACGTCCCGATGCTCGGCGGCGGGAGCGGGTCGACGGGCGACGACCGAGAGGCGGCGTCGGTGGCGGTCGTATCGACCGACGGCGGCGACGTGGTCGACACCTACCGCGTCGGTGACGAGCGGACGTACGGCGTCACGGTCGCCGGCGGCGACGTCTACGTCCGGAGCGCGACGGCGTGCGTGCGGCTCGCGCCCGACGGGACCGAGCGCTGGCGGCGCGCGCTCGACCCGCTCGTCTACGACGAGTACAACCTCGGCGACTCGACCGCGACGCAGATCCCGCCCGCGGTGACGGACGACGGCGTCTACGTCCCGGACCGGAACGCGCTCGTGAAACTCGATCCTGGAAGCGGCGAAGAGCGCTGGCGCGTCGACGTCGACACGGCGTACGCGGCGTCGGTCGTCGACGATAGGGGCGCCGTCCAGACGGGCTGGCAGGAGACCGTCGCGGTCGACCACGCCGGCGAGGAGCGGTGGCGGCGGGACCTCCAGAGCCGCGCCGCCGCCGCGGTCGACGGCGAGGACGTCTACGTCGTCGCGGGCGACCTCTACGAACTCGACGCGACCTCTGGCGAGACGAACTGGCAGGCGCACGTCCCGAGCGAGGGCACCGCCGCGCCCGTGGCGACGGACGACAGCGTCGTCGTCGCGGGAAGCGGCGTGCGCGCGTTCAGGCGGGACGCCGACGGTGTTCTCAGTCCGGACCGGCTCCGCTGGCGGACGGACTCGGTCCACGTGACCGCGTACGCGTCCCCCGTGATCGCGGCCGGCCGGCTGTTCGCCGTGGGGCCGTTCGGGCTGCAGGTCCTGGAACGGGGCGGAGCGTAGCGGCTGGGCGTTCCGACGGGCCGGGACTCCGACCCGAAAATCAGTGGTCGTGGGAGTGATCGTGGGCGTGGCCGTCGCCGCCGCCGTCGCCCGCGACCAGCTGCTCGCCGTCGGACATCATATCCATATTCTTCAGGTTGTCGCGCTCCTCGAAGTCCTCGACGGCCTCGATGATGTCGTCCTGGGTGAGCGTCGTCCGCTCCTCGGTGAGCGCTTCCAGCACGGCCTCGCGGAGGACCATCCGGAGGTCCGAGCCGGTCAGCCCCTCGGTCAGCTCGGCCGCCTCCTCGGGATCGAAGTCGGCGATGTCCATCCGCCGCGTGATGATCCGGAGGATGTCCGCGCGCATCTCCCGGTCGGGCTTGGGGAAGTTCACGATCTCGTCGAAGCGCCGCCACGCCGCCGAGTCGAGCTGGTCGGGGTGGTTGGTCGCGCCGATCAGGATCACCTCGTCGCGGATGAGCGAGATGTCGTCGATGCTCTTCAGGAGCGTGTTGACCGCCCGCTTCAGCGCCGCGTGCTCGTCCGAGCGGCGGGTCTTCGCGACGGAGTCGAACTCGTCGATGAAGAGGATGCACGGCGAGAGCCGCTTGGCGACCTCGAAGGTCTTCTCGACGTTCTTGGCCGTCTCGCCGAGGTACTGGCTCGTGATCATCGAGAGCTTCACCTCGACGAACGGGAGACCGAGTTCGTGGGCCAGCGCCCGCGACACGGTGGTCTTTCCGGTTCCGGGCGGCCCGACGAAGAGGATCTTCCCGATCTCGCGCAGGCCGATCTCCGCGAGGTACTCGCGGTGCTCGATCGCCTGCATCAGCTTCTGTATCTCGCCCTCCTGGTCCGTGGTCAGCACGAGGTCGTCGAGGGTCGTCTCGATCTCCTCGGGCGCGCGGACCTGGACGAGGTCCAGCATCTCGGCGTCCTCCTCCTCGTCGAAGTACTCCTCGAGCAGGCTGTCGATCCAGACCCGGTCGGCCTGGATCGGACGGGTGTGTTCGCGCGCCTCCTCGTGGGTCACGTCGACGTCGTCGCGGTCCTCGACGGCCGCGGCGATCGTCGGGTTCGTCTCGATCCGTTCCCTGTCGGCGCGGTCGAGATACCACTCGATCGCCATCTCGGGCTGGGTGAGCGAGAGGCGGTCGGAGAAGTCCTCGCGCTGGGTGAAGAGCAGATCCGAGATCGCGTCCCAGGGGTGTTCGACGCCGGTCGCCTTCCGGGCGACGCTCTCGGTGACGACGAGCGGTCGCTCGATGCCGACGACGCCCGACTCGGGGTCGTCGCTCTCGTCGTCGGCGTCGGGATCGGTCCAGAAGACGCGGCGGTAGCGGGGCGGGAGATCGTTCTCGTCGAGGTCACGGTCGTCGGTGTAGAGGTGTGCCGTGAGGAGGAACTCGACGACTTCCAGAGCCCGGTTACTCATCCCAAAGACGTTACCGGGACACGCGCATAAGCGCGTCGAAAGGACCCGACGGGGAACCGCACCCATCCGTCGCGTCCAGATTTCGGGTTCTGTGAGCTTTATCACCACGGCCCGCGGAGGGTGTGGTATGCCGACACCGGTGATCGCCGCCGCGTGCCGAACCCCGTTCGGGAAGGCCGGCGGCGTCTTCGAGGACGTCCGCAGCGAGGACCTCTCGGTCCACCTCGTCGACTACATTCTCGACGAGCACGGACTGGAGAGCGACGACATCGACGACCTGATGTGGGGCGTCGCCCAGCAGCGCGGCGAACAGGACAACAACGTCGCCCGCGTGATCGCGCTGCTGTCCGACCTGGGCGAGTCGGTGCCGGCGACGTCGATCAACCGCTGGTGCGCCTCCTCGATGCAGGCGATCGCCTCCGCGTCGGACGCCGTCGCGGCGGGCACGCGCGACTGCATCATCGCCGGCGGCGTCGAGTCGATGTCGCGGGTGCCGATGGACGGCGACTCCTACCAGCACCTCCACCCGGAACTCGAAGACCGGTACAACGTCTTCCAGTTGCAGATGGGAATGACCGCGGAGAAGGTCGCCGACGAGTACGACGTCTCCCGGGAGGCCCAGGACGAGTACGCCCTGCGCTCGCACCGGCGGGCCGCCGAGGCGACCGAGTCGGGGACGTTCGCCGACGAGATCGTCCCATTCGAGGTGGACGGCGAGGTCGTGACCGAAGACGAGGGGATCCGTCCGGACACGTCGCTGGAGGCGCTATCGAGCCTGTCGCCGGCGTTCACCGGCGACGGGACCGTCACCGCGGGCAACTCCTCGCAGATGACAGACGGCGCGGCGGCGACGCTCGTCACCTCGCGGGCCTTCGCCGAGGAGCACGGCCTCGACGTCCTCGCGGAGGTCGGCACCAACGCCGTCGCGGGCGTCGATCCGACGGTGATGGGGATCGGGCCCGTGCCGGCGACGCGTGCGCTCCTGGACCGCGCCGGCACCGAGATCGACGACTACGGGCTCGTCGAACTCAACGAGGCGTTCGCCAGCCAGTGCGTCTACGCGCGGCGCGAACTCGGCATCGACGAGGAGAAGTACAACGTCAACGGCGGCGCGATCGCGATCGGTCACCCGCTCGGCGCCTCGGGCGCGCGGCTGCCCGTGACGCTCGTTCACGAGATGCGCAGGCGCGACGAGGAACGCGGCCTCGCGACGCTCTGTGTCGGGTTCGGTCAGGGACAGGCGATCGAGTTCCTGCGGTAGGGGCGCTTCCGATCCGGGTCTACTTGTCGGGGTGGACGAACTCGATCGCCTCGCGGACCTCGTCTTTGCCGCCGATGATCGTGATCCGATCGCCCTCCTGGAAGGTGAACTCGGCGTCGGGGACGCGGGTGGTGCCGTCGCGCTGAACGAGCGCGATGAGGGAGTCGTCGGGGAACTCGGGGCCGATCTCCCGGACGGTCCGCCCGATGATCTCCTCGGAGGTGACGTCGATCTCCTGGACGTCGCCCGAGCGGCCGATCTCGCCCATCCAGTCCATCATCGACGGCCGCTCGATGTAGTTGTCCATCGCCTGGGCGATCGCCAGCGTCGACGAGATTGTGCGGACGCCGAGCTCTTCGAAGGCTTCGGCGTTGTCCGGATTGTTCACCCGGGCCAGGATCGTCTCGGGGTCGAACTTCGAGTTCGCGAGCTGGGAGACCAGGAGGTTGACGTCGTCGTCGCCGGTCGCGCCGACGACGATCCGGGCGTTCTCCGCGCCCGCGGACCGGAGGACGTCGGTGTCGGTGCCGTCGCCGTGGTGGACGGTGAACCCGGCGTTCCGGGCGATTTCGACGACCTGGGGGTCCTGTTCGATGAGCACTACGTTCTCTCCGCGGTCTTCGAGGCGTTCGGCGAGCGTCCGGCCCACCTTCCCGCCTCCGATGACGAGTACGCGCATTGGGATGATGTCGAGGTATTCGGCTATCTGACGGGCGAAACCACCTTCGAGGACGACCGTGACGAGGATGACGAGAAAGACCGTGCCGACGAGCGTGTCGGCCGCCTCGGTGAGTCCCGCGTTCCGGAGTTCGATCGCGAACAGCGTCGCGACCGACGCGGGGATGATCCCGCGGGGGCCGACGAGGCTCATAAACCACTTCTCGCCGGTGCTGAAGCGGTCGCCGTACGCAGAGAGGAAGACGAGCGCCGGGCGGAGCACGAGCGCGACGATCCCGGTGACGAGCAGGCCCCGCGGGCCGATCGTCCGCAGGATGTCGAAGTCCAGGAGCGCCGCCAGCGCGATGAAGACGAACGAGAGGACGAGCAGCGTGACGTCGCCTTTGAACGCCGAGATCTCCTCCTCGTAGGGGATGTCGGCGTTGCCCAGGAGGAGCCCCGCGGTCGCGACCGCCGCGATTCCGGCTTCCGTGGCGATGGCGTCGGCGGCGCCGTAAGAGACCAGCGCGCCCGCGAGGACGAGCAGGCGGGCGTTCTGCGGCGCGTTCCCGGGCGAGAGATCGACGTAGCGGATCACGTACAGGAGCACGCCCGCCACGAGGCCGCCGACGAGGACGCCGACGCCGAGCCGCTCGGCGAACAGCCGGAGGAGTTCGATCGGCGCGGTGACGCCGGTGATGATCGCCTCGAAGATCACGACCGCGAGGATCGCCGCCGTCACGTCGTTGACGATCCCCTCGGTCTCGAGGACGGCCTCGACGCGGTCCCGCGCCGGGACGACCTCCAGGATCGGCGTGACGACGGTCGGCCCCGTCGCGACGAGCAGGGCGCCGATCAGGAACGACACGGGCCACGACGCCGCGAGCAGGACGTGGACGGCGGCGGCCGTCCCGAGGAACGCGATGGCGGCGCCGACCGTGATGAGTTTCAGCGTCGCCGACGGGGCCTCGCGGAGCTTCGCGATCCGGAGGTGGAAGGCCCCCTCGAAGACGATGATCGCGACCGAGAGGCCGACGATGGCCGACAGCGCGTTCCCGAAGGACTGCGGACCGACGACGCCGAGCACCTCCGGACCGAGGAGGATCCCCGCGGCGATGAGAAACACCACGCTCGGGACCCGATACCGGTCCGAGAGGATCTGCGAGATCACGCCGATCCCGATGATCGCCGCGACGATGGGGATGAGGTTCGCCCCGCCGCCGGTCGCCATTATGATCCCTCCACTACTCCAGCGTGGACGCGGGAGCGGTATAAAACCACACATTCCGGACGGTTTTCTCCCGTCTGTCCGTGATGAGTCTGCGGGAATATCGGAATATTAGTGGACGTATGTAATATTCTACGCCGAACGCGCTCGTGAGGACTACTCTCACCGTTTACCGCCGAGCGCCGTCGACGGGAGGGGCGCTCGGCGGTAAGAGACGGGAGTAATCAGTATCGGTCCTCCTCGTAGAGCATCTCGATCCGGTCGGCGTACCGGTCCAGGATGTTGCTGCGCTTCTTCTTCATCGTCGGGGTCAGCGTGTCGTTCTCGGCGGAGAACTCCTCGGCGACGAGCCGGAAGCGCTTGATCCGCTCGTGGGACTCGAAGCGCTCGTTCACCGCGTCGACCTCCCGCTGGACGCGCTCGCGGACGCGATCGTCGCGGACGATGGCCGCCGGATCGTCGGGGAGGTCGACGCCCGCGGCGTCGGCCCACTCGCGGAGCCCCTCGACGTTCGGGACGATCAGCGCGGAGACGAACTTCCGGCCGTCGCCGAGGACGAAGCACTGCTCGACGACTGGGCTGGCGGCGAAGGCGTCCTCGATCGGGCCCGGCGCGACGTTCTTGCCCGTCGAGAGGACGAGGAGTTGCTTCGCGCGCTCGCGGAACGCGAGGTAGCCGTCGGGACGTCGTTCGACGATGTCGCCGGTGCGGAACCACCCGTCGTCGGTGAACGCGCGCTCGGTGTCCTCGGGGCGGTTCCAGTAGCCCCGGGAGACGTTCGGGCCGCGGACGAGCAGTTCGCCCACCTCGTCGCCCGCGTCGCCCGCCTGCTCGGGGACGAGGCTCTCGTCGAGGTCGACCTCGACGTTCCGGAGCGGCGGGCCGATCGTGCCGATCTCCGGCGCCTCGGGCGGATTGACGGCGACGACGGGGGCCGTCTCGGTGAGGCCGTACCCCTCGAGGATCGGCAGCCCCATCGCGTGGTAGAGCCGACAGAGTTCCGGCGAGAGACTCCCGCCGCCGCTGATGAAGAACTGGACGCGCCCCCCGAGCGCCTCGCGCACCTGCGAGAAGACGAGACGGTCCGCGAGGTCCCGCTTCAGGGAGAGCAGCGGTCCGGGCTCGTCCGCCGCCCGGTGGGCCGTCCCGACGTCGACGGCCCACTCGAAGATCCGGCGGCGGATCCGCGACGACGAGGCCTCCGAGCGGACGGCGTCGTAGAGCTTCTCGTAGACCCGCGGGACGCTCGTCCCCACGGTCGGCCGGATCGACTGGAAGTCGTCCCGAAGCGTGTCCGGGCTCTCGGCGTAGGCGACGGTCGCGCCCGCGGCGAACATCAGGAAGTGGCCCGCGAGCCGCTCGAAGACGTGCGCCAACGGAAGAAACGACAGCGTCGTCGACCCCGCCGACACCGCGGGCGTCGGGCGATCCGGCCGCGGACCGAACCGCCGGTAGCACCCGTTCACGTTGGCGCGGAAGTTGCGGTGGGTGAGTTCGACGCCCTTCGGCTGCCCGGTCGTCCCCGACGTGTAGATCAGCGAGGCGAGGTCCTCGGGGTCGCGGGCGTCGAGCCACGACTCGTAGGCGTCGGGGTCGAAGTCGTCGGCCCCGCGCTCGTACACCTCGCCGAGCGAGACGACGTCGTCGCGGTCGCGGACCGCGCCGGCCATCCCGCTCCCGTCGGGGAGGTCGTCGACGACAGCCACGAAGGAGAGATCCAGGTCGTCCTCGACCGCGAGCACGCGCGAGAGCATCTCGTCGTTCTCGACGACGACGCCCGTGGCGCCGGAATCGGAGAGGAGGTATTCGACCTGCGGTTCCGAGGACGATGCGTAGACGGGGGTGACGACGGCACCGGCCGCGAGCAGCGCGAAGTCAGTCTGGGCCCACTCCATCCGGGTGTCCGAGAGGATGCCGACCCGGTCGCCGGCGTCGACCCCGAGCGACCGGAAGCCGGCCGCGAGCGCGCGGACGATCTCGCGCGTCTCGGCGTAGGTCAGGTCGGCGAACTCGCCGTCGGACGCCGCGGGGACGGCGCCCGCGGAGACGAGCGACCGGTCGTAGATCCCGCCCTTGTACCGCTGGGCGGCCGATCCGGCGTTCCGCTCGGCGCTCGCCTCGAACATTCGGCTCAGCGTCTCCTCGCCGAGGACGTCGTCGTCGAACGCCGCCTCGGCCTCCCGCCACGACATACCGGGGGGAGGCGCCGGGCGGAATTAAATCCATAGACCTTCCGTGCCGAGCCGTTGTTCACAGTTGAACCGGGGAGAACGCGCGCCGGGTTTACCCGCCGTCGGGGGAACGCGAACCGAACGGGATCCGTCGGACGACGGCCCCGAAGTGGGCACAGAGGCCGCCGAGTCCGCCGAGCGTGATCGCGGCCAGGAACGTCCGCGCCGCGGTCCGCCACGGCGGGAGGCCGACGGAGTCGCCGGCGACCCGGGCGGGTGGGAATCCGGTGCCGCCGACGCGGACGTAGCCTGCGTCGGTGACCGGAACGTCCCCCAGACCGACGCGGAACAGGAGCGCGAGCGCGACGAGCGCCGGGGCGTACCCGACGGCGACGGCCGCTCCGGCGAGGAAACTCCCACCGAGGGAGCGAACCGACGAGAGCAGCCACGCCGAGACGCCTCCCGCAGCGATCAGCAGTCCCACGGGGAGCGCCCCGAGCCACCGTGCGCCGGGACCCTCGATCAGTTCGACGAGGTTCCGGTTGATCACGGCGCGAGAGCCGTCGGTCACGTCGACGAGCGACACCGGGATCCCCATCGTCCCGCCGTAGGTCCAGACGGGAACGAACGGCGCGGGGACCGGCGCGCCGCTCGTCATCGACGTGACCGCGGGGAGACGGCCGAACGCGCCGTCGGTGGCGACGACGAGCCAGAGTCCGGTGACGGCAACGCCGACGGCGACCGTGCCCGCGCCGACGACGAGGGCGAGCGCGAACAGACACCGGACCGATCGAGGCGGATGCGGGTCGCGACAGCGGTCGAGGAAGGCGCGAGTGCTGGAGGGCACGGCGGGCGTTGGAGACGACGGCCCATAGAAGTACGGGGTCGCTCACACGACGAACCGCAGCAGCCACAGCGTCGCCATCCCGACGGCGATGGTCGCGAAGACGTCCTCGACGTACCACGTCACGGCGGCCGCGACGACCCCCGCGAGGAGGCGCTCGTTGCCGACGACGGCGACCGCCCCGCCGGGCGCGACGAACGCGGGGACGGTCAGGGCGGCGAACACCGCGGGGGGCACGAACCGGAGCGCGTTGGTGACGCGGTCGGGGACGTCGTCGATCCGGCCGAACAGGTAGATGAACGACGAGCGGATCCCGAAGGTGAGGAGTCCGAGCGCGACGATCGCGCCCCAGATCGCCAGCGGGCCGTACGAGCCGGCTGCGGCCATCAGTGGCCACCTCCCCGATCCGGGTCGGCCGCGGAATCGGTCTCGCCGAACGCCGCGTCGGCGACGACTCCCGCAACGACGCCCGCGACCCCGCCGGCGACGAGCCCGAGGTTGAACGGGACCGCGAGGACGCTGCCCGCGACGGCGACGGCGCCGCCGACGAACGCGGCGACGACCTTCGGCGGCGAGGAGACGGCGGGGACGAGCAGGCTCAGGAAGACGAGCGGCACCGCGAACTCCAGGCCCCACGAGTCGGGGACGCGCGCGCCGACGACGATGCCGAGGACCGTGCAGATCTGCCAGACGACCCACAGCGACACCGCCACGGCGAGGTAGTAGTTGCGCCGCTCCCGCGGGTCGAGGTCCTCGTCGGCGTAGCGCGCGATCGAGAGCGCGTAGGCCTGGTCGGTGAGGACGTACGCGCAGAGCGACTTCCACCACGCGCGGAGCGGCCGGAAGTGCGGCGCGATCGACGCCGAGTACATCAGCATCCGGAGGTTGATCACGACGCCCGTGAACACGACGACCAGCAGTTCGGCGTTGCCGCCCAGGAGATCGATCGCCGCCAGCTGGGAGGCGCCGGCGAAGACGACGACCGAGAGGCCGACCGTCTGGAGGGGCGAGAGCCCGGCGTCGACGGCGGCGGCCCCCGCGACGAGGCCGAACGGGACGATCCCGAGCAGGATCGGGGCGACGTCGCGGAGGCCGCGAACCGCCTCGCTCGGGAGCGGAACGCGGGACACGCCGGGGAATCGAACGGGGACGGTAAACCGCTACCGTTTCGGCCGCGAGCGGGACGGCGACGGCGTTCGATCGCCCGCCCGTGCGACACCCCTAACTACCTCTCCCGAGTAGGTGTCGCTATGTCGAACGACGCCCAGTCGCAGGCCGGGACGGCCGAGGGGCAAGGCCCCGTCGAGATCTCTATCGAGGTCGCCCGGCAGCTGGAGGAAAAGCGCGAGGAGCTCTTCGAGGAGTTCGAGATCAGAGACGAGTTCCCGCCGGAGGTACGCACGGAGGCGCGCGAGCGGACCGAAGGGATCCAAGCGGAGATCGAAGACGAGATCGACGAGCGGGAGGACCTCCGGGACCTCACCACCTGGACGACCGACCCCGTCGACGCCCAGGACTTCGACGACGCGCTCAGCATCCGGGAGGGGGAGGAGACCTACACGCTGTGGGTCCACATCGCCGACGTCACCCACTACGTCCACCCCGGCTCGGAGATGTGGGCCGAGGCGGTCGAGCGCGGCAACACGGTCTATCTCCCCGGCTACACGGTCCATATGCTCCCGCCGGTGCTCGCGGAGACGGTCTGTTCGCTCGTCCCCGAGGAGGACCGCCTGGCGCACACGGTGGAGATGGAGATCGACAAGGAGACGCTCTCGTTCGAGACCGTGGACATCTACAAGTCGGTCGTCCACTCGAACGAGCGGCTGACCTACACGCAGTGCGAGCGCCGCCTCGACGACCCCGACGCGCCGCTGCACGAGGAGAACGCGCTGGTCTACGAGCTCGCCGACCAGCTCCACGAACAGCGGAAGGAGGACGGCTCGCTCGTGTTGAATCCGAGTCGGGACCGCGCCCACACGATCATCGAGGAGTGTATGCTGAAGGCCAACAAGGCCGTCACCCACGAGCTGATGTGGAACCGCGGCGTCGAGGCGATGTACCGCGTCCACCCGCAGCCGACCCCCGACCAGTGGGACGACGCCCTGCGGGAGATCAACGACCTCGACGGGGTGAACATCTCCGGCGCCAACTGGGACGACCCCCGGAAGGCCGTCAACGACGCGCTGGAGAACTCCGAGAAGCGGGCGCTGAACAAGATCCAGCGCGCCGTGCTGAAGGTGATGCCCCGCGCGAAGTACATGAACGACCCCTTCGGCGGCCACCACGCGCTCAACTTCGACATCTACGGCCACTTCACCTCGCCCATCCGGCGGCTCTCGGACCTGATCAACCACTGGATCGTCCACGAGAACGACGTCCCCGAGGACCTCGTGGAGCTGTGCGACCGGGCCTCCGAGCGCCAGAAGGACGGCGAGACGGCCGAGCGGCTCTACAAGCAGTTCCTGGAGGAGGTCGGCCTCGACCCCCACGCGGTCAACAACCGCGGGATCGTCGTCGTCGACGACGACGGCACCATCGTCAACGAGGAGGGCCTGCCGCCCGAGCGGATCGACCTGCGGGACGAGTAGGCGGCGCTGTCCGGGCGCGCCGGCGACGCCGACACCGGTCGCTCTCGTCTCTTCCCGCCGAGCGCCGTCGACGGGGGTGCCGCCCGGCGGTAACAAGTGAGAGTGCTCAGTGCTTGTGCGTGAACAGCAGGATCTCGTCCTCGTGGGTCGTCACGCAGAGGTCCAAGAGCATACTGAGTTCGAGGCTGTTGTACTCGTCCTCGCAGATGACCAGGTCGTCGAACGGGTCGCCGCAGGCGGGACAGGCGATGGCCACCGTGTTCCGGTACGTTGTCACCCCGCCGGCCGACTCGTGAGGCGTCAGCGACGAAGTGAGCTCCTCGTACTCTTCGTCTTCCATCGTCCCCACGAACGAAGCGATCCGTCATAATTCTACTCCTCGCGTCGGCCCGCCGCGGAGCGACTGCGGAGCGCCGGCGACGTTTCGACCTCACGCCGCGAGCGGGAGCTCGACGACGAACACCGCGCCGTCGGCGTCGGGCTCGTCGTCGGCGTCGGCGGATCCCGTCCGGCCGTCCACGGACCCTCGCTCGGTCCTGTCTTCGACCCACACCGCGCCGCCGTACGCGTCGACGAGCGTCCGGACGAGGTAGAGCCCGAGACCGGTTCCGCTGCTCTCGAGACCCTTCTCGCCCTTCCCGAAGATGTCATCCTTCCGGGAGTCGGGGATCCCCGGTCCGTTGTCGGCGATGCGGACCCGAGCGGCGTCGGCCTCGCCGTCGACGGAGGCGGAGACGACGACCTCGGCGACGCGCTTGTCGTTGTGCTGGACCGCGTTCGAGAGGAGGTTCCCGAACACCGAACTGAGCAGGTCGTCGCCGCGCACGGCGACGTCCGGGATCGATCCCTCGACGGTGACGGCGGCGTCGGTCGTCTCCGAGCGCAGCTTCTCGACCTCCCGGGTGAGGACCGCGCGGAGGTTCATCGGCCGCGGCTCGTCGTCGTCGGTCAGGAGCAGGTCGGCGATGTTCCGGGCGGTCTCTGTGAGTTCCACCGCGTGGCTCGCGGCCTCGCGGATCTTCTCGAGGTACTGGCGGTTCTTCCGCGTCGGCTCGTCGGCGCCCTCCCCCGCCTCCGGCAGCGATTCGGCGAGGAAGTCGGCGTAGGCGGTCACGAGCTGGAGGTCGTTGCGGATGTCGTGGCGGACGACCTGATTCAGGACGTCGAGGTTGTCGCGCTGCTCCCGAAGGCGGGCCTCGTACTCGTTGCGGTCGGTGATGTCGATGTAAACGCCGAACTGCCGCGAGACGCCCTCGCCGGGGTTGACCGGCGCCGAGCGGAAGAGGAAGTCGCGGATCCCGTCGACCGCCACCCGGCGGACCTCGCGGGTGAGCTGCTGACCCTCCGCGGCCCGCGCGTCGATCCGTTCGGCCGCCTCGGTGACCTCGGGGTCGTCGGGGACGATCAGATCGTTGATGTCCCGATCGATCGCCTCGTCGGCGTCGTAGCCGAAGGTCTCCTCGAAGGCCGCGTTGGCGTCGCGGAGGAACGTCCCCTCGTCTGTGAGTTCGACGCTGACGATGGGTTCGGGGACGCCCTCGAAGAGCGCCTCGAACCGGTCGCGTTCGCGCCTGAGCGCCCGCTCGCGAGCGCGGCTCTCGGCGCGGGACTGCTCGATCGCCCGGCTGACGCGGTTGAAGCCGCGTTCGATCTGCTGCCACTCCTCGGCGTCGTCCAGGGAGATCTCGGTACCGTAGCGCTCGTTTTCGAGCGCCTCGAAGCCGTCGAGCAGGCGCTCGAGCTGCCGGATGTTCGAGCGGTAGAGCCACAGACCGAACCCGAACAGGACCGCGAGGACGGCCACGACCGAGGCGATCTGGAGGACGGTCACCATCCGGATCGTGGACTCGGCGTCGGCCCGGTTCTCGCGGACGCTGACCGTCCAGTCGGCCTGCCGGAGAGTCACGTTGTGAACGAAGTGGGCGGGGGCCGACCCCGTCGTGTAGATCACCTCCCCGCGATCCGAGTACAGCGTCAGGCCCTGACCCGCTTCGAGGGTCGACGCGAACGACGAGAAGAATCGGCTCTCCGAGAGGTGGAACGCGGCGTTCAGCGTCCCGACGACGCGGCCGTCGCGGGTGATCGGCGTGCTGACCGTGACGATGTAGTTGCCCGAGGCCGCCTCGACGGGGTCGCTGACGTACGTCTCGCCGGCTAGCGCGCGCTGGAAGTACGTGCGGCCGCTGAAGTCCGAGCCGATCAACTCGCGGCGGGTCTCCGGCGGGACGTCCGAGACGATGTTCGTCATCGTCCCGTTGGCGGCGATGACCGAGGCGCCGGAGAACTCCGAGGCGTTCCGGAAGCGCGCCAGCGCCCGACGCTGGGCCTCGGTTCCGTGCCGCGCCAGGTCGGGGTTGTCGGCCGCGACCGCGACCGTCCGCTTCAGGGCGGCCAGCTGTCGGTTCAGCGACGATCCGACGAACTCGGCCGAGCGTTCGACCTCCGTCCGTTCCTGCGTGTAGAGGGTCTCCTTGTACTCCTGAAAGCCGACGAAGACGGCCCCCGAGAGGACGACCGCGACCACCAGGACCGACAGGAGGAAGGCGCGCTTGATCCTCACTACCGGCTATCAGCGACGGAGCAGAATTGAATCTACTGATTCGTTCGTGTGGAACCCCCCGCACGGCGGCCGTTCCCGGACCGCGGTCGGGTCGGCGTACGGATCCCGACCGCGGCGCCGACGAGGACGCCCGCGGCGTGGCCGACGTTCGCGACGGCCGGCGATCCCAGGAGGGCCGCCGCGAGGAGTTCGGCGGTGACGAGCCCGACCGCACACACGCCGAACAGCGTCGCGAGGAGTTCGAGGTCGCTCACCCGGCGGCGGCGCGGGAAGTGCGCGACCGCGAAGCCGCCCGCGGCGAAGACGACGCCGCTGATCCCGTAGACCGCGACGGTGGGATCGGACCCGAAGAGCAGACTCCAGCCCGCGAGCGCGGCGATCGAGCCGGCGGCCGAGAGGACGACGAGCGCCGCGAACCGCCGCGCGGGGAGGGCGGCCTCCGCGACCCGCCCGAACGCGAAGAGCGTGAGGACGTTCGGCACGACGTGGGTCAGCCCGCCGTGCAGGAGCGGCGACAGCGGCCACGCGAGCCACGGCGCGCGGAGGTACACGTAGTTCGTGGTCGCGAAGACCGAGGGTGCGTCCCACAGCGCGGTCCCGAACGCCTGGAGCGCGTACACCGCGCAGACGGCCACGACGAGGAAGTCCGTGATCGGCGCCGACAGCGCGCGGTGCTGCGCAACGACCGGCCGCACGCCGTTCTCGAACGGCGTGACCAGGTTCGCCACCGAGACGCGTCGCATCGAGACGCTAGTGCGGACCGCTGTCGTATGAGTGCTTGGGCGGGAGCGAGGGTTTATGACCGAAGCCGGGGCCAGGGTCGCCGTGACGTAGGCACGGCCCCGCGCCAGGCAGCGGTTGTCCGGCACGCTGGCGCGGGCGGATGGACGGCTCGGCGGGTGTCGGCTGTTCGCACAGACGACAGCGGAGCGATCACCCCGCCTCGTACCCGCCGGATTCTTGTCGCGTCGGCGTGAGCGACCGACGTGCGACTCGTCCAGGTGATGGTCCCGACCGGGAAGCGCGAGGCGGTCCTCGACCTCCTCGACGACGAGGGGGTCGATTACGCCGTCTCCGACGAGACCAGCGGCCGCGACTACACCGCCGTGGTGACGTTTCCGCTTCCGACGGCCGCGGTCGAACCGATCCTCGATCAACTGCGGGGCGTCGGGATCGAACGGGACGCCTACACCGTCGTCGTGCAGGCCGAGACCGTGGTCTCCGACCAGTTCGATGCGCTGCAGGAGCGCTACGAGAGCGACGAGGAGGAAAACGGCAACGGCGACCGGATCGCGCGCGAGGAGCTCGTCGCCCGCGCCGACGAGATGGCGCCGACGGTTCGTCCGTACGTCCTGATGACGGCCGTGAGCGCCGTCGTCGCGACCGCGGGGCTCCTACTCGATTCGCCCGCGGTCGTCGTCGGATCGATGGTCATCGCGCCGCTGATCGGCCCGGCGATGGCCGCGAGCGTCGGGACTGTCGTCGACGACAGCGAGCTGGCGCTCCGCGGGGTCAAGCTGCAGGCGCTCGGCGCCGTCCTGGCGGTCGGGTCGGCCGCGGTCTTCGCGATCCTCTTGCGGGTGACGAACGTCGTCCCGCTCACCGCCGAGGAGGTCTTCGCGATCGGCGAGATCCGCGAGCGGCTCGCGCCCGACGTGCTCTCGCTCGTGATCGCGCTCGGGGCGGGCGCAGCGGGCGCGGTATCGCTGTCCTCGGGCGTCTCCTCGGCGCTCGTCGGCGTGATGATCGCCGCGGCGCTGGTCCCGCCGACCGCCGTCGTCGGCATCGGCATCGCCTGGGGCGCGCCCCAGAACGTCGTCGGCTCGGCGGTGCTCGTGCTCGTGAACGTCCTCGCGATCAACTTCGTCGCGCTCGTCGTGCTCTGGCGGCTGGGCTACCGCCCGAAGCTGTGGTTCCGCGAGGAGGAGGCGCGCGCGGCGACGATCAAGCGGATCGCCGCCCTCGGAGCGGTGCTGCTCCTCCTGACGGGGCTGCTCGGCGCGTTCACCTACAGCTCCTATCGGACGGCGGACTTCGAGGAGGACGCGACGGCCGCGATCGAGGCCGAGCTCCCGCCGGAAGCGACGCTGCTCGACATAGAGGTCGTATACGAGGGCTTCCCGCTCCAGACCCCACAGCGGGTCGTCGTCACCGTCGGGCACCCGCCCGGAACTGCCCCGCCGGCGGCGGCGAGCGCCATCCGCGAGCGGATCGCGGCGCTGGCGCCCGACCCCATCGGGCCGTTCAGCCGCCCGGACGTCAGCGTCCAGGTCCGGTACGTCGGCGTCGAAACCGCGACGTAGGCGGCGGCGCGATGACGCAAAGACGCCTTTGCGTCAAGCGCGCGTTCAATACCTGAGACGCCGATAGAGCGGTATGAACTACCGACTCGGTGTCGTCGCGATCGGGGTCGCAACGCTGGTGTTACTCGCGGGATGTGCCGCTCCGCTCCAGGCGGAGAACGGAGCCGCCGCGACCGGAACGGACGCCGCCGACGGCCGCGCGATCACGACGTCGGGGACCGGAGGGGCGTCCGCCGACGCCGACCGCGCGGTCGTGACGGTCGCCGTCACCGCCCGCGCCGAGAGCGCTGCGGCGGCCAGGGAGGCGGTCGCGACGGACGCGGCGCGGATGCGCGAGGCGCTCCGCGAACTCGGAATCGAGGACGACGCCGTGCGGACGGTCTCCTACAGGCTGTCGCCCCGCGACGACTCGCCCGGCGAGCGCGACGGGGACGAGATCACCGGCTACGAGGCGGTCCACGCCTACCGCATCGAGACCACGCCCGCCGACGCCGGCGCGGTCGTCGACACGGCCGTCGGCAACGGCGCCAGCGAGGTCTACGGCGTGTCGTTCACCCTGAGCGACGGCGCTCGGGCGGAGCTCCGCGAACAGGCCTTGGAACGCGCGATGGCGGACGCCAGAGCCGACGCCGACGTCGTCGCCGGCGCGGCCGGGCTGTCGGTGACCGGCGTCCGGACCGTCTCGACGGGCGGCGACGACGGCCCGATCTACGAGAGCCGGGTCGCCGACGCCGGCGGGGCGGGCACGCAGTTCGACGCCGGTCCCGTGACAGTGACCGCGCGCGTCGACGTCACCTACAGCGCGGCGTAAGTCATCGAAAAGGCGGATCTCCGCCCGCTATTCCTGCCGTGACGGCGGGATGTCCGGCTCCCAGGCGACCGCCTCGACCGCGGCGTCGAGGACCTCCTCCACTCCGTCGCCGCCCTCGACGCTCATCTGGTAGTCGGCGTCGACGTCCGTCGAGCGGTCGCTCTTGTTGTTCACGGTGAGCACGGGCACGTCGCGCTCGCGGAAGCGCTCGGCGACCGCGTCGCGCAGTTCCAACTGGGCCTCCAGGGGATAGCCGCAGGCCTCGCTGGCGTCGACGACGAACAGCACCGCGTCCGCGAGGTGTTCGAGCGCGCTCACGGCCTGTCGCTCGATGTCGTTGCGGTCCTCCTCGGGCCGGTCGAGCAGGCCCGGCGTGTCGATGATCTGATACCGGATGCGGTCGCGCTCGAAGTGGCCCACGTGGACGCTCTTCGTCGTGAACGGGTACCGGGCGATCTCGTTCGCCGCCCGCGTCACGTGATTGACGAACGACGACTTGCCGACGTTGGGGTAGCCGGCGACGACGATCGCGGGCTCGTCCGGCCGGATGTCGGGCAGCGTCTTCAGCGAGTCGCGGGCCTCGCCGATCCGTTCGAGGTCCTCGGCGACCTCCTCGACGACGTCGGCCATCCGCGCGAACGCCTGCTTGCGGTGCTTGCGGGCCGTCTCGGCGTCCGTGTTCCGGAGCTTCGGCTGGTACTCCCGGCGGAGTTCGCCGACCTGCCGGCTCGCCCAGGTCACCTCCGAGAGACTCTGTCGGAGCTCGTCGACGTCGACGATGGCGTCCGCCAGTTCGTAGTAGAACGGGTCGACGGTGTCGAAGTCCGGCCACTGTGTCACGACGTTCTCGAGGTTGTCCGAGAGGATCGACGAGGCCGTCTGTAGCATCGACTGCTGGGCCTCGAGCCCGGACTTCGCCCGCCCCGCCCGTGCCGCCCGCGAGAACGCCTTGTCAAGAAGTTCCTCCGACCGGGGCGTCGTCGGAAGGGACTCGAAAATCATTACCGCTTCGTACACGGCCGAGGGGTAAAAACGCGTCCGTTCGGCGGTCTTCGAGGAATCGCCGCCGGGCGGGGGTAGACCCCGACGGTTTTGGTCCCGTGGTGCGTCGGCCGCGGTATGGACACGGACTGGCGCGCGGTGGGAATCGGGTTCGCGGTGATCGTCGTCGGGTCGATCGTGGGGGTCGCCATCGCGCCCCTCGGCCAGCTCGGCGCGGGACTCTTCGGCGGCGTCGCCGCCGGGTATCTCGCCGGCGGCGGGGTCGGAAACGGCGCGTGGAACGGCCTGCTCGCGGGGTCGATCTCGGGGATTCTCGTCTCGCTCGTGATCGGCCTGATCGGCCTGCTGGTCGGCGGCGCGATCGGCTTCGCCGGTGGACCGCTCGGGGGGCCGCTGGGCGGGATCCTCGGCGGACTCGGCGCGTTCGTCCTCGGGGTCGTCGTCACCGTCTTCTTCGCGCTCGACAGCGCCCTCGGCGGCGCGATCGGCGGACTCGTCGCCGAGTGAGCGCGGGTCACCCGTACGGTCGACCACGCGATCAACGGCCCTCGCCGCGGTCGAGGTACTCCTGCTGGACGGTGACGACCTCTGTGGAGTCCGTGCAGTCGGCGTACCGACGGAGCGGCTCGTCGTTCAGCTCCAGGAAGGTGTGCCCCCAGGTGAACTTCGAGAGGAGCGCCTCGGCGCGGTCGCGACGCCCGAAGATCGCCAGCGCGGCGGCGAGCGCCTCCACGGTCGTCAGCCGCATCGGCCGCCCGAAGTTGACGGGGTTCGCCGCCACGAGGTACGGGAGCGCGCGGTGCTCGCCGGGGAGCGAAAAGCGCGCTTCGCCCGCGGATTCCCAGGAGCAGTCGAGCGCGACGAGCGCCCCCGTATCGGCGTCCG
Organism: Halobellus sp.; assembly: GCA_042215855.1. GTDB lineage: Archaea > Halobacteriota > Halobacteria > Halobacteriales > Haloferacaceae > Haloquadratum. Next base: position 7,863 of record JBDGUM010000110.1, on the reverse strand, counting down.
CGGGCGAGAGCGCCCGCTCCGCGTGAGGGTTGAGGACGACGCCGTACGGCGTCGCCCGGTCCGACCGGTGGAGGTCGACGAGGTCGAAGCGGGCGAGCTTGCGCGCCGTGCACTTGTCGGGGTCGTCGTCGCCCTCGTAGCGGACGTGCAGCGAGCCGCTGAATCCCGCGGCGGCCGCGTCGCCGTCGACGCGTGCGTCCGCGGCGGTGTCGCGATCGGCGGTCACGGTCCACGTAGGTGCCGGGACCGCGAAAAGCCTTCCTCACTTCGGAGTCGGCGTCGACGGCTCCCGGGGGAGGTCCGGTCGGCTCCGGTTCAGGAGCCCGCGCCCGCTCCGTCGCTCCTGATCTCGATGGTGCCGTCGGCCGAGACGCGGACCGTCCGGTTCGACACCGAGAAGACCACACTCGCATCGTCGTCGCTCACCGAGGAGAGGAACCGCTCCGCGGGCTCGGTGTTGACGTCGGCGTACAGCGGCTGTCCGTTCAGCGATCTCTCCTCGTCGAGCGCCGACAGGATCGTCGCGTCGAGTTCGTCGGGGCCGTCGAAATTGTGATGTGCGACTGTCTCCCACCCACAGGAGCCGCCTCGTGCGAGGTGTTCCGTCCGTTCTGCCATACGAGTCGATACCGGCCGTACCGATAAGAAGGGGGTCGACCGTCGGTCCGGTTTTCGCCGAATTAGCCCGATTATCGCGTTTAATCGGTCGTTACGACGCCCGTCAGTCCCGGTCGCCGGCGCCGACCGCCGACTCGCCGATCGGCTCGTGGCCCTCGATGACCTCGATCCCGCCCATATACGGCCGGAGCGCCTCGGGGACGGTCACGGTTCCGTCGTCGTTCTGGTAGTACTCCAGGATCGCGACCATCACCCGCGGGATGGCGAGGCCCGACCCGTTCAGCGTGTGGAGGTACTCGGCGGACTCGTGGCGCTCGGGCCGGTAGCGGAGGCCAGCGCGCCGCGCCTGGAACGCCCCGAAGTTCGAGACCGACGAGACTTCGAGCCAGCGGCCGCCCTCCGCGGGGCCGTCGTCCATATCGTCGCCGGGCGCCCACACCTCGATGTCGTACTTCTTGCGCTGGGTGAAGCCGAGGTCGCCGGTGCACATCTCCAGGATTCGGTAGGGGAGTTCGAGGCGCCGAAGCACCTCCTCGGCCTCGTCGACGAGGCCCTCGAAGCGTTCCTCGCTCTCGTCCGGCCGAACGAAGTTCACCAGCTCGACCTTGTTGAACTGGTGGACCCGAACGATCCCGCGCGTCTCGGTCCCGTGTTCGCCCGCTTCCCGCCGGAAGTTCGGGGTGTACGCCTGGATCTTGACCGGGAGGTCGTCGTCGAGCAGGATCTCGTCGCGGTACATATTCGTCACGGGCACCTCCGCGGTCGGACAGAGCCACAGGTCGTCGTCGTCCCAGGGCTCGTCGTTGGCGCCGCCGATGCGGTAGGCGTCCTCGGTGAACTTCGGGAACTGCCCGGTGCCGATCATCGACCGGGAGTTCACCGGGATCGGTGGGAAGACGTCGACGTAGCCCTGCTCGCGGTGGAGCTCCAGCATAAACTGGATCAGGGCGTGTTCGAGGCGCGCGCCGTCGCCCTTCGTGAAGTAGAAGCCGCCGCCGGTCACCTTCGCACCGCGCTGGAAGTCCAGGATCTCGAGCTCCTCCCCGAGGTCGTAGTGGGGGACGACCTCGCCCGGGAGGTCGCGGAGGTCGTCGAAGCCCTCGCGGCGGCGCTCGACGTTCTCCGACTCGTCCTCGCCGATCGGGACCTCGTCGGCGGGGATCTGGGGGATCTCCAGGAGCGCGGCCTCCAGTTCGGCCTCCAGTTCGTCGGCGCGGGACTCGACCGTTTCGAGTTCGGCCTTCAGCTCCTGAGACCGCTCGATCGCCTCCTGGGCCTCCTCCTCCTTGCCTTCGGCCTTTAGATCGCCGATCTTCGAGGAGATCTCGTTGCGCTCGTGCCGGAGGTCGTCGCCGCGCTGTTTGAGCTCCCGCCACTCCTCGTCGACGGCGAGGACGCGGTCGAGATCGACGTCCTCGACGCCTTTGTGCTCCAAGGCCGCGCGAACCGCCTCGGGGTTCTCGCGGAGGAACTGTCTCCCGATCATACCGGCGATTCTTCGGGATGCGGCAAAACCGTGTCGCATCCGCGAGCCGGCGCGGGGCGACGAGCGCCGGCGCGAGTCAACGAAAAGACACATACCCGATGGCGGAGTGAACACCAGTAACGTGAAGACCCGTATGGCGAACTGGCTCCGCCGGCAGTTTGCGGACGCCTACGAGCGGACGCTCCGGCGGCAGCTCGACGCCGCACCGACCCACGTCGCGATCATCCAGGACGGGAACCGACGGTACGCCCGCGAGCACGGCGACGACGCGCCCGAGGGCCACCGCGAGGGTGCGCAGACGACAGAGCAGGTGCTGGAGTGGTGCGACGAACTCGGGATCGAGGAGCTGACGCTGTACGCCTTCTCGACGGAGAACTTCAACCGATCGGACGAGGAGCTCGAACCGCTCTTCGACCTGCTGGAGTCGAAGCTCTACGAGTTCGCCGACGCCGACCGCGTCCACGAGAACGGCGTCCGGATCGGCGCGATCGGCGACGTCGAGCGGCTCCCCGACCGGGTCCAGGAGGCCGTCGCGTACGCCGAGTCGCGGACGGCGGAGTACGACACGCTCCGGCTCAACGTCGCGCTCGCGTACGGCGGTCGCTCGGAGCTTCTGGGCGCCGCCCGCGAGATCGCCCGCGAGGTGGAGGCGGGGGACCTGGATCCCGACGACGTCGACACCGACGCCGTCGAGGACCGGCTGGCGCGCCACACCACCCGCGCCGTGGACCTGATCATCCGGACCGGCGGCGACGAGCGGACCTCGAACTTCCTGCCGTGGCACGCCAACGGCAACGAGGCCGCCGTCTACTTCTGTGCGCCCTACTGGCCGGAGTTCTCGAAGGTCGACTTCCTGCGCGGGCTCCGGACCTACGAGTCGCGGGAGCAGTCCTGGCGGCGGTCCCGGACCGACCGCGCCGTCGCGCTGCTGCGTGCGGTCGCCGAGACCGAACTCGCCGACGCGAGAACGGTCGCCGGGCGGCTGCGCGCGAAGCTCCCCTCTGCGGGCGCTCGGGAGGTCTCCGCCGAGCTGGAGCGCCAGCGCGACGGCGACGCGACGGCGGCCGAGCGAGCGGACTGACCGAGGCAGCGTTCAGCGCCCGAACCGCCGCTGCCGGTCCTGGTAGTCGAGCAGCGCCCGCAGGTAGTCCCGACGCCGGAAGTCACGCCAGTTGACGTCGGTGAAGTACAGCTCCGAGTAGACCGACTGCCAGATCAGGAAGTCCGAGAGCCGCTCGGCGCCGGTCTTGATCAGCAGGTCCGGCTCGTCGTCGAAGACGAGCCGCTCCTCGATGCGGTCGGCGTCGACGTCGTCGGGGTCCAGGTCGCCCGCGTCGACCGCCTCGGCGATCTGCTGGACCGCGGTGGCGAACTCCCGCTTGCCGCCGAGGCCGATGCTGATCCGGACTGGGGCGTCGGCGCGCTCGGTGTCGCCGGGCGCGCGGACGTCGACCGGCCGCGGCGACTCGACGTTCCGGAGCTCGCGTTCGAGCGTCGGCACGACGGCCTCGTCGAGGACGCTGACCGAGACCGTCACGCGCCGGGCGCCGTACTCGAAGGCCCATTCGAAGAAGTCCGCGAGCGTGTCGTAGGCGCCCTGTTCGAGCAGGTCGCGCTCGGTGATCACGACGGCGACGTGCTCGGGCGGGTCGGCGTCGTGGAGCCGGTAGCGGAGGGCGAGGTACCGATCGTACAGTCCCACGCGAGGCAGTGGACCGCCGAGCGATAAATGCTCCCGGGTTCGCCGGTCGCTCCCGACCCGGGCGTCCGCGCGGAAACCGCGACACGCGATGTCGGGACCGTTAAGTGCGCGTCGGGGGAACTCGGGAGCGTGCAACCGACGCTTCGGCGGGCGAGCGGGTTCGCCCTCGTTGGGACGCTCGCGGTGGCCGCCCCGGTGCTCGGGCGGGCCGCGTTCGCCCCGTTCGCCGCCGTCGCCGTCCTCGCGGCGTTCGCGATCACCGACGGGCCGCTGTTCGACCTCTTCGCCCGACCCGCGGACCGCCGCGAGGGGCGTCTGAACGGCCTCGCCGGGTTCTCGCTCGCGGCGGCCGGCCTCGCGATCCTCGCCACCGAGCTGGGCCTGCCGACGGAGCTGTACGTGGCGGCGGTGTTCGTCCTCGCGTACGGAAACCTCGGGAAGCGGCTGGTGGCGGAGGTCTCCGACGAACCGTTTCTAGGCGCCGCGGGGTTCGGCGTCGGCGGGACCGTCGCGGGGATCGCCGGCCAGGCCGCCGTCGCCTCGATGACGGCCGCGCCGATCGTCCTCCCGCGGTTCGCCTTCCTCGCGGTGGCCGGCGCGCTCGTCGCCGCGCTCTTCCGAGAGATGCTGTTCGAGCGCGACGACCCGCTCGTGATGCTCTCGACGGGACTGCTGCTGTGGCTGTTCGACGCGCTCGCCGTCGACGTCAGCGTCGTCGACGTCGGGGCCGCACTCGCGGTCACCGTCGCGCTCGGGTACGCCTCCTACGCGCTCGGCGCCGCCTCCGTCGCGGGGATGCTCTCCGGCGTCCTCCTGGGACTGCTGGTGATCGTCTTCGGCGGCTTCGGGTGGTTCGCGGTCCTCATCACGTTCTTCGGCGTCGGCTCGCTGTCGACGAAGTACCGCTACGAGGAGAAGAAGCGCCGCGGCATCGCCGAGGAGAACGAGGGCGCGCGCGGCACGGGCAACGTCCTGGGCAACGCCGCCGTCGCGCTCCTGTGTGTGATCCTGTTCGCCGGGAGTCAGTCGCTCCCGGTCGACGGCGGGGTCTTCCAGTTCGCCTTCGCGGGGTCGATGGCGGCCGCCCTCAGCGACACGCTCTCCTCGGAGATCGGCGGCCTCTACGACCACCCGCGGCTCATCACGACCCTCGAACCCGTCCCGCCGGGCACCGACGGCGGCGTGACCTGGCAGGGCGAGGTGTCCGGCCTCGTTGGGTCGCTCGTCGTCGGCGCCGTCGCGCTCGCGCTCCTGCCGGGCGTCCCGGCGACCGGCGGCGCGGTCGTCGCGCTCGGGGGCGCGGTCGGGATGACGGTCGACAGCGTCCTCGGCGCGACCGTCGAGGGACCGCAGTTCGGCAACGAGGCGGTGAACTTCGCCGCGACGCTCGTCGGGGCGGTCGTGAGCGGCCTCGTCGCGTTCGCCCTGTTGTGATTCGGAGATGGACGTGATTCGCCCGGCCCGGTCGGCGGACCTCCCGCGGCTCGCGGCGCTCCAGTCCGAACTGGACGCCCCCTCGCCGGAACTGCTGGCGTCCGTCGCCCTCGCCGGATCCTGTCTCGTCGCCGTCCCCGAACCCGAGAGCCGTCCCGTCGGCTACGTGCTCGTGGTCGGCCGCGGCGGCGAGAGCGGCGAGGGCGACGGCGACGCCCACCTCGCGGAACTCGTCGTCCACCCCGAGCACCGCCGGGAGGGCTACGGCCGCGCGCTCGTCGAGGCCGCGATCGACGGACAGGCGCCGGGGACGCGGCTGACGCTGCTGGTCGCGGTCGACAACGATCCGGCGCGGTCGCTCTACGAGTCGCTCGGGTTCCGGCCGGTCGCGTACCAGCCGCGGTTCTACGAGGGCGAGAACGGAGACGGGAACGAAGACGGAGACGAGTGGACCGACGCGATCGTCTACGCGTACGACGCGTGAGCTATTTCGCGACGGACGTGGCCAACTGATCGGCGGTCAGCAGGCGGACGCCGACGGGCTTCTTGACGAACTCGCCGGTCGATTCGGCGACCGCGTGGTCGACGCCCCGCTGGGCCGCGACGTCGAGGAGGCGCTGGGTGAACTCGCCGTCGACGACGGCGGCGTAGGGGACCGGCTCGGCCGTCGAGAGCGCGTCGAACGCCTCTTCGAGCGGGTACTCGCCGGTCGCGACGAGGTCCTCGTCGAGGAGGCGGATCCGCCCCGTGTCGCCGTCGATGACCTCGCGGACGTGGTCGCCGAGCGACTGCGGGCGCGGGTCGTCGGCGGCCGCCTCGGCCGACTCGTCCGCCTCGTCACTCGCCTCGCCCGATTCCTCGGCCGCGACGGGAGCCTCGGTATCGTCATCGGCGTCGGCGGGGTCGACAGATGTCGCGTTCGCCGACTCCTCCGAACTCTCCGATCCCTCGGCCTCGTCGTCGCCATCGGCGTCCGCACTGGAGGCGGAGGCCGACTCGGTCTCGCGTTCCGTCTCGGATTCGCTGACCGACTCATCCGATCCGTCCGATCCGTCCGACGCCGCGTCGAGGTCGGCATCGAACGCGACGTCCGTGGGGTCGAGCTCCGCCTGCGTGGGCCGCTCCGGGCCCGGGGCCGCCGACTCAGTCGTCGGCGACCCCCTGCGAGGGTCCGTCGGCGCGCCCTCGGCGGCCGCGTCGGCGTCCGCATCCTCGTCGGTCTCGGCGGCGAACTCGAAGGACTCCATCGGGACCTTGTCGCGCAGCGCCGCGAACACCTCGTGACGCTTGAGGTCCTCGACCGAGCGGCCGGCGGGCGCGAACGCGACGTAGTCGACGTCGCCCACCTGCGAGAGCTCCCGCAGGATCAGTTCGCCGCCGCGGTCGCCGTCGAAGAAGGCGGTCGTCGTGCGGTCCTGGGTCAGGTCCGCGACTGCGTCGGGGACGTTCGTCCCTTCGACGGCGACGGCGTTCTTGATCCCGTAACCCAGGAGCGTCAGGACGTCCGCGCGCCCCTCGACGACGACGACCGCGTCGGAGTCGGCGACGTTCGGACCGGCAGGCAGCCCTTCGTACTCTTCGATGTCCTCGATCCGAACGCTCTCTTTGACCTCCTCGAGGATCTCGTTCGAGGACATCACGCTCTCGTCGAACGACTCCGAGAGGAGTTCCTTCGCGCGCTCGACGACCTCGCGGCGCTTTGCCTCCCGGACGTCTTCGATGTCGGTTACCTCGACGGTGGCCCGGCAGGGCCCGACGCGGGTGATCGTCTCGAGGGAGGCGGCGAGGATCGCGGTCTTGACCCTGTCGAGGCTGCTCGCGATGGTGACGGTCCCGAACGACTGGCCGTTCTGGGAGTCGATCTCGACGTCGATGCGCCCGACTTTCGAGGACTGCTGGAGGTCGCGGAGGTCCAGGTCGTCGCCGAGGAGCCCCTCGGTCTGGCCGAAGATGGCCCCGACGACGTCGGACCGCTCGACGACCCCGTCGGCGGTGATCGCTGCGTGAATGAGATATTTTTCGGTGTCTTCCATTGGTGAATCCCCCCGTGAGGGCGGCGTGATGGTGATGTGTGCGTCATGGGAAGCCCGATGACGTGTTTATATATGGGCCGCTCGCGGCAAATAGCTATCGTGTCGGAGACAGAATATGATACTCGGGCCGCGGGATCGCGATCGCGACCCGATCGGGCCAAGGGACCGAAACTCCACCAGACGGGCGGAACAGCCACGAAAGCGCCCGGACGGCGTCGGACTCCGGACGAGTCCGCACCGCGAGACGGTCCGTCGGTTCGCCCGTCGTAACGCATCAAATAAGTAACAATTTTTCGTCGGGGTCGGCGTCGACCTCGGGAGTCGGGACGGAGAATCGCTCCATCGGCGGACTGCCGCCAATCGAATTAGCGATTGCCACTACCATCGCGTATCGAAGAAAAATTCTCTTCGTGGTAGCAGATCGAACTTCGAAAGACAATATTTACCTTTACCGAGCGGTGAGAGAGATTCGATGACGCGGAAGAAGACCGATTATCTTTGGATCGGGGTCTTCGCAGTACTCGTGACGTTCGCGATCCCGTGGTTCCTCTGGCGGGACGCGGCGACCTGGGGAGGACTGCCGGTGTGGC
>JBDGUM010000031.1:0-30929 GCA_042215855.1 Halobellus sp. | reverse complement strand
GTGTTCACCAGCACGCCGGCCGCGATCGCGGCGACCAGCACCATCGCGATGAACACGATGAGCGTCCCGATACCGACCTGACCACGGTCGGCGTCGTCTTTTTCGAACATATTGTGTTGTCTCCAGTCTGGTCCCCGCGCCTCCTCCCCGGAGGTGAGGACCGTCACGTCGACAGAAATTCGGTCTGTACATAATGGTATGGTTCCGGATATCAGAGATGATACTCTCGTCTCGGGTCCTGAAACAACGATATTCGACCGGTTCAGGGACCACCTACTCGATCTCGAGCTCTCGGTAGGAAAAACGCCACCGCGCGACGACGGAGTCCGACAGCTCGCACTTCAGGGCGAACAGTGATCTGAGGCCGTCGGTTCGGGACCGGTAGGATCAGGCTACACTCACCGTCCCGGCTCTTCAGTAGGGTATCTTCACTTTCGCCTACCCGAGAGCGATGCGCGCGTGAACGATTACTCGCTGGAGATCTGCCGCCAGACGTCGTCGAGTTTGTTCTTCACCTCGGGGCGCTCTGTCACCTGAACGTTGAGATCGTTCCCGTTGAACTCGATCACGATCTCGTCGATCTCGCGTCGATAGACGTTCGTCCGGCGGTGCTCGTCCGAGAGAACGCGGTCGTGCAGCTCGAGCAGACCCGCGCCGGTGAGTTCCTCGATCCGGCGATAGCACGTCGCGATCGGGATGTCGAGCATCTCGCTGAATTCCTGGGCGGAGTGGGCCTCGTCGGCAGCGCGCAGGATGTCGGGGTTGTACTCGTTCCCGAGCGCTGACAGCGTCCTGTCGGACTCCATAGTAGGATGACCTTAATTTCGGAATCACCTGAATGTGACGGTTGTTTCAATATCGGTATTGATACTGAAAATATTCGGGTAGAGGTCCTCTACACCCTCTTCGGAACCGTTTCGGAACGATTGAAACTGGACGATTCGTCCGAGGAGGCTCGTTCGCTCGTCGACCTGTCCGCCGGACCCCTGTCGGAACCCGGATTCGCGGCTGCGATGGGCTTATTATCGCGCCGACGACACCACGTGGTATGGCCCCGGCGGACCCTCCGGACGACGCGCCGTCTCGCGCGCGCGAGGACGAGGGTGTCGTCAGGCCCGACGAACTCGACTACACCGCCTCCGAGCGCGTCGCCGAACTCGACGAGGGGCGCTACGTCGTCGCGACCGATAACGACGAGACGCCCTCCGTCGACGACGCCGACGACGAAGACGTCGAGGACCGCGGCAGCCTCGCCCGCCAACAGATGTCCCGCTACGTCTCCGAACGGGACACCGACTACGGTTTCGCCCTCACCGCGGCGTTCGACGGCGAGATCGCCCACCACGAGCACTTCTCGGACGACGTCGCGACCGCGTTCGGCGAGCTGGCCTCGTGGTACGTCGAGCAGATCGACACCGACGTCTCCGGACGCGAGGCGCTCGCGATCCTCCTTCTCGCCTCCGACACCCAGGTCGCCTATCCGACGAAGGCGCTCGCTTCGGTGCTCGACCGCCACGGTCTCAGCCTCGACGACTCGATCGGGGACCTGGTCAGCGCGCTCCGCGGCGAGGGGCTCCGGATCCCCTCCGATCCGCCGCAGGAGTGACGCCCGTTCGACGCCGGTGAGCATCCGTATCAGCACTGATAATAGGGGCGATGCGTTTATACAGCGTTTCTCGGAAGGGAGGATATGGCACGCAGCGTACTGGTGGTCGACGACTCGGCGTTTATGCGGAACCTGCTGAAGCAGCTGCTCGAAGACGACCACGAGGTCGTCGGCGAGGCCGAGAACGGCGTCGAGGCGGTCGAACTGTACCGCGAACTCGACCCCGACGTCGTCACGATGGACGTGGTGATGCCGATCCGCAACGGGATCGAGGCCACCTCCGAGATCAAGTCGATCGACCCCAACTCCTCGGTGATTATGTGTACCTCCGTCGGGCAGGAAGAGAAGATGCGGGAGGCCGTCGAGGCGGGGGCCGACGGGTACATCACGAAGCCGTTCCAGAAGCCCAACGTCCTCCAGGCCATCGACGACGTGGTGGGCGTCGAAGCATGAACCTCGACGTCCAGTCGCTTCGCACGTTCAGCGACCTGGCCCACTCGGGGGCCGAGGAGGCGGCCGGCTCGCTCGCGGCGCTGACTGGATTCGACGCGCGGGTCGCCGTCACGAAGATCGAGATGGCGACGAGAGCCGACGTCGAGCGGGAGTTCCGCGAGCGCGACCTCGTCACCGTCCACATCGGTTTCTCCGGCGCGATCGCGGGCCACACCATCCTGGCGTTCGACCGCGACCGCGCGGTCGAACTCGTCGACGCGCTCGTTCCGGGCGCCTCCGACGACCCCGAAAGCGAACTCGCGACGAGCGGCCTGAAGGAGCTCGGGAACATCATGCTCGGCGGCTTCATCGACGGCTGGGCGGACTTCCTCGGCGAGGCCATCGACATCACCACGCCCACGTACGTCGAACTCGACGCCAACCGCTCGCTCCGGGACGTCGTCGACGGGCCGGGGCCCGAAGCCGGATCGAGCGACGGACCCGACGGCGCCGGCGACGCATCGGCCCAAGCCGACCTCGACACCGGACACGTGCTGGCGTTCCGGAATCACCTCGAGACGGTGAGCGAGGAGGCGGGGTTCTACATCTACATGCTCCCGACCCGCGACTCCGTCGAGACGATCGTCGACGAGGCCGGCGAGGCCGACGACGCCATCCCGGTGGAGACCTTCACGTCGTTCTCACGGATGATCACGGAGGGCGCCGGGCAGGCCTCCGAGGACCTGACCGCGATGACCGGGATCGACACCTCGGTCGACGTGAGCCGGCTGAGCTTCGTCCCCGTCGAGGGCGTGCCGATGGAGCTGACAGACGAGGCCCGCCGGGGCGTCGTCCTGGAGTTCACCGGGACCCCCTCGGGGTACATCGCGATCCTGTTCGACCACGACTCCGCCGAGAGCGTCGCCGACGCGCTGATGCCGGGGATGGACGCCGATCCCGCGATGCGGCAGAGCGCCATCCAGGAGATCGGTAACATCGTCACTTCCGGCTTCCTTGACGGGTGGGCCAACGCCCTGGAGACGACGATCGAGATCTCCCCGCCGACCTACGTCGACGACATCGCCTCCGCGATCGTCGACCCGCTCGTGACCGAACTCGCGCGGACCCAGGACTACGCGTTCCTGATCGACTCGGCGATCGTCACCCCCGACGAGACGTTCACCTGCGACATCTACGCGCTGCCGGACGAACGGGAACTGCGCGCGGCCTTCGACCAGCTCGCGCCCGAGCCCGAACCGAACTGATTCACGGTCACGCTCCCTGCGGCCCTCGCGGGTCGCGTCCCTCCGAACAAACCAATGAAGGTATACACGAACGACGGATCGTCCGACCGATCCACCGCCGAGCGCGTCAAGGTCGGCGTCGCCGACTACGCCGTCGCCGAGACGGGCGCGGAACTGGTGACGAGCGGTCTCGGCTCCTGCGTCGGCATCGCGCTCGTCGATCCCGAGGCCGGCGTCGCCGGGCTCGCCCACGCGATGCTCCCGAACGCGAGCGACGGCCGACGCGAGACCGACGGCGGGAGCCCCGCCGCTGTGTCTGACGCCCGGGAGGACGGGGACGCGGAGGCCGACGAGGCCAAGTACGTCGACACCGCCGTCCGCGGCCTCCTGCGGTCGATGGTCGACGCGGGCGCCGACCGATCCCGCATCGAGGCCCGGGTGGCCGGCGGGAGCGCGATGTTCGAGTTCGACTCCGGCGCCGGGCGGATCGGCGAGCGCAACGTCGCCGCCGCGGAGGATGTGCTCGCGGACCACGGCGTCCCGATCGTCGCCAGCGACGTCGGCGGCGACCACGGGCGGTCGCTGTCGCTGGACGCCTCCACCGGCGCGCTCTCGGTCCGACGCGCCCACGACGACACGGAAGTGCTCTGATCCGCGGCCTGTCGCGTTCTCTCACCCGCTGCGATTCCGCGACCCTCCGGCCAGATATCTCCACTGATAATTTCGGAGGTACGTTTATGCACGCACCGAGAAACCGTCGGGTAGGACTACGGCGGCGGGCGCGCCGCGATCACTCAGGCTATGACCATCGATCCCGACGACTACGACCTCCGAGAACTCAGGCGCATCGCGGACGAGCGGCGGAACGACCGTCAGCGGGACGACCCCGAGGAAGCCGACGAGTCGCGATCGGCCGATCGCCGCGACCGACGGCGGTCGAACGGCCGCGACTCGCTCGATCGCCCGGATCGCCGCGGCGGACGGAACGGCAGGCGGGACGGACACCGTCGGAGCGAGCGCGCGGAGCGCGACCGTCAGCGGGACGAGCGCCGCGACGACGGGGCCGACGGTCGGCGGCGAAACGGCCGTACCGATCGCGACCGTGACCGCCGCAGCAGAACCGACGAGGTCTCGGTTCGCCCGCGCGAGGACGTCTCGCCGCCGCGCCGCGGCGACTCGGACCACGCCGACGGCCACGACGAGGTCGTCCGCGCGGACCGGATCGCCAGCGACCTCGGCTTCGGCCGCGACGGCGAGTCGCGTGACGGTCGGCGCGGCGGCGAGCGTCGGCACCGTGGCCGCTCGGAGGACGTCTCCCGACCGCGGTCCGGGGGCAGATCCGACCGCCCCGACGACGTCGGCCGGTTCCAGTTCGACACCGAGGTCCGCGAGCGCCCGCGCGGGCGCGCCGGCGAAGCGCTCCGGGGGAACCAGCTCGAACAGCTCCTCGTCCACGAGACCGCCGCCGCCGACGGGCTCTCGAAGCCGTACCTCACGACGCTTCCGGACGCCTACGCCGCGGAGCGGCTCGTCTTCGACTGGCTGGAGTTCCTCGTCCTCAAGGGCGGCTTCAAGCGGACGATGGACGCCATCCGGTACTACCACACCGTCGACTGGCTCACCGAGGACGTCGAGGCCGAGCTCCAGGACTACCTCGTCGGCTTCTCGGGCGAGGTGACCGACACGTCCGAGTTCGACGTCGACGACCACCACCTGAGTCTCGTCTACATCGCCCGCCTGGCGTCGATGCAGTAGGCGCGCCCGCCGTTCCTGTCACTTCGCTGACCGACAGGATTTTTTATCCGTTGCTTGTCGGTCCTGGTATGGCCGACGAAGCAGACGCGTCGTCAGACGGCGACGCGGACGAGTCAGAAGCGGCGACCGCCGAGGGGCCGACGCCCGTCGGCGTCAAACTCGGGAGCACCCGGACCGTCCTCCAGTACGTCCGGGACGGCGAGGTTCACACGGTCCGGACGCTGACCTGCCTCGCCACGTTCGAGGACGCCCTGACCGGCGAGGAGCAGGTCCTCTTCGGCGAGCAGGCCGCCCGGGAGTACCCCGACAAGGTGGAGTACATGCTCCGCTCGGGCCTCCCCGAGGACGACGAGCGCGCCGAACTCGCCGCGAAGTTCTTCGACGAGGTCGTCGCGAGCGAGGGCCTCGACGCGAACAGCGCCGTCGTCTACGCGATCCCGACGATCGACAACGAGCCCGGCCTGGAGAACCTCAACCGCGTGATCGAGGAGAGCCCCGTCGGCGACGCCCTCGTCCGGAGCTTCCCCGAGTCGCTCTGCGGGGCGATCCCGGCGTTCGGCGACGACCTGGAGGCGATCGACGAGGTCTTCGCCGCGGTCAATATGGGCTCGACGAACCTCGAGGCCTCGGCGTACCGCCACGGCGAGCAGCTCTCGCCGTTCGTCTCCGGCGCCGTCACGGGCAACGAGGTCGACCGCCGGATCGCCAACGCCGTCGAGGAGGAGACCCAGGGGCGGGTCAACATCGATCTGACGACCGCCCGCGAGTACAAGGAGGAACACGCCGACTTCGACGACTTCCAGCCGTTCACCGACGTCATCCAGCAGCCCGGCGGCGGCGCCCACGAGTTCACGATCGAGCGCTCGGTGATGGAGCCGCTCTCGGATTACGTCGACGACGCCGTCGACGAGGTCGCCAACAACTTCCTCGCCCAGCTCGCGAACGACCATATGAAGCCCTACCAGCTCGCGCTCTCGAAGCCGATCGTCCTCACCGGCGGGATGGCGTGCATCCCCGGTATCGTCGACGTCTTCGAGGAGCGGCTCTCCGCGGAACTGGACCGCGACGTCGACTGCATCGCCGCCGATCGGCCGGACCTCGCCCCCGCCGAGGGCGCCCGGCGGATCGCCGAGCGGCTGATCGAGTGATCGGGCGCGGCTGACGCCCGCAAACCGACCGACTCGCCGGGGCGATCGATTCTCACTCGGTGGTAGTCACCCAAACGACTACCTGGCGGGTCGGCGTACGCTCGCCTATGTACGAACGCATCCTCGTTCCGACCGACGGCAGCGACTGCGCCGCTCGCGCGATGGACCACGCGATCGACATCGCCGACCGGTACGACGCCGGACTGCACGTCCTCTCGGTGGTCGACTCCCGGGACGTGAGCCACGGCGCGCCCGCGATCAGCCCCCAGCAGGTCGAACAGACCCTCCGCGAGCGCGCCGAGTCGGTCGTCGAGGACGCGGCCGACCGCGCGGCCGACGCCGGTGTCGAGACGACCACCGCCGTCGAGCCCGGGATCCCCGACGACGTCATCGTCGACTACGCGACCGACCACGGCTGCGACCTGATCGTGATGGGGACTCACGGCCGGACCGGCCTGGAGCGGTACCTCCTCGGGAGCATCACCGAGCGCACGGTTCGCCGCTCTCCGGTCCCGGTACTGACGGTCCGCGCGGCGGACGAGTAGCGTCGGCGTCTCGGCCGTTCGGCGGCCTGCGGGGGTCGCTCCCGCGAGGGCGATATATATACGCCCCGAGACCTATCTCGGGATATGGAGCTCCGTCGCCTCCTCCGTGGTCGGGTCGAGTGGTCGCGCCTGGAGGCGGTCGCCCGCGAGATCAAGGACCGCTACGGCCGCGAGGAGGTCCACGTGCGGTTCCTCGACGCCGACAACTGGCTGTCGACGCCGATGGTCGTCGACGACCGGTGGTTCGTGAAGGTCATCTCCCAGCAGAACTCCATCGTGCACGCGCTCTTCACGACCGGCCGGAACCTCGGCGCGTTCTCCTCGGGGACGGAGGGCTTCTTCGAGCACTTCGCGGACCCGGTCGAGATGGCCCGCCACGAGCTCGAAGCGACGGAGCGGATGCGCGAGATCGGCCTCAACGCGCCCGAACCGGTCGAGGCGTTCGAGGTCGACGGTCTCGGCGTCCTGGTGCTCGAATACCTCCCGGAGTTCCGCACGCTCGACGAACTCGACGAGGAGGCGGAGGCGGACCTCGCACCGGCGCTCTTCGAGGCGCTCGCGACGATGCACGACCACGAACTCCTCCACGGCGACCTCCGGGCGGAGAACGTGCTCATCTGCGACGGCGAGATATACTTCATCGACGCCACGAACGTCCGCGAGGAGGGAGCACCGGACGCGAAGGCGTACGACCTCGCCTGCGCACTCGGCGCGCTCGAACCGCTGATCGGCGGCAAACGCACCGTCGACGCCGCGGAGGGTGAGTTCTCGCCCGCCGAACTGCTCGCCGCCGCGCGCTTTCTGGACTTCGTCAACATCCGTCCCGACCACGACTTCGACGCCGCCGTGCTGAAAGGCGAGATCGAGAAGCGCGCGTCCTCGCCGTAGGTCGTCGCCGTCGTGGCCCTCGCCGTCGCGGTCGCTCAGCGGCTCCGTCGGCCAGTCCCGAAACTGTTGGATCTGACGGGTGGGAGAGTGGGAGCGGAAGGGGAGTGAGGCCGAGGTGGTGGGAGCGAGGCGTACAGGCTCCCTCTCCGGGCGGAGGGAGCTGAACGCGTGAGCCACAGCGGACCCCGAGCGCTGCGGCGAGTGTGGCGGGCGTGTGCCGACTTCGACGAGAAAAGCGTCGGTCGTCGGCGGTGGATCGTAGCACGGGGACGCCAATAAACCCACCGGGACGCGTCGGTCCGGTAGTACCGGGATACCCGGTGTGGTACCGTCATACTGATTGCTCTCGTTTCTTACCGCCGAGCGCCGTCGACGGGGGTAGCGCTCGGCGGTAGACAGTGAGAAGAATCAGTATCAGTCAGTCCCCTCGACGCTCCGGCGGAGTGCGCCCTCGAGGTTCTCCAGTTCGGTGTCGAGGTTGCGTTTGAAGAATCGCTCGACGCCGGGGACGCGCCCGTCGACAACGAACTCGTTCACGAGCCTCGTCCCCGACTCCGTGGGCTCGATCGTGTGCTCGCCGGTCACGCGCAGTACCGAGGACTTCCCGACGAACTTGACGTGTTCCGGGGGGTCGCGTGCGACGTCTTCGGTCTCGACTCGCGCCGTCGAGTTCACGAGCGGGATCGGGAGGCGGACGTGCCACGTCGCGCCCCCCGTATCCTCGTCGACCTCGTAGCGTTCGACGACGCTTATCGCGTCCGCTCGCTTGCTGGGATCGGCGATGAACTCCCACACGGTTTCGGGGTCGGCGTCGAACTCGAAGACCCGCCGGACGCGTACCGTCATACACGCTCCTCGGCGGCGGAGACAAAAAAGGCCCTGACTCGTGGCCGGTCCATCGATTTAGCTCTGGGTGACGCGCCACGTCGTCGAGCGGGCCCGGCCCCACTTCTCGATCTCGACGTCGTCGGACTTCTCCGCGAGCCGCGGGAGGCGCGCGCCGACCTGCTTGGCCGAGAGGCCGATCGCGTCGGCGATGTTCTTCGCGCGGAAGTAGCGCTCACCGGCGGCGACGCTCTCGCGGAGGTAGGCGACGATCCGTCGCTCCTCTTCGGTGAACTCGCTCATCACGCCGGTCCTAGGGACGGTTCGGTCTTAAGCCTCTCGTCCGTTCGGTCTCTCCTCCCCCCGGTCGGGGCGTCAGCCGAAGAGGTGCGTCGCCGAGACCGCGAGCGAGGCGGCGACGACGGCGACGGCGAAGCCGACGGCCGCGAGGAGCTGGGCCCCGGTCAGCCCCGCGGCGAACATCCCGGCCACGCCGAGCAGAGCGACGATGGAAAAGAGGACGGTCAGGCCGAATCCCTTGTCCGTGGCGGCGGAAGCAGTCTCCATACCGGAGTCTCGCCCGGTCAGGACTTAGTTCATACGACTCCGGACCGTCGTCGGTGTACTGCTCGTCGTCGCCCTCCTCGTCGGCGGGGCGTTCGCGGCCGGGATCTTGGGCGTCCCCTCGGTCGCGGGCGTCGAGAACCGCTTCGGTCCCGTGAACGCCGACCGCGACGCCGACGCCGGATTCGACCGACACGGCGACCGCGACACCCACGCCGACGGACACCGGGTCGGGGACCACGACGACCGACGGCGGGCTGATCGGGATCGGGTAGAACGGCTACCCGATCGTGACGTGTTCCGACTCCTCGTTGAGCGCCAGGTTCGCCGCGATCTCGGCGTTCCGCATCGCGTACTGGGCGGTCTGCTGGAGGCTGACGAGCACCTCGCGCACCTGCAGCAGCTCGTTGTTGTCCATCTCCGGGAGGTCGTCGAGGATCTCCTGTTCGCGGTCGCGGAGCTGGCGGAACAGCGTCCGGCACTCGACGGTCTTGTCGTAATCGCGCTCGACGACCGACTGGACCGCCGTCCGGGTGAGCTCGTCGACCTGATCGGTGAACTCCCGGATCCGCCGCATCGTCCCGGAGTCGATGTCGAGGGTGTGGCCCTCGGCATCCATCACGATGTTCGCGATGTCCTCGGCGTTGTCAGCGGTGAGTTCGAGGTTCTTCGCCACCGAGCGGTAGCCGATGAGCGGGAAGCCCGACTCGAGGCCGACCGCCCGCGCGAGGTTGGGGTTCTGGTAGGCGGTGAAGATCAACCGGAGCAGGAGGACGAAGATCTTGTTCGCCTGCCGCTCGCGGTTCAGCGCGCGCTGGGCGAGGTCGGTGTTGCCGTGCGCCAGCGCCTTGACCGCCTCGCCGCGCATCGTGCTCCCGGTGTTCTCCAGCCGCTCCAGGAGGTTGTCCAGCGTGAAGTCCTCGGGGTCGACCGAACAGCGGATCGCGATCCGGTCGGGCGTCTCCTCGATCACGCCGAGGCCCATCAGCTGGGTCTCGGCCTTGTAGACGGCGTTGATGTGCTCGGAGTCGAGCGCGCCGTCGCTCTTTTCGATGTGGATCACCCGCCGTCCGAGGACGTACTGGGCGACGATCGCCCGTTCGAGCGAGTCCGCGTCGAGGTTGTCGGCCCGGACCGTCGCCGAGGAGTCCTCCTGGCTCGCGGACTCGGGGAGGACCGTCAGCGTGCCTTTGCCGCCCATCCGGAGCGACACCTCGTCGCCCTTCTCGACGTTGTGTTCCTTGGCCCACTCCGCTGGAAGGGTCATCGCCAGCGTCGAGGGGCCCAACCGTTGGACCTTCCGTGTCTCCATATCTCCCTTCAGGCTTCGACTGACCTTAGTTCTCACTATATGCTACTTATATCTATACAAATATACTGGGGATGTTAAATGCGCCTGGAAGAACGTGAGGCGGATCCCGGCTCTCGATACCCGTCCCGTTCCGGTCACACGATCCGCATCATTCGACGTTCGACCCGACCGATGCGGACTTTCGTCCACCCGCGGAGCTCCGCGTCGAGGTCGGGGTCGTCGGTGTCGACGCGGAGCTCGCTGACGGTGTCGAGTTTCGATCGCGACGCGACGATCTCGAGGTCGCTGCGGCGGATCACCGCGGGCGAGAGCTGGGGGTTGCCGCGGCCGAAGACGAACCCCTGCCCCCCGATCGGCGAGACGACGATGACGTTCTCCGCTCCGAGCGCGTCGAGGATCTCCGACTCGGTGGCGTCGCGGGCGAGCACCTCGCCGTCGCGCCAGACGTCGACGCCGAGCGGCGAGCCGTCGAAGCCGAGCGCGTCCTTGATCGCGCCGACGGTGCTTCCCGGCCCGAGCACGAACGTCTTGTCGCTCGCGCGGATGTCGTCGGCGACGCCCTCGGCCAGCGCCTCGACGTTGCCGCCGCCCAGTTGCTTCGAGGACTGCAGTTCCTCGGCGACGGGCACGAGCGGCACCGCCCGCAGTTCCGGGTGGACTTCGCCCTCGCGGTACTCGTCCTCGTCGATGTCCATCACCTCGCGCCGCTCGGTCCGCTCGAACGACCGGACGACGTGGGCGGCGTCCTCGGGCGAGACCGCGAACACCGACGAGTACACCTTCACGCCCGCGGGCACGCCGAGCATCGGCGTCTCCGTCCCTTCCAGTTCCTCGGCGACGTCGACGGCGGTTCCGTCACCGCCGACGAACAGGACGAGGTCGACGTCGGCGTCGACGAACGCACGGGCCGCTTCCTTCGTGTCCCCGGCGGCGGTTCCGTCGCCCTCGGGGGCGCCGAGGACGCGGGGATCGAAGCCGACCTCGCGGGCGACCTCCTCGCCCATCTCGCCGCCCCAGGTGAGCAGTTCGACGTCGCCGCCGCGCTCGGCGAGTTCCGAGAGCGCCCGCCGCGCCCTGTCGGGAGCCCGCGGCTCGGCGCCGCGACGACGGGCCTCCTCGACCTTCCCGTCGGTGCCCTTCAGTCCGACCCGACCGCCCATCCCGGCGATCGGGTTGACGACGAGACCGATTCGCATACGCGAAGCGAGTGGCGAAGCGCGGAAAAGCCCGCCGGTCGGGGGCGGGGCGCCGCCGACAGCGACACGCTGGACAGTAAATCCTTAAGAACGCCGCCGCGGAAGCGTGTGGTATGCTCCCGCTCGCAGTCACCGGCGAACCGTTCCCGATCGCGGAGACCGGGGCGGTCGTGTTGCTCTTGAGCCTCGCGCTGGTCGTCGTCTGGATCCGCCTGCTCGGTCGGTGAGGCCTACTCCTCGACCAGATCCACCCGCTCTTCGAGCCACCCCTTCGCCGCTTCGACCGCCTCGGGATCGGTCGCGGTGAGCTTGATCCGGACCGACTCGCCGGGGTAGCTGCCGACCGTGACGTCGAAGCGCTCCCGGAGGTCGCCGAGCCGGTCGATGAGCTCGCTCTCGGGCTCGTCGACGTCGACGGCGAGGGAGTAGGTGTGCTCGCCGGAGAACTCCTCGGCGACGCGCTCGAACATCGCCTCCATCTCGTCGGGCACGCCCGGGAGCACGTAGATCCCCTCGACGACCGCACCGGGGGCGACGCCCTCCTCGTTCGGGAGCATCCGGGCCCGCGCAGGGAGTTCCGTCGTCCCCTCGACGAGGTCCTCGGCGGAGTACCCGCCCTCCTCCCGCAGCCACCGCGCGGCCTCCTCGTGGTGCTCGACGTCGCGACCGACGGCGGCGGCGACGGCCTCCATCGTCACGTCGTCGTGGGTCGGCCCGAGTCCGCCGGTCACGACCACCGCGTCGTACTCCGCGCGGTACTCGTTGACGACGCGGGCGATGTCGGCGACGACGTCGGGGACGGTGGTGATCCGCTCGACGCTGACGCCGCGCTCTGTCAGTCGTTCGCACAGCCACGCGGCGTTGGTGTTTACGGTGTCGCCGGCGAGGATCTCGTCGCCGACGGTGACGATTGCGACGCGCATACCGGTCCCTGGGCCGAGGCGGACAAAAGGAGCGCGGCTCGCGAGTGTAGCGGAGCTACCGCATCCCCGGCGGCGGCCCGTCGTCGTCGTCGATCTCGGTCTCGACGTCGATGCCCATCTCCTTGCGCTGCTCCCGGAGCACCTGGATCTGTCGGCGGTAGTACAGGAACCCGCCGACGCCGATCAGGGCGACGAGCGCGACGATGCCGCCGAAGATGTAGAGGTCGCGCTGGAGGTAGAACTGCACCGAGATCGTCTCGGCGGTCACCGGCTCGTCCCAGACCACGTGCACCCGCCCTCGGTCGTCGAGCGACGTCTCGTAGTTGCCGGGGCTGACCTGCCCGAAGATCGGGAATTCCAGGCGACGGTCCGGCGGGAGCACGACCTCGTAGGTCCCCTCGACGTACGTCGGGAGCGTGAACCGCTTCGGCGTGCCCCCGCTCGTGAACGCGAGTTCGCCGCCCTGCGGCGGCGCGCCCTCCGGCAGCGTGACGATGGTCTCGTCGCGGGTCCGTCTGATCTCGCCGCCGCGCTCCCGGATCTCGCTGCCGGTCACGACGGTCCCGTTGGGGTAGCGATAGCGGACCGCCTGCACCGAGAGGGGGTTCGTCCCGCCGAAGCCGTCGCGCCGGAACAGTTCGAGGGTCGTCCCGTTGGTCTGCAGCACCGTCCGGAACTGCGTGTTCGGCTGGATGGTGACGTGGACCGTCCGGTTGGACTCCCACGCGTAGTCGGCGGCGGGGTCGCTGTCGATTCGGTCCTGCGGCACGGGGCCGGTCCCGAAGCCGAGACAGCCGCTCGTGGCGGCCAGGAGGGCGAGGCAGGCGGTCGCGAGCAGGAGTCGGCGGTTCATAATCTCGTAGTCAAGCGGGATACGGCGCTGCGCTGGTCAGGTCAGGACGCACTTCAGTTCCGAGCGGAGGTACGAGCCGATGCTGGCGAGCAGCCCCGGCGGATCGGTGTCTTCCGGACAGACGATGCTCTGTTCCAAGAGTCCCAGGCGCTCGACCGTAACGATGTCGGCCGCGTGGCCCGCGCGGTTGACCGTCGCGCGGACTTCGCCCCGCGTCGCGCTGTTGACGTTGACCCGGCCGCTTCCCTCCTCGCGGGTCCACTCGTAGAGGCGGTCGCGCTCGGCGTCCGCGAGTCGGGACGGCTCGCCGTAGACGAACCGGAGCGGGAAGTGCTGGACGACGCCGAAGCGGTCCCGGATCTGCACGGGCGTCCCCGTGCCGAGGCCGAGTTCGTCGGCCGGGATCCGGATCTCGGTCCCGTTGCCGGCGTCGAGGGTCCAGCCGTCCTCGTCCCAGGACTCGAGCGTGCCGACGTAGGTCTCGCCGGCCTCGAACTCGGGGGTGATCTCGCCCCAGGTCTCCGCGAGGGCGTTGGCGGCGACGGTCGCGTCCTCGCCGGAGAGGTCGACGTCGAGGAAGTCGTCCTCCCGGAGGGTGATCTCCCACGTCACGTCGAGGTCGCCGATCTCGTTGTCCACGAGCGAGTCGAAGCTGTCGAGCGCACGATCGCGGGCGTCGCCGCTCACGTAGCACTTGGTCGCCAGGACGACCATCAGTCGTCGTGGACCTCGACGTTGAGTTCGTCTCGGAGCTCCTCGATCCGACGCTCCATCGCCTCGACCATGTCGTCGTTGTCCATCGGCTCCAGCGGCGCGCCGGTCTCCGGGCACTGGAAGCCCTGCTCCATCGCCTCGGAGAACTCGAAGCGGATCCCTGCGGGCTCGGAGAGATAGAACTCGTGGGTCCGCTCGTACTCCAGGCGCTCTTCGAGCGCCTCCAGCAGCCGCTCCATCTCCTCGCGGAGGTTCTCCGGGATGTTCTCGTAGTGGAAGGTCCAGAGGTAGGTGAGCCACCCGGAGTCCTCGTCGCGGACCCGGCGGTACTCCGCCAGGTCGTTCTCGTAGAGAATGAAGAGCGCGCGACGGACGTCGTTGAGCTCGAGACCCAGCTCCTCGGCGAGTTCCTCGTCTGTCACCTCGCCGTCGGGGGGCGCCGCGGCGACCGGCATCCCCGTCGGCCCGACCAGCTCGTGGAGGTACTTCTGGATGACCGGGTCGTTCAGCAGCTCCTCAAAAGCCATTACGCACAGTTGCGCCGCTCAGTCGTTTTAAAGTTGCGGATGGCGGGGTCGGCGGACGGTCACTCGCCGTCGCGGCCGACTTCGTCGCTCGACGCCGTTTCTTCGGAGTCGCCCACGTCGACGACGCGCTTGCCCCGCGCCTGCGGGAGCACCCGCCGGTCGGCGCCGGGCCACTCCTGGTTCAGCTCCCGGCCCTCGAACAGCCGGTCGAGAAAGACCGCGAGCCCCGCGACCTCCGAGTGGGGTTGGTTGGTGACGCCGACGTTCCAGTCCGCCCGCTCGTACACCTCGAAGGGCACCTTCTCGCCCCCGACGACGACGAGCAGCGGCCCTTCGCGGTGGGCCGCGCGGACGTCGGTCTCGACGTCCTGGATCCGCTCGCCGTACATCGTCAGGTGGACGACCGAGCCCGACCACTCCCGGATCGTCGCGTCCAACTCCACTGTCAGTTCGACCTCGAAGGGGCCGCCGAACCGATCCGTGATGTCCTCGACGGTCTCTGCGGACTGGCCGGCGTTGTCCGGGAAGATGACCCGATCGGCGCCGAGCGCCCGCGCGGTGAGGCCGACGTGGGTCGTCATCCGGTCGTCGCGGCCGGGCCGGTGGCCGTACCGGAGGACGGCCACCTCCGATTCGTCGTGCATACACCCACCGAGGCGGCGCGGGCGCTAAGGGGCTTCGGATGGGCCGCGGTCGCCCCTCCCGAACTCACCGTCGGTCGCCAAATTCAAACGACCGTTTGAGCCACCACGAAGCCCTTTACGCCGGTGCCGAATCGTCGCGTATGCCACGACGCACACTCGCCGCGGTCGGCGTAGTCGCGCTAGTCCTGCTCGCGGGCTGTTCGGGCGCCCTCTCGGGATCCGCGGCGGACGCGGCACAGTCACAGTCGGGTAGCACGATCGAGGTCTCCGGGGCCGGCAGCGCCAGCGGGGAGCCGAACCGCGCGGTCGTCCGCGTCGGCGTGACCGCGACTGCCGACGACGCCGTGACCGCCCGGCAGCGCCTCGCCGAGAACGTCTCGCGGATGCGGGAGGCGCTCACCGAACTCGGCCTCGCCGACGACCAGATCACGACCCAGTACTACGACATCGGCCGCGACTACCGGCCGCCGCGACGCGAGGGCGAGGAGCCGCGCGTCCAGTACCGCGCGACCCACGAGTTCGAGATCACGCTCTCGGACGTCGACCGGGTCGGCGCGGTGATCGACACCGCGGTCCGGAACGGCGCGACCAACGTCGAGGACGTGTCGTTCACGCTCTCGGCCGATCGCCGCCAGCGGCTCGAACACAGCGCGCGGCAGTCCGCGATGGCCGACGCGCGGCGGAAGGCCGAGACCGTGGCCGAGGCGGCGAACCTCACGATCACCGGCGTCCACGTCGTCCGGGTCGAGGGCGGCTCGCCGCGACCCGCTGACCTCGAAGCGGCCGCCACGGCGACGCCCTCGGCGAACGTCGGCTCCGACGTGGAGAGCGGCCCCGTCACCGTCGTCGCGACCGTCCAGGTCGTCTACAACGCGACCAGTAGCTGAGCGTTCGCCGACCGAACGGTACGGCTTTTACCCGCCCGTCGCGTAGCCGCGGGCGTGCAGTTCGTCGGGTACGACACGGGCGAGCCGGGACTCCTCCTCAGCGACGCGGACGGCGGGAGAGCGTCTGCGGCCGCCGACGGTCCCCCAGCGGCGTCGCCGGCCCCGGTCGAGTTCGTGTCGCTCGAGCCGGGAGCGGAGCTCGCGTACACCCTCGGCGAGCGCCACTGCGCCGGGACCGTCGTGGAGGACGGCCACATCCCGTGCCCGAAGCCGACCGCGCCCCACTGTCCGCACCACGCCTCCACGTGGGTCTGTGCCAAGTGCACCGGCACCTGTCTCAAAGACGAGATGGACTGCCACGAACCGCACGCGATCTACCTCGCGGCGTTCGCGCCCGACGCGTTCAAAGTGGGCGTGACCAAGGAGTGGCGGCTCGAGACCCGGCTCCGCGAGCAGGGCGCCGACCGCGGTGCGCTGCTCGCCGTCGTCCCCGACGGGCGGATCGCCCGCGAGCGTGAGGCCGAGATCGCCCGCGATATCCCGGACCGGATCCGAATCCCGACGAAGCGCGACGGGCTCCACCGCGACGTCGACGAGGCGGCCTGGGACGACCTCCTCGAGGCGTTCGACGTCGGCGAGGACGATCGCTTCCGCTTTTCGTACGGCCTGGACCTCCGGGACCGTCCGGTCGCCGAGACGATCGCCACGGGCACCGTCCGGGGGGTTCAGGGTCGCCTGCTGGTCCTCGATCACGCGGGGAGCACCTACGCCGCCGACCTCCGGGACCTGGTCGGCTACGAGGCCGCGCCGGAGGCGACGACCCGCGACGTACAGGCCAGCCTCGGCGCCTGGGGATAGCGGACCCGAAACTGGTCGCGATCGGGTCAGACGCCCGCTCTACCCGAATTAAACGACGCAAATCCGATTGAATTCGGTGCGACGACTGTCGATATAAAAGGTCGTCCGGTCCATACGTCAGAGTGCAATGAACCGCAACGCAATCGCGAGCGTCTTCGTCGCGGCCCTGGTGCTGCTCGCCGGCTGTTCGGCCGGCACCACCGGATCCGGCGGGGACGTCACGACGGAGGGCACCAGTACGGCGACGGAGTCGACGAGCGGCTCCGGCGGCGGCACGGTGACCCTCTACATCAGCGACGAACGCAACGACATCGACGACTTCGAACACCTCAACGTCACCATCACGCGCGTCGGGCTCTTGCCCGCTGACGGGGGCGACGAGGCGAACGAGTCCGACGACGCCAACGAGACCGAAGTCGAAGACGACGTCAACGAGACCGAGACGGAGACCGAGATGACGGTCACCTCGACCGCGACGCCCACCGGAGAGATGGAGGAGTCCGACGAGGGCGACGGCGAGTGGATCGAGTACGAGGTCGACAACCGCACGGTCGACCTGACGCGCCTGCAAGGGGCGAACGCCACGAAGCTCTCGTCGTTCCAGGTCCCGAACGGCACCTACCAGAAGGTGTTCGTCTACGTCTCCGACGTGAATGCGACGCTCAAGGACGGCAGCAGCCAGCGCGTGAAGCTCCCGAGCGGCAAGCTCCAGCTCAACTCGGAGTTCACCGTCGGCAACGGCGAGGAGGTCGACTTCGTGTTCGACATCACCGTGATCAAGGCCGGCCAGAGCGGGAAGTACATCCTGAAGCCGGTCATCTCCGAGTCGGGCACCGACGTGGAGATCGATCCCGTCGACGACGAGAACGAGGACGAGGGCGACGCGGCCGACGACCGGCCGGACGCCGAGGAGTCGACGCTGAACGCCAGCTTCGTCGGCAACGTGACCCGCGGCGAGAACGCGACGCTCAGCGTGACGCAGAACGGGAGCGCCGTCGCGAACGCCTCGGTCACGGTCAACGACGAAGACGTGGGAACGACGGACGCCGACGGGACGATCACGTTCCTCGTCCCCGCGGACGCCGAGGAACTCTCGGTGAGCGTGACGAAAGGCGAGCTGGAAGGCGAGATCGAGATCGAATTCGAATCCGAGTCCGAGTCCGGTTCGGGCTCGGGCCAGTCGGGCGGCGGTCAGGCGGCGGCCTGACCCGGCGCTGATACTGACTAGTCTCGTCTCTTACCGGTGATCGCCATCCACGTTCACGGCGATCACCGGTAAACAGTGAGACTGGTCATTATGAGTCGTACTGATTCCTCTCGCTTTTTCCCGCCGGGCGACGGCACCGAGAGTGGCGCTCGGCGCGTTCCGCTTGACGCTCTCGACGCCCTCGCGGGCGTTCCGCCGCTCGGCGTAGCCCTGACCCGAGTCGGCGAGGGTGTTGCCCTTCCGGTGCCGGAGGCGCCAGCGGTACTCTCCCCCCTGATCCTCGTAGAGCTCGAACCGGGCACTGCTGGACCGGAGGGACCGTAGCCGCGCCGCGAGGTCGGCCTCGTCGGCCTCGGCCCCGGCGACGTCTTCGCGGAGGCGTTCGACCTCGGCGGTCAGGTCGGTCTCGGCGGTCGTCGTCGCGGTCGGTGTCAACAGCGGGATGAAGACCCCACCGATCCCGATCGCGATCGTGCCCAGCGCGTAGAGGCCGATGACCGGCGCGTAGGCGGACCGCGTCCACCCTTGCGGGAACGCGAACAGGAACCAGAACACCGCGACGACGCAGACCGCGAGGCCGAGGTACGCGAGGCGGGCGGCCCGCTCCCGCAGCGGGAGGCGGATGATCGGCCCCGCCAACGCCAGCGCGAGCCCCGCCCCGGCGAACGCGATCGCCCACTCCCGCAGCGGGCTGGCGGTCCGGGCGCGGAACGGGACGGACGCGCGGCTCGGCAGGGTTGATGTCGAATGAATGGTGGACGGCGGGATTGCCCGGCGTTCCGGCACGGGGAATCCCGGTCGCCTCCTCCACCCCGCGATCCTCCGAGCGACGAACGTCCGTCGGTCCGCTGCTCGCTTCCGCGCCTGACGGGGTGCCGACGGCGAACCGCGGCGAACCGACCCTGCGGCCGGCGTCCGCGGACCGCCGTCCCCGAAGGACGAGGTTTCGACGTTGGCTTCCGGGGCCCGCGCCGGTCTGACCGGACGCCCCCGGGTTCGGTCCCCGCTGAAGGCCAAATCGCGGGTAGTGAGCAGGGCCTAGCTGCCCGACCTAGTCCACGTCGAGTTACGCCGGGGGCACATAAGGGGCTTTCGACTCCCCCGTCGAACGATCGGGGGACGGCGTACAGGTGCGGACTAGCTCAGCACGCTTCGGGCGTAGCTGGCGGCCGCGATCGCGGCGACGGCCGCGCCCGTGACGACGACCCAGCGGTGGTTCTCGATCCAGGCGTACTCCGCGGGGAAACTGAAGAGGAGCGTCGGCTCGATCGCGAGCGCCCAGAGCAGCGAGAACAGCACCATCGCGAGCCCGGAGACGAGCGCGACGCCCGCGAGCGTCGCGGGGTCCGAGCGCTCCTGCGCGCCCGCGAGGAAGACGACGACGTTGAGCAGCGCGAGCACGCCGACGATCGAGACGCCGATCGGCCCGGCCGCGTAGTACTCGGCGACGCCCGCACCCGGCGCCGACACCACGAGCGCGGGCGCGAAGACGGCCCCCGCGAGCAGGAGGCAGGCGACCGCACCGAGCTTCGGCGCCAGGGAGTCGAGGGCGAGGTTCATATCGGGACTGAGACGGGCGCCGGTGTAAGGGCTTCGAGAATCGCCCGGGCTCCGCGGGGCGTCGCCCCGTCACGTCCGACGGCGGACAAAAAGGGAAACCGGTAAGCCGTCGCCCTCTCGTGTGCGACTATGGAGCGCGTAGCGATCATCGGCGCGTCGATGACCCAGTTCGGGCAGCGCGAGGAGTGGATCCGCGGGCTGCTCGCGGAGGCCGGGGGTGCCTGCCTCCGCGACGCCGGGGTGTCGGCCGACGCCGTCGAGCACCTGTACGTCTCGAATATGGCGAGCGGCGAGTTCGAGGGCCAGACCGGGGTCCCGAACGCCCTCGCACACGACCTCTCGGCGGTCCCGGCCTACACGGCGCGGATCGACCAGACCTCCTCGTCAGGCGGCGCGGGCGTCTACGCCGCCTGGCAGTCGGTCGCCTCGGGCGCCTCCGAGATGACGCTGCTCGTCGGCGGCGAGAAGATGACCCACCGCTCGACGGCCGAGGCGACCGACGTGATCGCGTCGCTCACCCACCCCGTCGAGTACAAACACGGCCTCACGCTCCCCTCCTTCGCGGGGCTCACCGCGCGGCACTACCTGAACGAGTACGACGCGCCCCGCGAGTCCCTGGGGAAGGTGGCGGTGAAGAACCACAGAAACGGCGTCGACAACCCCCACGCGCAGTTCCGGAAGGAGGTCGATCTCGACACCGTCCTGGAGTCGCCGATCGTGGCCGACCCGCTCCGGCTCTACGACTTCTGTCCCATCACCGACGGCTCGGCGGCGCTCCTCTTCTGTCCCGAGTCGGTCGCGCGGGAGTACGCCGACGAGTACGCCGTCGTCACGGGCATCGGCGGCGCGACGGACACCCACGTCGTCCACGAGCGCGCTGACCCGACGACGATGGGCGGCGTCGTCAACTCCTCGGAGCAGGCCTACGAGATGGCCGACGTCGGCCCCGACGACGTCGACGTGGCCGAACTCCACGATATGTTCACCATCCTGGAGTTCCTCCAGTCCGAAGACCTGGGCTTCTTCGAGAAGGGCGAGGGCTGGAAGGCGGTCGAAGAGGGCGTCACCGACCGCGACGGCGACCTCCCGATCAACACCTCGGGCGGACTGAAGTCGAAGGGCCACCCGCTCGGCGCCTCGGGCGTCGCGCAGGTCTACGAGATCTACAAGCAGGTCCTCGGCGACGCCGGCCCCCGACAGGTCGACGCCGAGACGGGCCTCGCCTGCAACGTCGGCGGCTTCGGGAACTGCGTGACGACCACGATCCTGGAGGGTCAGGTATGAGCCAGGAGACCGACGACGCGGACGAGGCGGGCGAGGACCCGACGATGGAGGCGTACCGCTATCCCGACGGGAGCATCACCTACCCCGGCCACCCGTACGGCCCCGGCGGCCGGGAGCCGACGGGGACGGTCGACCTGAGGGAGTACACCGCCGAGGTAGTCACCTGGACGACGTCGACCGCGACGCCGCCCGGGGTCCGGGAGCCGAACACGGTCGCGATCGTCGAGTTCGACGTCGACGGCGAGCCGGTCCGCGCGATCGGCCAGGTCACGACCGACGAGATCGACGTCGGCGACGCGGTCCGGCCCGTGTACTGCGAGGAACTCCGCGACCCCGAGGCCGGCATCCGCGAGCCCGCGAGTCAGGAGTGGGACGGTTTCCGGTTCGAGCCGATCGAGTAGTTCCCCGCTGATCCGAGCCGTTCCGACGTCGGGACGCGCACGCTTTTCACCCTCCCCCGTGTCGACTCACGTATGAGTAGCGATCTCTCCTACCGGCGGCTCGGCTCGACCGGAACCAAGGTGTCGGAGCTCTGCTTCGGGACGTGGCGCTTCGGCCGCGAGACCGACGGCGTCGTCGAGACGACGAAGGGCGAGGCCCACGACCTGCTGGACGCCTTCGCCGACCGCGGCGGGAACTTCATCGACACGGCGAACGTCTACGGCACGCCCAGCGGCCGCAGCGAGTCGTGGATCGGGGACTGGCTCGCCGGCCGCGACCGCTCGGAGTTCGTCGTCGCCTCGAAGGTCTACTTCGACTTCGACCCCGACGATCCCAACGGCTCGGGCCTCTCGCGGAAGCACATCCGCGAGCAGATCGAGGGCACGCTCGACCGCCTCGGCACCGACTACCTCGATCTCTACTACATCCACCGCTGGGACGAGGAGACGCCGATCGAGGAGACGCTGGCGACGTTAGACCGGTTAGTGGAAGAGGGCAAGGTGAACTACCTCGGCGCCTCGACGATGGCGGCCTGGCAGCTCACGAAGGCGCTCTGGAAGTCGGACGTCGAGAACAGGGAGCGCTTCGAGGTGACCCAGCCGCTGTTCCACGCCGGGTACTACGAGGACGTGAAGGACTACCTCGACGTCTGCGGCGACCAGGGGCTGGCCGTCTGTCCGTACTCGCCGCTCGCGGGCGGCTTCCTCACCGGCAAGTACGAGCGCGCCGACCCCGACGACCCGACCGCGGTGATCGCGCCCGACGGCTCCCGGGCGTCCTTCGACGACCGCTTCAGCGACTTCTACCTCTCCGAGCGGGGCTGGCACGTCCTCGACGCCGTCCGCGCGGTCGCCGACGAGGAGGGCGTCTCGCCCGCACAGGTGGCGCTCCGGTGGCTGATGGACTACCCCGACGCGACGGTGATCCCGATCGTCGGCGCGCGGACCGTCGATCAGCTAGAGGAGAACCTCGGCGCCGCTGCCGTCGATCTCTCCGATGCCCAGTGGGACCGCATCTTCGAGGCCCGCTACGACGAGGAGGGGCGCCGCTGGGGCCACTGACGTGTCAGATCTCGTCGCGCACCCGCCGCGTGATCGCGTCGACGTCGTACTCGTCTTCGGACTTGTCCCAGACGACGTCGCCGTCGACCGCGACCGTCAGCACGCCGTGGTCGCCGGTCACGAGCGCGACGCGGTCCAGCCGGTCGCCGAACTGTTCGAGCAGCGCGTGCTGGATCTCCTCGGCGCGGTCGAGGAAGCCGCAGGGCACGCAGTATTCGATTTCGATGGCCGTCATCGTCCGATCTTCGCCCCCATAGCCTGTTAAGCGCGTCGCGGATGGACGGCAGCAGACTTTTGTCACTCGGTACCGTATCTCAGTCTTGGTATGTGTTACCACTCC
Organism: Halobellus sp.; assembly: GCA_042215855.1. Taxonomy (GTDB): domain Archaea; phylum Halobacteriota; class Halobacteria; order Halobacteriales; family Haloferacaceae; genus Haloquadratum. Next base: position 8,115 of record JBDGUM010000031.1, on the reverse strand, counting down.
CAGCGGAAGGCGGAGCTGGCCGAGTTGGAACACGATGCCGAGGCGACGGCTGACCGAGCGCGCACCGACCCCCGGAGGGCCGACGACCGCGACGCCCCCGCGGACCCCGACGACTACGTCGGGATCGAAGACGTCACGGAGCGCGTCGACGACGGCGTGGACGCGACCGATCCCGACGATCCCGGACGAACCGAAGCGAAGCCGAAGCCGGTCGGGTTCGCGTGACACTGTCTATTGTCACTGTTTACCGCCCGTTCGCCACCCCGGTCCGGCGAACGGGCGGTAATGACTGACAATAGACAATATGAGCCGTCGGGACCCCATCGCAATTTTCACCGGTCCAGTCGCCCGCCGACGACCGGGCGCCAGTACAGCAGCGCGACCGTCACGAGGAACACGACCGTCGAGATGTCGTAGGAAAAGTCGAACGCCGCGGCGGCGACCGCCGATCCGCCGCCGAAGACGCCCGACAGCAGCGAGGCCACGATCGGCCACGAGCACGACACGCACGAGAAGAGGCCGACGATCCCGGAGACCGCCGCGCCCGCGGCGTCGATCACCGTCGCGTACACCAGGTACGCCAGCGCGAGGTAGCCGACGACGCGGGCCGGCATCAACACCAGCGCGGCCCACGGCGTCGAGACGACTGGCGCGGGTCCCCACCCCGGCGCGAGCGTCGCGATCCGGACGCCGAACTCGCCCGCCCCAGGGCGCATCGCGGTGACCAGGACGCCGCCGACGGCCGCGAGCACGACGAAGTACGCGACGGCGACGGCGGCCGCCCGGCGCCGCGTCCGCGCGTCCGTCGGCCGGGGGTCGGTCTTCCAGACGGCGAGGGCGCCGACGATCACCCAGAGCAGTCCGTAGACCGTGTACCGGGGCTGGAGGAGCGTGATCCCCGCCGCCAGCAGGTACGCCACCGCCAGCGCCGCGACGGTGTTGGCGACGAGCGCCGCGTGGAGCACGTCCCGCCCGCGGATTCCGAAGCGGGAGGCAGCGTCGGCGAACGCCATCGTCAGATCACCAGCGCGTCGACGACCACGGCGAGGAGCAGTGCGCCGAGGTACGCGTTCGAGGCGTGGAACGAGCGGAAGGCCGCGGCCTCGGTCTGTTCGTAGTGGAGCCGCACCGCGAAGTACAGGAACATCGCGCCGAAGGCGACGCTCGTGAGCGCATAGAGCAGGCCGAGGGCGTCCATCGTCGCCATCGAACCCGCGGCGACGAGCGTCGCGGCGAGATAGAAGAGCACGTGCTTCCGCGTCTCGGTCTCGCCGCGGACGACGGGCATCATCGGGAAGCCGCCGCGCTCGTAGTCGTCCTTGTACGCCAGCGCGAGGTTGTAGAAGTGCGCCGGCGTCCACAGGAAGATGATCGTCGCGAGCGCGACGCCCCCGAGGCCGACCTCGCCGGTCACGGCGACCCAGCCGATGAGCGCCGGCAGCGCCCCGGCCGCGCCGCCGATCACGGTGTTCTGGACCGTGTTCGGCTTCAGGAGCAGGGTGTAGACGACGCTGTAGAACAGGATCGCCGTCACCCCGAGCACCGCTGCGAGGACGTTCACCCACGCGAACAGCGCGACGGAGCCGAGCGCGAGGAGGAAGCCGAACGCCAGGGCGTTGCGGACGGGGACCAGATCCGTCGCCAGCGGTCGGTCACTGGTCCGCTGCATCCGCCTGTCGATGTCGCGTTCGAGGACGTGGTTGAACGTCCCCGAGGCGCCGATCGAGAGGACGCCGCCGCCGAGGGTCGCGAGGACGATTCCGACGGTCAGATCGCCGCCGGTGGTCGCCGCCAGCGCCATCCCCGCGGCGGCGACGAGACACAGCAGCCACATCAGTCGGGGCTTGGTCAGCCGGAGATACGCCTTCGCGGTCGCTAGTAGTCGCGCCCGCGGGTCGCTCGGGATCGTCGGCTCGTAGCCGTCGTCGACGGGCGGGTCGAGATCGACGCTGTCGACCGGATCCTCGTTCGGGTCGCCGGTCGCGCGCTCCAGCGACCACGCCAGCGCCGCGACGAGCGAGACGAAGATGGCCATCCCGACGGTCAGGTGGAGCGCCGAGAGCGTCCCCGTCGCGCCGCTGACTGCGACGACGGCGCCGAGCCCCGCCTGGATCGGGTAGAGGAGGCCGGCCGCGACCGTGGCCGCCAGCACCCGGCGTTCGACGTCGGCGCGCAGCCCCGCGAGTACCGTGAGGAGGCCGAGCGCGCCGACGAGCACCGCCAGCACCCGGTGGCCGACCGCGATCCAGCCGGCGGCCGACGTCGGCGTCGTCCACCCGTCGCCGCAGACCGGCCAGGCGGCGCACGCTGCGGCCGCGTCCGTCAGCGCGGTCGTCGCGCCGACGAGCAGGAGGAAGTAGACCCCGACGGCGGTCGCCGCGAGCAGGCCGTGAAAGCTGTCGTGAGATGTGCTCGACGCCACGGAAGTCACCTACGTGGGCTTGGGAATCCCCGTATTTAGGGCCCCCGCTTTCCCCGTCGCGCCGGCGCGGCGATGGCGAAAGTCAGCAACTATTTACGTGGTAGTTCCTAAGTCGCCACCGATGCGAAAGACGCGTTTGGCACTCGTTTCACTGCTCGCGGTGGTGGTGGCGGGCCTGGTCGCGGACCCGGTCGCCGCGCAGACGTCCGCCAGCGCGGAGCTCATCCACGGGCTCAACGGGAAGCTGCTGACGATCGCGATTCCCGTCACCATCCTCGTCGAGGCGATCCTCATCTACACGGTGGTGAAGTTCCGGAAGAACGACGACCCGGCGCCGACCCAGGAGAACCGTCGCCTGGAGATCACCTGGACGATCGCCACGGCGGTCATCCTGCTGTTCGTGGGGGTCGCCTCCTACGGCGTACTGGCGAACGAGAACGTCGCCTACCAGCCGCAGGCGGAGAACGCCGCGGGCGACACGATCGAAGGGGATCCGGTCGTCGTCCGCGCGGAGGCCTACCAGTGGGGCTGGGAGATGTCCTACCCCGAGGCGGGGAACTTCTCGACGGGCACGAAGATCGTCGTTCCCGTCGATCGCCCCGTCCTCATCCGGATCACCTCGCGGGACGTAATACACGGCTTCCACGTCCCGGAACTCGCCCTCAAGCAGGACGCCTTCCCGGGCCAGGTGAACACCATCAAGACCGTGCCATACGAGACGGGGACATACCAGGGCTACTGCACGGAGTACTGCGGCGTCGCCCACTCGCAGATGTACTTCACCGTCGAGGTCGTCTCTCAGGAGGAGTACCAGCAGTGGCTCGACAAGCAACAGAGCAGTAACGAGTAGTCGCGCGTTTCGGTTTCGGCTCTCTCCTCTCGCTTCGCCGTCGCCAACTTCCCAGCCGGTGCTCCGACGCTACCGCTACTCGCCGCGTTCGAGCGCCTCGTCCGCCCTTGCCGCGAGGATCCGGTCGATGATCCGACCGGTCGAGAGGAGCTCCTCCTCGTACCGCGGCTCGCGAGCGGAGGCGCGATCGACCGCGCAGTCGATCCCCCGCGCGGCGAGCGCGTCGCGGATCGCGTCGGCGTCGTGGTGCTGGTCGTGGCCGAGGACGATCACGTCGGGATCGATCCGCTCGATCGGCACGAAGATGTCCTCGCGGTGGCCGAGGTGGGCCCCGGTCACGACCTCGAGGGCGTCGACGACGTCGCGGCGCTGGCGGTCGGGGAGGATCGGCGGCTCCTTGTGGGTCACGTTCTCCCGGCGCGCGACGATGACGTGGAGTTCGTCGCCCATCGCGGCGGCCTCCGAGAGGTAGTGGACGTGGCCGGGGTGGATCAGGTCGAACGTCCCCTGGGCGACCACGCGGCGCGTCACCGGAAGAACCCCCCGTCGTCCCGTCGGTCGCGGTCCTCGCGGCGGTTCGATTCCCCGGCGTCGACGGCGGCGTAGTCGACGTCGAGGTCGGCCTCCGTGAAGTCGAAGAACTCCTCGGGGTCGGGGAGGTCGACGTCGAGGACGTCGAGGTCGCGGGGGTCGCCGTGCTGGTCGAACGCCCGCCAGTCGTCCGGTCCGTAGGGGTGGCCCAGGATGATGTGCACGCGCCCCTGGCCGAAGGTGTCGAGGTCGGCGTCGCTCGGGCGGAGCACGCCGTTCGGGTGGGAGTGGATCGAGCCGACCGCGCGGCGGTCGTTCGGGACCATGTTGCTGTCGACGGTCGCGCTCGTCGGGTCCGAGCGGGTCCCCGGGACGATCAGGACCTCCGTGATCACCGTGCCCGATCGGTCGAGATCGAAGTTCCGCGCCGGCTCGCCGCGGAGGAACCCCATGTACTCGTTCGGGTGGGTGTCACGGGCGGCCTCCCGCGCGAAGTCGAGCGCGGCGGCGGCGATGCCGAGGACCTCGCTCGACCGGAAGAGTCGCATACGAGACGGTGGGGAGCGTCGCCTTCTAAGGATTCCGGTCGTCCCACGGCCGGCCCACTCTGACCGATGCGGGCGGACGCTCAGACGCCCGCGAACGGCCGATTTCACCGGTGATCTCGTTCGGAGCGATTGTAAAGTCTTAACCCCGGCGCACCACTGTTCGGCAGTATGAACGCCGACAACGCCGGGGATTCCGGCGGCGAGTCCGCTCCGGATTCGGAGGCCGACTCGCGTCCCGTCGTCTACGATCTCGCACCGAACTGTACGCTCGAGGACGTCTCCGAGGGCGACCACTACCACGCCGTCGTCAACGGCGTCGTCGAGTACGGCGTCTTCGTCGACGTCTCCGACGAGGTCTCCGGCCTCGTCCACGAGTCGAACCTCGACCGCTCCTACGAGGTCGGCGACCGCCTGACCGTCACGCTCGAGGAGATCAAGGAGAACGGCGACGTCGCCTTCGACGTCTTCCGGGAGTCCTCCTACCAGACCGTCGTCGTCGACCACGAGCCCGATCTGACGCCGATCGCCGGGCTGTCCGCCGGCGACGAGGTCCACATCGAAGGCCAGGTCGCCCAGATCAAACAGACGGGCGGCCCGACGGTCTTCCGCATCGCCGACGAGACGGGGATCGTCTCCGCCGCGGCCTTCCGCGAGGCCGGCGTCCGCGCGTTCCCCGCGATCGACCTCGACGACGTGGTCCGCGTCGGCGGCACCGTCGAGTCCCACGACGGCTCGCTCCAGCTGGAAGTCGAGTCGATGACCCGCCTCGACGACGACGCGATGGCCGAGGCCCGCGAGCGCCTCGATTCGGCCTTCGAAGAGCGGGCCGCTCCCGCGGAGGTCGAGCCGCTCGTCGAGTGGGACGCCTTCGAGAAGCTCCGCGACGACCTGCGGGACCTCGCGCGGCTCCTCCGCCGGACCGTCCTCGAGGGCCGGCCGATCCGGGTGCGCCACCACGCCGACGGCGACGGGATGTGCGCCTCGGTGCCGGTCCAGCTCGCGCTGGAGAACTTCATCGAGGCCGTCCACGACGACGCCGACGCCTCGCGACATCTGGTCAAGCGGCTCCCCTCGAAGGCGCCGTTCTACGAGATGGAGGACGTCACGCGCGACCTCAACTTCGCGCTGGAGGGCCGCTCCCGCCACGGCCAGCGCCTCCCCTTCCTGCTGATGCTCGACAACGGCTCGACCGAGGAGGACGTCCCCGCCTACGAGAACCTCGCGCACTACGACGTTCCGATCGCGGTCGTCGACCACCACCACCCCGATCCCGAGGCGGTCGAGGACCTGCTCGACGCCCACGTCAACCCCTACCTCTACGACGAGGACTACCGGATCACCACGGGGATGATGTGCGTCGAACTCGCTCGGATGATCGACCCCGATCTCACCGACGACCTGCGGCACGTCCCCGCGGTCGCGGGGCTCGCCGACCGCTCGAAGGCCGAGGCCATGGACGAGTACATCTCGCTCGCCGAGGACGAGGGCTACGACCGCGAGCGTCTCCTCGACGTCGGCGAGGCGCTCGACTACGCGGCCCACTGGCTCCGCTACAGCGACGGCCAGTCGCTCGTCAACGACGTCCTCAACGTCGGCTGCGACGACGAGGAGCGGCACCGGGAACTCGTGGACTTCCTCGCGACACGCGCCGAGCGCGACGTCGAGCGGCAGATGGAGGCCGCCGAGCCGCACCTCGAACACGAGCGCCTGGAGTCGGGCGCGCACCTCTACACGGTGGACCTCGACGAGTGGGCCCACCGCTTCACCTACCCCGCGCCGGGGAAGACGACGGGCAAGCTCCACGACCGGAAGGTCAACGAGCACCGCGAGCCGGTCATCACGATCGGCTACGGCCCGGACTTCGCCGTCCTCCGCTCCGACGGCGTCCGGCTCGACATCCCGCGGATGGTCGCCGAACTGAACGAGGAGGTCGTCGGCGGCGGCGTCTCCGGCGGCGGCCACCTCGTCGTCGGCTCGATCAAGTTCGTCAAGGGGATGCGCGGGGACGTCATCGACAGCCTCGTCGACAAGATGGCCGACGCGGAACTCGACGAGGAGCTCTCCTCGCAGGCGATCGTCGAGACCGACGACTGATACTGATTGTTGTAACTATTTACCGGTGCTCACCGCTCCCGGTCCCGGTGAGCACCGGTAAGAGACTACAACAATCAGTATGACCGACGCCCGTCACTGTTCCTCCCGGTTCTCGAACTCCACCGTCCGACGCAGCGCGAACGCCGCCAGCAGCAGCGCCGCGAGCGCCCCGAGCGCCATCGTCAGCCGGGTCCGGAGATCCGAAGACGCCCACGCGGGACCCGACGAACCGGTGCCGGCGCCGGCGTTGGCGGCGCGCCAGTCGACCTCGAACGCCGACTCGAAGTAGGCCGCGGGTTCGGTTCCGTCGAGCGCCAGCAGGACTTCGCGGTTTTCCCGCGCGGAGTGCGCGTTGAAGTTCAGGCTCCCGACGATCACAGTGTCGTCGGCGACGATCCCCTTCGCGTGGACTTTCCCGAAGCGACCTTCCGGATCAGCGATCCGCGCCTCGATCGGGATCCCGCGCTCACGGAGGTCGGCGGCGCGCTCGACCACCGCGCGGTTCGACTCCTCGTCGTACCACGCGTTCGAGAGCAGGATCCGCACCTCCACGCCCCGCTCCGCGGCGGCGACGAGCGCGGCGAAGTAGGGCCCGCGGACGTCGAGCCGCGGTGCGATCAGGGCGACGCTGTCGTTCGCGCCGGCGATCGTCTCTCGGATCGCCGTACCGGCGTTCCCCGGCGCCGTGAGGACGCGAACCCGGTCGACTGCGACTCGCTCGGACTCGATCCGCGTCCCGAACGATCCCGCCGCCGGCGCGACGTCCACGAACGACGCGTTCCGGCGGACCGCGCGCCACGGCCTCGCGTCGATGCCGTCGGCGTCGTGGGCGAACACGGCCGCGAGTTCGTCAGCGGTCCGGGGGGAGTCGACGCGCACGCCCCAACCGCGGCTGTCGCGACCGCCCGTGCCCGCCGGCTTCCAGTTCTCGGTCAGAACGAGCGCGCGGTCGTCGACGACGGCGTACTTCGGGTGGTGATAGGCGTACCGCGAGTGCGGACCGTCGATCAGCCGGACGTCGACGCCGCCGGCAGCCAGGCGATCGAGTTGCGCCCGTTGTGCGATGGTCATCCCGCCGATCGGCCCGCCCTCGACGAGGATGCGCACCCGCACGCCCCGGCGCTGTGCCGCGAGCAGCGCGTCGGCCGCACGGGGAGATGCGAACGTGTAGCTCGCGAGCAGGATCCGTCGATCGGCACCGCGGAGCGTTTCGATCGGGATATCGGCTCCGTCGGGAAGCACGAACGCCGTCGCCGTCGCGGGGCCGGTGGCGACCGCCGGGCGCGGCCGCAGCCCGCGCGGCGTCCACCGGCCGGACGTCGCGTTCAGTCGCTCCCCCTCGCGCGAGCGGTCGTATTCGAGTTCGTCGACGACGCGGCCGTTCTGTTCGAGAACGAGCCGCTCGCCGCCGTTCGAGAGGTCGAGGCCGGGACCCACGGCCGGGAGCCCCTCCCCGCTGATCCTCCGGGTCGCGTTCGGCGCCGTCGAGAGCGCGACGCGCTCGCCGGCCGGCACGCGGACCGTCGATTCGCCGTCGCCGAGGGTGAGATTCGACCCCCTGGCGTCGACGAGGACGTACTCGCCGCGGTCGCCGTCGGCCACCGGGTCCGGGAAGACGGCGACGATCTCGGAAGTGAGTCCCGCGCTGCGGGGCGCCGTCTCGTTCGGGG
>JBDGUM010000041.1:1462-32781 GCA_042215855.1 Halobellus sp. | reverse complement strand
TACCGCCTCCTCGAACTGGCTGATCGCGTACTCGACGGCCTCCGACTTGTTATCCTCGGCCGACGCGATCAGTTCCTCGCGCGCCTCCGTGCCCTCCTCGAGGATCTCCTGCCGTTCCTGGTCGATCTCCTCGCGGGCCTCGGCGAGCCGCTCTTCTTCGTACTCGTCGGCCTGGGCTTCTGCTTCGGTGCGGATCTCCTCGGCCTCGCGCCGAGCCTCCTCGATGCGCTCGTCGCGGTCGGCCTCCGCCTCCGCCACGATGTCGTCGGCTTCGGATTCGGCCGTTTTGATCCGTTCGAGAACCTCTGGTCTCGGCATACTCGTATCATCGAAACGTAGCGCAAGCGCCGTATAAGGTGTTTGCGGAACTCCGCGGAGAGCCGAGCGGGCGGCGGCGACGCCCACAGGAGGGATCCGCAAGGTTATGATTCCCCCGTCCCAAGCGCCGCCCGATGGGTGTCCTCGAAGACAAGGCCAACGCGCGCCTGTTCTACAAGTACCTCTCGAAGGTATACGACCGGATCAACCCCTTCATCTGGAACGGGGAGATGCGCGACGAGGCCCTGGAGTGGTTCGGGATCGAGGCGGGCGACCGCGTCCTCGACGTCGGCTGCGGCACCGGCTTCGCCACCGAGGGCCTGCTCCGGTACACCGACGACGTCCACGGCCTCGACCAGAGCCGCCATCAAATGGAGAAGGCGTTCGAGAAGTTCGGCACCCGAGACCGGGTGCGGTTCTACCGCGGCGACGCCGAGCGCCTGCCCTTCGCCGACGACGCCTTCGACGCCGTCTGGTCGTCTGGGTCGATCGAGTACTGGCCGAACCCCGTCGACGCGCTCGAGGAGTTCCGCCGCGTCGTGAAGCCCGGTCACCGCGTCCTCGTCGTCGGACCCGACTATCCGAACAACCGCCTGTTCCAGGAACTCGCGGACGCCATTATGCTGTTCTACGGCGAGGACGAGGCCCAGCGGATGTTCGAGGAGGCGGGCTTCGTCGACATCGAACACCACATCCAGCAGGCGTATCCGGGCAGCCCCCGCGCCATCACGACCATCGCGCGGGCGCCAGAAGAATAAACGGAGCGACGAGCCGCGGGTCGACGAGGGGTCGACCCGCCGACGGCGGGCACTCATAGCGATTGCTCTCACTGTGTACCACCGAGCGCCACCCCGTTGACGGCGCTCGGCGGTGAGAAACGAGAGTAATCACTATCACACCACGCCCCGCACGAGACCGGCGGTCCGTTGGCCAACGACGATCCGCACCGAAACCGTCCGTCCCGGAGCCATCGTCGGCGCGTTCGTCCCCGCCAGGCGGAACGACGCCGTCTCGCCCGCCGACCAGACGCCGTCGCTGGCGACGTTGAACGGTCCCGTCGGTCCCGCGCGAAACCCCCGCGCCGCGAAGAACGGGACCGGCGGCTGATGGCGGAGCGGGTCCCCGTCGACAGCGACGATCAAGCGAAGTTCGGAGACGACGAGCGGCGCGCCGGCCTCGTGGGTCAGCGCTACCGTGTCGCCGTCGAGCCGAAGCGAGAGCGCGACCGGTCCCGCCGGCCCCGCGCCCCCGGTGAGATCGACTCCCGCCCCGGTCGCGACGGCCTCCGCGCCCGCGGCGACGACGCTCCCGAGGCCGATACCGACCAGTAGCAGGACCACGACGCCGATCACGGGAGCCGAAGCGCGAGGTTTCACGGGGGGTCTGGTCCCGCGATCGGTAATGAAGGCTCGGGACGGCGGGTCGGCGCCGCACGCCGCCCGATCAGGCCGACGCGTCGAGCGCGGGCGTCGGCGTCGCCGTCCCGTTCCCGTCGCTCTCGTTGACCGCGCCGTAGACGAGGGGCGTCGACGTCGGCTCCACCGAGAGCAGCACGACCGAACTGCCGTCGATCGCCGTCACCTGGTAGTCGCCGGCCGGGGCCATCGTCCACAGCGACCCGTCGGGGCCGGTTCGCCCGACGACGGAGCTCCGCCCGCCCGCCGGACCGACGGTGATCTGCGCGTCGACGGGCTCGCCGGTCGTCGTGCTGTTGAGCTGGAGCCGCACGGGACCGCCGGGATACGTCCGGTGCGCCGTCAAGTTCATCGCGTCCCGGACCGCCGACACGGACGCCCGCGTGGTCATCTGATCCAGCGGGCGGTACTGGAACTCCTTGAAGACGCGCTTGCTCCCGCTGTCGACGAAGGCCACGAGGCGGCCGCGCTCGTGTTCGATCGTCACGCGCGTGGTGTCGCTGTCGGGATTCCCGAGCACGTCGTCGCGCAGGCGGATCGCGGCCACGGTCGGGTAGGCCCGTTCCGTGACGTTCAGCGCCTCCACGAGGGAGAACGAGTCGGAGCTCCCCCCACGGAGCGGGCCGCGGTACACCTCGCGGACGTACGTGCCGTCACGGATGACGCCGAGGACGACGCTGTTGGTCCCCGACTGGACGAAGAACCGGGCGGACGGGGCCTCGCCGCGGAGCACGGCGGCCGCGTAGCCGCGGACGGGACCCGTCAGCGTGTTCAGTTCGAGTTCGATGTTGCCGAACCGCGAGGCCGAGATGGTGAACCCGGACGTCGCCCGAGCGAGCGACTGGAGCCGCGCCCGGCGGTCTTCGAGCTCCCGGGCCGTGGCGTCGATCAGCGCGAGCTCGTACAGCAGGCGGCGGGGAGAGAGTTCCCCGCGCCCGTACGCGGCGACGACCTGCCGCTGTCGGGCGCGGAGCGACACGATGCGCTGTTCGACCGCGCTGACCGCCTGGAGCAGATACTGCTGGCGTTGTTCCGCAGTCTCGGCCGATTCGATCCGGGCGACGATGCTCGCGGTCTCCAGCCGCACGTCTGTCGTGTCGGAGGCGAACGCCAGTCCGCTGCCGAGTTCGACGTACTCGGTCTCGAGGGTGCTCCGAGTCGCCTCGGCGGCGGGGATTCCGAGGACGTTGATGATACGACCGCTCACGTTCTCGGGGTCGGACAGCTGGGCCGTGCCGGACGGTACCGACGCCGTGACGGGGGACGATCCGGACGCCGACGGCTGTGCGGCCGGTGTCGGCGACGGGCCGACGGACTGCGCTCCGCCGACCGCCGGCGAGAGCGCGGGCACGCTCCCGGCCACGGCCGAGAGCGCGAGGAGGAGTGCGAGGGCGAGAGGGGCGGCACGCATATCCGGAGCGTACTCCCGCGGGCACTAAAAACACGACGTCATACGGTCGGGCAGTGATACTGATTGCTCTCACTGTGTACCGCCGAGCGCCCATCCCGTCGACGGCGACGAACCCCGGTGACGGCCCGGGAGCCCGAGCAGTGACGTGATGGAAAGCGTTTTGAGCGTTCCACGTGCACTCCCACCAAATGCGGACACCCGCGCTGTGGTTCGCCCTCCTCCTCGTCCTCGCCGCCGTCGCCCCGGCGTCGGCGCTCGCCGCCGCCGACACCGGCGCCGACGTCCGGCCGCAAGTGACGGGCGGCGGTGACGCCCTCCCGCGAACCAGCGTCGACATCACGCTCCGCCCGGACCGGAGCGCGTACTGGCGGGTCGAGGCCCGGTACGACCTCGAGACCGCGAACGAGACCGAGGGGTTCCGCGAGATCGCCGCGCGCTACGAGTCGGGGAACGCCGACGTGGGCCCGAGCGTCGTCCTGTTCCGGTCGCTCAGCCAGCGGGCGAGCGAGGCGACCGGCCGGCCGATGGAGATCGAGAACGTCACCTACCACAGTTCGATCGACGCGGCCGAGGGCCGCGGGACCCTCGCGCTCACGTTCCGCTGGACGAACTTCCTCCGCCAGGGCGACAACGAGACGCTCGTCCTCGACGACGTCTTCCTGCTTCCGACCGCGGAGGCCGACGACCAGCGGACGTGGCTCTCGATCTTCGACCGGGAGCAGGTGATCCGGATCCGCCCGCCGGAGGGGTACACGGTGTCGAGCACGAGCATCGCCGTCCAGCAGCGCGAGAGCGCGGTCGTCCTCACCCGGCCGTCGGACTTCGAGGGCGAAAGACAGCTCCGGATCGTCTACCGGCCGATCGGTCCCGCCGGGCGGCTTCCGCTCGGTCTCCTCGCGGGGGGCGCGCTCGTGGCCGTCGCGGTCGTCGCTGGCGCGTGGGCGCTCCGGAGGGGTGAGCGGACGCTCCCGACCGGCCCCGAGCCCGGCGAGCCGGACGAGGGGTCCGCCGCCGGCGAGCCGCCCGGCGGAGCTGGAGCTGAAGCCACGACACCGGCGGAGTCGTCCGAGGATGTCGCCGCCGAAGGAGCGGGCGACGACGCGGCCGAGGTCGATCTCTCGCTGCTCTCCGACGAGGAGCGGGTCGAGCACCTACTGGAGCAGAACGGCGGCCGGATGAAGCAGGCGACCATCGTCGACGAGACGGGCTGGTCGGACGCGAAGGTCTCGCAGCTGCTGTCGACGATGGCCGACGAGGGGCGCGTCGACAAGCTCCGGCTCGGCCGCGAGAACCTGATCTCCCTCCCCGACGGCGAGTCGGGCGACGGCGACGGGGCCAACGGCGACGGCGGTGACGAATCCGACGGCATCGAGTGACGAAAGGGCCGGCGGCACCGAGTGACGAGGAAGCTGGCGGCGTCGAGGGAGGGCTATCGGTGATCGCGCCTCTCGCATCCGGAACCTCTTTTGCCGCGCCCTCCTCAGCGACGGATAATGGAGTACCTGGAGCGTCGGGTGTCGATGGTCGAAGAGCGCCTCGAGGAGGTCATCGAGGCGGTCGACCCCCCGGAGCTGTCCGACGAGGTCGCACACGTCGCGCTGGCGGGCGGCAAGCGCGTCCGCCCCGCCGTGACGGTGCTCGCCTGCGAGGCCTGCGGCGGCGACCCCGCGGACGCGGTCGACTTCGCGGTCGCGATCGAGCTGGTCCACAACGCGTCCCTGGTGATCGACGACATCATCGACCGTTCTGACGTCCGCCGGGGGACCGCGAGCGCGTGGGCGGAGTACGGCTACGGCCCGGCGATCGTCGCCTCCGACGGGCTGTTGGGCGAGGCCTTCGCGCTGCTGTCGACGAACGACCACGCGACCCAGATCGTCGCCGAGGCGATGGTCGAACTGGGGGAGGGCGAGGCCACCGAACTCGTCGCGCGGCCGACGAACGAGCGCGAGTACATGGAGCTCGCGCGGCGGAAGACCGGCGCGCTGTTCCGCGCGGCGGCCGAACTCGGCGCCGTCGCCGGCGACGCTGACCCCTTCGCCGTCGAGGCGTTCGGGGAGTACGCCGAGCGGGTCGGCGTCGCGTTCCAGATCCGCGACGACGTCCTCGACGCGACCGCCGACGCCGAGGAACTGGGCAAGCCGACCGGCCAGGACGCCGAGATGGACCGGCCGTCGCTGGTGCAGGTCACCGGGCTCTCCGCCGCGGAGGCCAATCGGCGGGCCCACGCGCAGTCCGAGCAGGCGCTCGACGCGCTGGAGGCCTCGAACGTGGGCGAGAGCGAACCGCTCGGCTACCTCCAGGACCTGGCGGAGTTCGTCGTCGTCCGCGAGCGGTAGTCGGGGGTCGCTGTGGGGCGCCGGTCGGCCCGCCCGCCGGAGGTCACCCCTTCGTCGCCTCCGCCGCGGTCGGGAAGCGCGACTCGGCGATCGCGAACGCGAGCGTGCTGAACACCCCGAGCAGCGTCCCGCCGGTGAGCCCGATCGCCAGCTGCGTCATCGTGAACGACTGCACGCCTGCGACGTCCGGCGGGAGGAAGAAGCCCGAGACGACGTAGAGGACGACCGCGATGGCGACGACGTAGAACGGGGCGTTGAGGTAGCGCCACTCGAACTGATCCGCGAGGTACTCGTCCGTCACCTGGCCGAGGCTGGACGTCACGCCCGCGGCCGCGAACCACTGGACAGCGCCGTGGACGAGCGCCGCGAGCACGATCGGCGGCGTCGGCTCGGGGACGGTCGCGCGCACGGTCTCGAAGAGCGCGTAGCCGCGGAAGCCGCCGACGACGAGCAGCGCCGCGGCGGCGACGTAGGTGATGAGGGTGACCCGGCCCTCGTAGAGGACCTCGCGGATCCGGTCGGCGGTGTCGTCGACGGCGTCCTCCAGCCCGAGCCCGCGAAAGAGCGTGTACAATCCCAGGAGCGCCGATATCACGCCGAGGACGACCGCGCCGGGGACGTCGAAGAGGCTCGCGATCGTCACGAACGGGTAGATCAGCAGCAGGATCCCGAGCGGGACGAGGATCGTCCCGCGGGTCTCCGGGTCGGCGAGGACCTGCTTCATCGTGTAGTACATCGACTCCAGGTCCTGCGCCTGGCGGACGACGACGCGCCGCACGCTGTCGATGGGGACCCGCGAGCGGACGATCGGCAGCACCGACTCGTCCTGGGCGCCGTCGGTGATGACGATCGCGCTCACGTTCTCGCCGGTCGACAGCCCCGCGAGCACGCGGTCGATCTCCTCGCCGATCGCGCGGTTGGCCTTCACGTCGCCGCCCTGAGTCCCCGTGACTGCCGCGATCGTGACCTCCTCGTCGACGTCGGGGTCGTCGTGGAGATCGTCGTACTCGTGGATCCCCTGGAAGAGGACGTTGACGTCGGAGTCCTCCGGGTCTTCGGTCGCGAGGGCGACGGCGGCCGACTCGACGGCCTCGCGACCGACGACGGGGGTGTCCAGCCCCGTCTTCCGGCCGAGGTCGTCGTCGAGGTCGACACAGAGGACCAGCAGCATCCATCGAGCATACGCCATCGGAGTATATCTGTTTTCGGGACTGGCGGGCGGAGTCCACATAGCACGACTTTTGAGTCTCGGAACGGTAGGGAGGAGTGAATGATCTCGAAGGGCTGTGAGCAGTGCGCGAAGGGGGGCAAGATGGTGCTCTTCGTCTACGGGTACTGCGACCAGCGCGACTGCTTCTACTGCCCGCTCGGCGAGAACCGCAAGAACGTCACCGACGTCTACGCCAACGAGCGGCGCGTCGAGTCCGACGAGGACGTGATCGAGGAGGCCAAGCGGATGAGCGCCCTCGGGACCTCGATCACCGGCGGCGAACCCCAGGAGGCGATGGCGAAGACCACGCGGTACCTCTCGCTCCTGAAGGACGAGTTCGGCGAGGATCACCACACCCACCTCTACACCGGCATCACCGGCGGCCGGGAGAACATGCGCCGGCTCTCGGAGGCCGGCCTCGACGAGATCCGGTTCCACCCGCCGTACGAACAGTGGGGCGACCTCCACGGGACCGAGTGGGAGGAGATCCTCTACGTCGCCCGCGAGGAGGGGCTCACGCCCGCGTTCGAGATCCCCGGTATCCGCGCCGAGGAGGAGTTCCTGGAGTTCCTCGACGAGGGCGCCGCCGAGTTCTGCAACGTCAACGAGTTCGAGATGAGCGACGGGAACTACCGCCGGATGCAGGAGGCGGGCTACGAGCTCCAGGAGGACCACATGTCCGCCGTCGACGGCTCGAAGGACGAGATCCTGGAGGCGATGGGCGACCACGAGCGCGTCTACTTCTGTACCTCCGTGTTCAAGGACGCCGCCCAGCACCGGAACCGCCTCAAGCGGATGGCCCGGAACGTCCGGCGGCCGTTCGACGAGGTGACAGACGACGGGACGCTCGTCTACGGCAAGACCTGGATCCCGCCGGAGGAACTCGACGCGCTCGGGGTGCCGGAAGAGTTCTACACCGTCAAGTCCGAGCACGTCGAGGTCGCGTGGTGGCTCCTGGAGGAGATGATCGAAGACGGCGACGTCCCGGAGGGCGAGATCGTCGAGCAGTACCCGACCGTCGAGGGGACGGTCGTCGAGCGGACGCCGCTGGCGTAGTCCCGCGAGCGCCGACGCCGTCCGGCGTACTGCTTCTACCGCTACCTGACGGACCGCCCGTCCGCGTCCCGCGTCAGCGCCGCGTAGAGACTCGGGACCAGTGCCGTCGCCGTCCCGACGAGCAGCCAGTCGGTCGGCGATCCGCCGCCGGCGACGCCCACGGCGGCGATCCCGATACCGAGAAGCGCGCCGGCGGCGGCCGCCCGGCGCTTCGTCCGCGCCGCGAACGCGACGCCGCGGGCCGTGCCGTAGAGGGCGGCGCCGAGCCCCGCGACGACGCCGACCGCGGTCCCGACGTAGGGCGCACCGAGTGCGAGCCCCCCGGCGGCGAGCGCGATGCCGACGGCGATCCCGGCGAACACGGTCGCTCTCGAGGAGAGGGGATTGACGTCCGCGCCGTAGCGAGTGGCGTAGGCGGCGGGCGGCGCGGCGAGGAGGGCGGCGACGAACAACGCGAAGAGGGCGCCCCGCGGGGTCGGGTCGTCGAGGAGGACGCCTGCGGCGCCCGCGGCGGCGACCGCGAGGCCGATCCCGAGCACCGGGCGGGGACGGATCGTCGCCGCGGGGTCGTCGTCGCGGAGGATCCCGAAGGCGACGAAGGGATAGGAGACCCCGGCCGCGACGACGACGGTCGCGTAGAGCCCCCATCCGAGGGCGACGCCCGAGACGAGGACCGAGAGACCGAGGAAGACGCCGGTGACGACGGCGAACTCGGGGACGCGGCGGCTCATACGGATGCTCGGGACGAGACGGCCGAAAGGGTTGCGGTGAGCGTGCGCCGGCCGGGAACGGCGGACGCGGGGTGTGGACCCGCAAGCGTTTAGACAGGCCGTGGAGTACGTTTCGCTATGTCCGACTGTCCGCTGGCCGACGACTGCCCCCGGTACTCCGAGCGGATCGACGGGATGGGGTGCCAGTACTACGGCGACCGCGGCGGTGCCGAGTGGTGTAACAACTACGACCAGCCGATCCGCGACCTGAAGGCCCAGCCGGTCAAGCCGGGCGAGGAGGTCGTCGTCGAGGTCGACGACATCCACGAGAGCGGCGCCGGCGTCGGTCGGACCGACGACGGGTTCATCGTCCTCATCGACGGCCTCCTCCCGGAGGCGCGCGCGGTGGTCCGGATCGATCGGGTGAAGTCGAACCACGCGACCGCGAAGAAGGTCGTCGAACGACTCCCGATGGACGAGGAGGAAGCGGCGGACGACGAGGCCGACGAGTCGGGAGACGAGGACGCCGACGCCGACGAGGGCGGGAACCGGAGCGGTCCCGACCGCCCGACCGCGCTCGGCAGCCGGGACAACTTCTGGGGCGGATAGCCCGGCGGCGGCGGCGGCGCGAACGGCACGGACAGTCGCAGTTCTCCGGGTTTGCTCTTCGATCTCACACCCCGACGCTCCCGGCCGCGCTTCTGCATCTTTTTTGCGCGCGGAGCGCTACGGACGGGTATGGACGACGCCGAACGCGACGGCCGCGAGGGCGCGGACGGTTCGGGAACCGGGAACGGCGCGGGCGAGAGCCCGGCCGGGGACGACGCGTCCGAGCCGGAGTCAGCCACCGCCGACGTCGACGAGATCCTCGCCGAGACCGGCTTCGACGCCGACGAGAGCGTGCTGACGCGTCGGCAGGCCGAGGTGCTGGTCCTGCGCGAGCAGGGCGTCCGCCAGTCCGAGATCGCCTCGATGCTCGGGACGTCGCGGGCGAACGTCTCCAGCGTGGAGTCGAGCGCGCGACGGAACGTCGAGAAGGCGCGCGAGACCGTCGCGTTCGCCGAGGCACTCGCCGCGCCCGTGCGGATCGCGGTCGAGGAGGGAACCGACCTCTACGACGTCCCCAAACAGGTCTACGACGCCTGCGACGAGGAGGGTGTGAAGGTCAACCGGACCGCGCCCGAGCTGATGAAGGCGATCTCCGACGCCGCCGGCGACGCGGTACAGGGCCGCGAGGTCCGCGAGTCGCTGCTCGTCGGCGTGACGACCGGCGGGCGCGTGCAGGTGCGGCGCTCCGTCGATTGACGGCGGCCGACGACGACGTCAGAACTCCCCGCGGTCCTCGAGGTCCCGAACCAGGCGCTTGACGTCCTGCGCCCGATCTTTCGGGACGACCAGCACGCGGTCGTCCCACGCGACGACTGCCAACTCCGAGACGCCGATCAGGGACACGTGCGCGCCGTCGCCGGCGACGACGTTGTCCGCGGCGTCGAGCGAGCGGACGGTGACGTCGCCGGCCGCGACGGTGCCGTCGGCGTCGGGGTCCACGACCCGCTCCAGCGCGTCCCACGAGCCGACGTCGTCCCAGCGGAACGAGACCGGCACGACCGCGACGTCGTCGGCGACCTCGAAGATCGCGTAGTCGACGCTCACCGACTCCGCGGCCTCGAACGCCGCCTGGACGTCGGGGGCGGCGTGCTCGGCCGCGAGGTCGGCGGGCAGATCCGCCGCCCGGAGCGCGTCGTGGAGCTCCGAAATCGGCGACGACGCGGCCGCGTCGAGGAAGGCCGCGGGCCGCCAGGCGAACAGGCCGGCGTTCCAGTAGTGGCCGGCCGCGACGTACGATTCGGCCGTCTCGGCGTCCGGCTTCTCGTGGAACGAGCGGACCGGCGCCCAGTCCGCGGTCGCGTCGTCGTCCGGACGCCCGTCGACCGCTTCGGGCTCGATGTAGCCGTAACCGGTCTCCGCCCGGGTCGGCTCGATCCCGAAGGTCACCAGCCGGTCTGTCGCGGCCGCGACGTCGGCGCCGCTGGCGACGGCCTCGGCGAATCCCTCGCCGACGAAGTGGTCGCTCGGGAGCGCCAGCACGACGCAGTCGTCGTAGGCGGCGTCGATCCGGGCCGTCGCGTAGAGGAGCGCCGGCGCGGTGTCGCGGCCGGCGGGCTCGACGAGCAGGTCGGCGTCGGGGGCGCGTTCGCGGACGCCCTGGGCGTGCGACTCGCGCGTGACCACGACGACCTCGTCGGCGACCCCGCGGGCGCGGGCGACGGTGCGCTCGAGCAGCGAGTCGTCGCCGAGGAGCGGCAGGAACTGCTTCGGGCGGTCCGAGCGGCTCGCCGGGTAGAGCCGCGAGCCCGTGCCGCCGGCGAGGACGACGGCGACGACCGGGAGATCCGTCTCGGACTCGGACCCGTCCTCGGCGTCGCGTACTCCGGTCATTCCCACGTCTCCACGATCCCGTCGCGGACGTCCTGGGCACATCCCTCACAATCGGGATGGCCTGCCTCGAAGCACGCCGGGCGGCCCTCGTCGTCGATCTCGACGGCCCGGCGGTCGGCGTGGCGGCGGCAGACGATCCGGACGCGCCCCTCGTCGTCGCGGGGGAGCCCGTCGGCGGGACCGGTATCGGTCGACGAATCCCCCGAGGCCTCGTGACCCTCCCGGTAGGCGTCGCGGGCGCGGGCGTACTGCCGGCCGGCCTCGCGGAACTTCTCCCGCAGGAGCCGTTCGAGACGGTCGCTCATCGGTCGGCAATGGTACTGCGACCGGTATAGGTCCGTTGGTGGGCGTGGGACGGCGTCCGGTTCGCGCCCGGACTTCTACTTTCACTCCGGTCACGACAGTTTATTAGCCATCGGGCACCAACCCCCGTGTGCCTCCCAACGAAAACCAAGGTGGAGGCGATTGCAACCATGTCAGACCTGCGAACGCACGCAGCGGAGATAGCGGAACAGTTCTCGGACCACCTGGAAGTAGAGGAGTCGGACGTCGAAGAGCGACTCGAGACGCTCGTAAACGAGTACCGCGTGCCCGTCGAGGAGGCGCGGCGCTCGGTCGTCAACAGCTACCTCGAAGAGGCCGGCCTCGAACGTGACGAGATCGGGCAGGGCGGCAACGACGAGGTCCGCGTGGCCGACATCGACCGGGACGAGCAGTGGATCGACGTGACGGCGAAGGTCGTCGAGCTCTGGGAGCCCCGGAGCGAGTCGATCGCCCAGGTCGGCCTGCTCGGCGACGAGTCCGGCCGGACGAAGTTCGTCGCCTTCCAGACCTCGGACCTCCCCGAACTGGAAGAAGGGGAAGTCTACCGCCTCGGGAACGTCGTCACCGACGAGTACCAGGGCAACTTCTCGGTGAAGCTCAACAAGACCACGACCATCGAGAAGCTCGACGAGGAGATCGAGGTCGGCGACGACGCCGTCACCGTCGAGGGCGCGCTCGTGGACATCCAGTCCGGGAGCGGCCTGATCAAGCGGTGCCCCGAGGAGGGCTGCACGCGCGTCCTCCAGAACGGGCGCTGCTCCGAGCACGGCGACGTCGAGGGCGAGTTCGACCTGCGGATCAAGGGCGTCCTCGACGACGGCGAGTCCGTCCACGAGGTCATCTTCGGCCGCGAGGTCACCGAAGACCTCACCGGGATCGAGCTGGAGGAGGCCCAGCAGATGGCGATGGACGCCCTCGACACCACCGTCGTCGTCGACGAGATGCGCGAGGACCTGGTCGGAACGTACTACCGCGTCTCCGGCCCGGAGCTCGGGCGCTACGTCCTGGCCGACGAGGTCGAGCGGCTCACCGAACCGGCGGATCCGGAAGCGGTCCTGATCAAAGCGAGGTCGATCTGAGATGAGTTCCAACGAGATTCCCTCCCGCGAAGTCGCACGGCGTGTGTTCGCAGACGAGTTCAACGACGCCGCCTTCACCTTCAAAGAGTCCGACGACGACCGCGCGCCGGTCTACCTGCTGCTCCCGACGGGCGCGAAGGCCAACCGCGTGTTCTTCGTGGGCACGCTGACCGAGAAGGACGACGTCGGCGAGGACAACGAGTACTGGCGCGGTCGCATCGTCGACCCCACGGGGACGTTCTTCGTCTACGCGGGGCAGTACCAGCCCGAGGCCGCGAGCACGCTGCGGGACCTCGAACCGCCCGCGTACGTCGCCGTCGTCGGCAAGCCGCGGACCTACGAGACCGACGACGGCTCGGTCAACGTTTCCGTCAGGCCGGAGTCGATCCAGGTCGTCGACGCCGCGACCCGTGACCGCTGGGTGGTCGAGACCGCCGAGCGGACGCTCGACCGCGTCGACGCCTTCGACGAGGAAGGCAACGAGTACGCGCGGATGGCCCGCGAGGAGTACGACCTCCCGATCGCGAGATATAAAGAGTCGACCGTCTCGGCGCTGGAGAGCCTCGAGGAGTCCGACGGCGACGAGCTCGGACTCGACGGCGCGGGCGACCCGGCGGAGGCCGACGACCCGGACGCCGACCTCCAGCCCGAGCCGTAGCCGGACCCGGCGGGTCGCTTTTTTAAGCTGTCTGACGAAGCATTAAGTGGGTAGCCCGACGAAGTTGGGAACGAGCCAATGGGCAACAAAAACAAGACCATCTCGTTCCGCGTCAACGAGGACGCGTTCGAGACGCTCCGAGAGATCGCGGAGGAGCGCGACATCTCCCTGTCGGCGGTCTTCCGCGACTACGTCGACACGCTCGTTGCCCACGACGGCCAGGTCCAGGTCGTCCCCGAACACGAACTCGAACAGCTCCGCAACGGCGACGAGGAGAGCTTCCCGCCGAAAGTCAAGGTGCCCAAGAGCTTCGTTCGGGAGCACGAGCGCCTCGAACTGGAGGCCGAACACCTCCGCGAGCAGCTCGAAGAGCACAAGCGGTACGTGAACTACCTCCGCGAGCAGCTCGAAGACGAGGACGAGGAGGTCATCCAGCTCGAGGATCTCGACGGCAGCGAGGCGGATGAACCCTCCTTTCGACTTGGATAGCCTCGGCGTCGACCTCGACAGACCGCCGTCGCGCGATCGCCCGCGCGACGATTCGCCCTGATCGCCGTCGCGGCGCGACCCTCATCCGGATAGCGCCTTCCGGGCCTTCCGCATCTTCGCCTCCATCTCGTCGTTGCCTTCCACCTCGGCCAGCGTCTCGGCCGCTTCCAGCGTGCGCACGGCGCTGTCGAGGAACGAGAGGATGTCGCCCGGATACGCGTACAGCATATACTCGTCGCTCATCACGTCGACGATGGCGTCGGGGCCGAGCCCCTGCGCGCGGAGTTCCAGCAGGTAGCTGACGAACTGCCGCTCTGGGTAGCCGGTGTAGAGGTCGTCCGGGTTCTCGGGGTCGAGGAAGTCCTCCGCGAAGTCCAGCAGCCGGTCCCGGGTGGCGTCGTCGAGCTTCGCGAGGCCCTCCCCGGAGTAGAGGACGTCCATCGTCGCTCCCGAGAACGCCCCCTTCGGGACGTTGACGTCGAGCTGGGAGACGATCTGGCGGTGGTTCTTCAGGTAGACTTTGTCCGTGATGGCCACGGTTGGCCGTCCGTAGCGCGCTGGGAGTCAAAAGCCTCGCGGTGGGGCTCGGGCCGATCGTGTGAGACCGGCGCACCCCACCCGAGAGTCGTAACGTATTTGCCTTCGACCGGGGTACCTCAAGGTGCGTGTCCGGGTTAGGGTAGTGGACTATCCTTCAGCCTTGTGGAGGCTGAGACGCGGGTTCAATTCTCGCACCCGGACCTTCTCGCGACGAACGAAGCGAGGAGCGGAAAGTCCGACGAGAGAATTCGTCAGTAGAGCGCCGCCGAACAGTAACCGACGACCTGATCGCGGCGCCCTTCGGTCTGGCCGCTGGTCACGTACTGGAGGCGTTCTCCCTCGGTCGCACCGCGCTCGCGGGCAGCGACCAGGCCGGCGACGGTCGCCCACGGCCCGCACATCGAGTGTCCCTCCTCGGTGACTGCGCGCTCGATGCTATCGACGTCGAGTGCCTCGATGGCCTCGATCACCGGTTCGTCGGCGCTGACCGCCCTCTCGTGGGGTTCGTAATGGGTGAGATCGGTCGAGCTGACGACGACGGCCTCGCGGTCGATCCGCTCGATCGCTCCGGCGATATCTCTCCCGAGTTGCTCGGCGCGGTCGCGACCGAGACGCGTCAGACAGACCGGAACGACGGTGACGTCGTCGAGGCAGTGCTGGAGGAAGGGGAGCTGCACCTCGATCGAGTGCTCGCCGGCGTGGGTCTTCCCGTCGAACCGCGCCACGTCGGAGTCTTCGACGAACGTCGTCGCGAGATCGTCGTCGATCGGGACGGTCCCCAGCGGCGTCCGCCAGCGATCGTGGGGAGCAACGGCGGCCGCGGTCCCGATACCCTCGTGGTTCGGTCCGATCACGACGGCGGTATCGACGTCTTCTGCGGCGAGCGTGACGAACGCGTGTGCGGCGACGGGGCCCGAGAACGGATAGCCGGCGTGGGGGGAAACGACCGCGTGGGGTAGGTCGTCGCCGTCTCCGTCGGCCACACCGGGGCCGTACTCGTGATGGAGACATTCCTCGATCTGTTCGCGAAGCTCGTCCTCGGACCGGGCGTAGAACCGGCCGGCGACGGCCGGGTCCCGTTCGCCGCCGGTCGGTCGGCCACCGGCGGCTACCGGCTCGGTGCCCCCTCCGTCGTCGTGGGAGGGGGGACCACCGGAATCCGGGGGATCGTCTTTCATCGTTCAGGTCCGATCGTGAGGTGCGTTCGCATCCCGGACTGTCGCGTCACAGGAGCGGTCGACGGCGTCTCCCGTCGGGCGGCCCCCTGATCTCCCTCGGATGGGAATCTCGTGTCCGCAGGCGGGACACCCCCCGTCGTCGAGATCGACGGCTTCGATCGCGAACCCGTTCCGGCGGATGACCAACTCGCCACAGCTCGGGCAGTAGGTCGACTCGCTGTCGTGACCGGACACGTTCCCGCAGTAGACGTACCGGAGCCCTTCCTCGCGGGCGATCTCCATCGCCCGTTCGAGGGTCTCGATCGGCGTGGGGGGAACGTCCCGGAGTTCGTAGTCCGGGTGGAACCGGGACACGTGGACCGGCACGTCCCGACCGACTTCCTCGGCGAGCCAGCGCATCCGTTCGCGGATCGACGCCTCGTCGTCGTTCTCGCCGGGGATGATGAGGTTGGTCACCTCGACGTGGACGTCGCGCTCGGCGTACTGTTCGACGGATTCGAATATCGGCTCGGGGTCCGGGACTCCCGCGTGTTCCCGATAGAACTCGCGGTCGCCCTTGATGTCCACGTTGACGGCGTCGAGGTGCTTCGAGAGCGTCTCGATCGTCTCTTCGCTGGTGTACCCGTTCGTGACGAACACCTGGAGAGCGTCGTCCGGTGCGGCCCGCATCGCGTCGAGGGCGTACTCCATAAAGATCGTCGGTTCCGTGTACGTGTAGGCGAGGCCGTCGATATCGCCCTCGGCGACCCGGTCCGCGAGCGTCTCGGGTGGCCGATCGGCCTGGCGGACGCCCTCGTGTTCGATTGCGATGCGGTAGTTCTGGCAGAAGTCACACTGGAGGTTACACCCCTTCGTAGCCACCGAGAGGACGTCCGACCCGGGCGCGACGTGAAACAGGGGCTTCTTCTCGATCGGATCGATCGACGTGGAGACCGCCCGTCCGTGGGTCGTCAGAACGAGGTCTCCATCCCTGTTCGCACGCACGTCACAGATCCCCCGTTCCCCCGACGGGATCACGCAGTTACGGGGACAGACCCGACACTGGACCGTCCCGTCGTCCTCCCGATCGTAGTGCTCAGTCTCTCTGGACTCTCCGTCGTCGCCGAGCAGAGAGGTCATTTGGTACTGATAGGAACTCGCGAACAATAGGCTCTCGGTGGATTCCCGGTGTCTGGAAACGGCGCGCCGTCCGTCCGGGATCACGGGGGTCGAACCGCCAAAGCGCCGGGAAGGACGACGGCAGTCGGTATCACACCACCTGATTCGCGAGCGAGTCGCCGTCCCGGATCCGCGTGAGGTTCTCCCTGATCAGCGCGCCCACGCGCTCGGCGTAGTCCCGCGTCGCGCCGGCGGCGTGGGGCGTGACGACGACGTTCTCCAGCTCCCACAGCGGCGAGTCGTCGGGGAGCGGCTCCTCCTCGAAGACGTCCAGCGCCGCGCCCGCGACCGCCCCGGCCTCCAGGGCGTCCACGAGGGCGTCCTGGTCGACCACGCCGCCGCGCGCGACGTTGACCAGGTAGGCGTCGTCGCGCATCGCGGCGAGCTCGTCGGCGCCGACGAGGTCGCGGGTCCGTTCGGAGAGCGGGACCGTCAGGACGACGAACCGCGCGTCGGCGATGGCGTCGGTGAGCGCGTCCGGCGTGTACACGTCGTCGACCGAGGGGACCGGCGTCGGCGTCCGGCGCACGCCCGCGACGTCCATCCCGACGCCTTGCGCGCGCGAGGTGACGCCCTGGCCGAGCGTCCCGAGCCCGACGACGCAGATCCGCTCGCCCGAGAGCGTGAACGTCTCGTGCCAGTCGGGGTATCGCCACGTCCGCTCGGGTTCGTTGTCGCGGTAGACGTGCAGGCGGCGGGCGAACTGGAGGAGGTACCCGAGGACCGTGTCGCCGACGGCGTCGCCGTGGACGCCGGAGCTGTTCGTGAGCCGGACGCCCGCCCGCTCCAGGTCATCGAGCGGGAAGGCGTCGACGCCCGCGAGGACGCAGTGGATCCACTCGACGTCCGCGTCGAGGAACGTCTCGCTGTAGGTGAACGTCACCACGGCGTCGAGGCCGTCGGTGTCGGCGTCGCCGGCCATCTCCTCGACGGCGACCGGCGCGTCGCCGAGTTCCTCGCGCAGCTTCGCCGGCGGGAAGAGCTCCGAGACCGAGGGGTGGATCCCGAGGGCGAGTCCGTGCTCCGACATAGGTCGGCGTACGCTCAACGCCGGTAAAAAGCCACCGCGCGGCTATGCGATTTTGCTCCGTTCCATCTCCGTCGGAGGGAATCGGATAGGTAGACACTGACACGCCACATTTCCGGCACCGCGGGAATCAGAGACCCGTTATATCCGCTCTGGTCGCGACAGTACAGTTGTAAGGTGAAGTACAATGACCACGACCCCCACGACCCAGGCCGCGACTGAAACGACGTTCGGCGACGTCCTCGACTTCGATCTCCAGGGAACCGTCGCCGGCTACTGGCTGGCGATCCTGCGAGTCGTCACCGGCTACTGGTTCCTCCACGCGGGCTTCACGAAGTTCGCCTTCGTCTCCGGCGAGCCCTTCGACGCGACGGGCTACCTGCTCCACGGGACCACGGCCAGCCCCGTCCACGGCTTCTTTGCCTGGGCTGCGGGGACGCCGCTGCTGATGGAGATCACGAACGTGATGGTTCCGGCCGGCGAGTTCCTGATCGGTCTCGGGCTCGTCGTCGGTGGCCTCGTCCGGCTGGCCTCGTTCTTCGGGGCCGTCCTGATGGTGTTCTTCTACCTGGGGAACGCCGACTGGGCGCACGGGCTGGTCAACGGTGACCTGCTGGGCCTCATGATCTTCGTCACCCTCGCGACGCTCGGTGCGGGCCGGGTCCTCGGACTCGACGCCTACATCGAGGAACTCGACCTCGGGGACACTCGGATCGCGAAGTTCCTGCTCGGCTAGGCGGGGACGGCGCGGTCGCGGTTTTTCCGAACCGACTCGGACCAACTCATTCTTTGCGTCAGCCGTCCACGACGACGTATGGCGATCGATCTGCGGAGCGACACGGTGACCCGACCATCCGATGCGATGCGGGAGGCGGCGGCCGCGGCGGACGTCGGCGACGACGTCTACGGCGAGGACCCGACGGTGAACGACCTCGAAGCGGCCGCGGCCGACCTGGTCGGCTGCGAGGACGCCCTCTACGTCCCGACGGGGACGATGGGCAACCAGATCGCCGCGCGCGTCCACGGCGAGCGGGGGCAGGAGGTCGTCCTCGACCGGAAGGCCCACATCTACCGGTGGGAGGTGGGCGGCCTCGCGCAGCTGTCGGGCCTCCAGACGCGACCGGTCGACGCCGCGGACGCGGTCCCGACGCCCGAACAGTTCGAGTCGGCGTACGTCGACGAGAGCCTCCACCGCCCGGGGACCGGGCTGCTGACGCTCGAGAACACCCACAACGCCCGCGGCGGCGTCGCGGTCGCGCCCGAATCCGTCTCGGCGGTCGCGGAGGCGGCCCGCGACCGCGACGTCCCCGTCCACCTCGACGGCGCGCGGCTGTTCAACGCCTGCGTCGCGCTCGACGTCGACCCCGCGCGGATGGCTCGCGACGTCGACTCCGTGCTGTTCTGCCTCTCGAAGGGCCTCGGCGCGCCCGTCGGGTCGATCCTCGCCGGCGACGCCGACTTCGTCGCGGCGGCCCGCCGGGCCCGGAAGCTCTTCGGCGGCGGGATGCGCCAGGCCGGTCTGATCGCCGCGCCCGGCCTCCTGGCCCTCGAGAACGTCGACCGGCTCGCCGTCGACCACGAGAACGCGGCCCGGCTGGCGGCCGGCCTCGACGACATCGAGGGACTCCGGGCGCCAGAGCCCGACACCAACATCGTGCAGGTCCACACCGACGACCTCGCTATCGACGCGGAGGCGTTCGTCGCGGCCTGCGAGGACGTCGGCGTCCGCGGCGGGGCACACGGTCCCCACCTCACGCGCTTTTGCACCCACCTGGACGTCGACCGCGACGACGTCGACGAGGCGATCGAACGGGTCGGCGAGGCGGTCGCGACGCTCCGGGAGTGAGTCGCGGCCGGGAGGGCGAGTCATACTGACTAGTCTCGTCTCGTACCGGTGATCGCCGTGACCGTGGGTGGCGATCACCGGCAAACAGTGAGACTATAGTAGCGTTTGCAACTGATTGCTCATCCGATCGCACGCCGTCGTGCGATCGAGTGAGTGAAGACGTGCAAACGCTACTATAGTCAGTATCAGACCTCGGGTTCCACGTAGACGTGCTCGATACGGTCGTCGACGGCTCTGAGCTCGTCTTCGAGGTCGGCGATCAGCTCGTCCAGGTCTCTCGCTTCGGTGTCGGGAGCGAAGCTCACGTCCGCCGTGACCAGCACGCTCTGGGGGCCGATGTAGACCGTCCGGAAGCTGTCGACGTGGACGATCTGGGGCGCGTCCTCGATGGCCCGCTTGAGGTCGGCCTCCACCTCCGCCGGGAGGCTCTCGCCGAGGAGGAGCCGCTTGTTCTCCCACGCGAGCGCGACGGCGAAGCCCATCAGCATCACGCCGATGAGGAGCGCCGCGACGGCGTCGTAGACCTCGTTGCCGGTGACCTTCGAGAGGAGGATCCCGACGAGCGCCAGCCCCGCGCCCAGGAGGGCGATCAGGTCCTCGGTGAACGCCGTCAGCGTCGTCACGTCGCTGGTCTTCCGGAAGGCGTCCCGGAGGCCGGTCCAGTCGTACTTGTCGATCTGGCGCCTGAGCTCCTTGTTCGCCTTCGCGAACGCGTAGCTCTCGAAGCCGATCGCGCCGAGGAGGACGGCGACGTTGACGTACCACGAGGGGAACGACAGCCCGGCGACCGAGACGGGGCCGGCGACGGAGTGGGTCCCGTGGACGATCGCGTCGTAGCCGTGTTTGACCGACTCCCAGCCGGCGATCCCGAACAGCAGGACGGCGACGAGGAAGGAGTAGAAGAACTGCGCCTTCCCGTAGCCGAAGGGGTGCTCGCGGCTGGTCTCCTTGCCGCTGTAGCGGATCCCGATCAGGAGGAACACCTGATTGCCCGTGTCGGAAATGGAGTGGTACGTCTCCGACAGCATCGAGGGGCTCCCCGTGAGGACGAAGCCGAAGAATTTCAGGACGGCGATCGCGCCGTTCGCGAAGAGCGCGGCGAGGACGACGCCTCTGCTTCCGGCCATACGATTCCTCTCCCCCGACGGGATAAAGTGGTTTTCACGCGGACGCGAGACCGCGACGCGGTCGCCCCCGTCGGGCCGCGCCGGACGTCGGGCAGTTCTTGTGCCCCGACGGCGTACCGATTCCCTATGCTCACTGTCGTCTCGGACACCCACAGCACCGACTCCCACCGCCTCTCCGGTCGGACGCTCGAGGCCGTCCGGGAGGCGGACCTCGTCGCCCACGCGGGGGACTTTATGCGCGAGTCCGTCCTCGACGACTTCGAGCGCGAGGCCGACCGCCTGCTGGGCGTCTACGGCAACAACGACGACGCCGGGATCCGCGACCGCCTGCCCGAGGCGCGGACGTTCACGTTCGGCGGCCTGACGTTCGCGCTGACCCACCGACAGCGCGGGGGGTCGACCGCGCTGGCGCTGTTCGGCCGCCAGCGCGCCGCCGACGTCGTCCTGTTCGGGCACAGCCACCGCCCCACCTACGAACCGACCGGCGAGGTCGTCCTCGTCAACCCCGGCAGCCACGCCCAGCCGCGGGGGAACCGGGCGGCGCACGCGGAGTTCGAGACGCGGGCCGAAGGCGTCGTCGAGGGGCGGCTCGTCACCGTCGACGGCGAGGCGTTCGAGTCGTTCGTCGTCGACGGCGCCGACGTTCCGAGGTAGAAGAATACGGCGCGGAGGGCCGTCGCCGGCGACCGAGACGACGCGGCCGCCCGAACTCGGAGGGGGCAGGGGGTGGTGACGGCGGCCGCGGTCGTCCGGACGGGGAGGCGCGTCGGTCCGACGGGCTGTGGGGGCGACGACCCCGCGAGTGGGACTCGGTCCCGGAAGATCAAATAAACGGCGTAGACTCAAACGCGGATTTGATCGTCTCCGCGGTCGGCGAGCGTGGTCGGCCGCGACGGTCTACCGGTACCAGACGAGCGCGACGAACGACAGCGCGACCACGCCGCCGAGGAAGAAGAACGCCCCCGGCGGGAGCGACGCCACGGCCGACCCGAACGTCTCGATCGGACCGCCTCCCGGAGCCGACCGGGTCGTCGCGACGGCCGTCTGTGCCGCCTCCGTCGCCTTCGCGACTGTCCCGGTCGGCTCCGGCATCGGTGTCGAGGTCGGCGCCGCGGTCGGTGTCGGCGTCGCCGTCCCGGCGGCCTCGGTCGAGGTTCCGGTCGCTTCCGCGATCTGTACCCCGCCGTCGGTGGTCGTGGCCGTCTCCGGGGCGGGCGTCGGCTCGGCCGTCGCGGACTCGCTGAGGTTCGCGCCGCCGCTCCCGGCGTCGGCCGCGGTCGCGCCCCCATCGCCGCCCGCTCCGCCGGCACCGCCCGCGTCGCCGCCGGTCGACAGCGTCGGCCCCGCACCCGCCCGGACGAGGCGGTCGACGACGAGGCTCCCGAGCGCGACGACGCCGAGCCCGCCGAGCAGCTGCGTGAGGGCGGACTGGAGGCCGGTGGTGTCGTCCTCGCTCCCGGCGACGACGACGAGCGCCTGGTCGGCGGGCGCGTAGACCGTCATCTCCCGGCCCTTTTCCGAGTAGGCCGTCCCGGCCGGCTCGATGAGACCGGCGGTCTCCAGTCGGTCGAGGTGGTACTGTGCGTTCTGGATGGAGGTGTCCGCGCGCTCTGCGACGTCGGAGGGCGCCCCCGGCTCCTCGTGGAGTTCCGCCAGGAGCTCTCGGGCCGTGTCCGAGGAGATCGCCGCCAGCAGGTCGTCGACGTCGTCGCTGTCGAGGCCGACGACGCGGGGGTCCTTGTCGTCGTCGGGGAGGTCCGGCCGGGTGGGCAGGATGTCGGCCATCGTCCCGAAGTGGTATCGACGCATTGTGATGAGTCTTCTCCCCGACGACTCCGGTGCGCCCGCCGACCGCCGCCGAGCGGTCGCGGGACGCCGGCGAAACTCCTTTACTGACGCCGGGGAAAGCGGGGCGTATGTCCACGTCCCGGCCGGGAGACGTCGGCCGTTCTCTCGACCTCGAACCCGGCGGTGGCCCCGCGCAGCTCGACGCCGTCGTCGACTTCGCGGCGTCGAATCCGGCGTTGATCGTTCTCGTCGTCTTCCTGCTGACCTTCGTCTTCTTCGCCTACCTGTTCGTCAGGCGGACGCTGACGGGGCTCCGTGACGGCTTCGACGAGGGGTACCGGGGGAAGTGAGCCGCGATGGTCGCGGCCGCCATCCTCGCGACGCTCGTCGTCGCCGCGCTCGCGAGCCTGTTTATGGCGTGGTCGATCGGCGCCGGCTCGTCGGGATCGACGCCCTTCGCCCCCGCGGTCGGTGCCAACGCCATCTCGGTGATGCGTGCGGGATTCATCGTCGGCGTCCTGGGCCTCGCGGGCGCCGTCCTCCAGGGCGCGAACGTGACCCAGGCCGTCGGGAACGAACTCGTCGTCGGCAACGTCCTGACGGCGTCGGCGTCGACGGTCGCGCTGCTCGTCGCGGCCGTGCTCGTCGCCGTCGGCGTCTTCGCGGGCTACCCGATCGCGACCGCGTTCACCGTGACGGGCGCGGTCGTCGGCGTCGGCCTCGCCAACGGCGGCGCGCCCGCGGTCGCGAAGTACCGGGAGATCGCGGCGCTGTGGATCCTGACGCCGTTCGTCGGCGGCGGGATCGCCTACGCGACCGCCCGGTTCCTCCGCGACGAGTCCGTTTCCGAGCGCGTCGCGATACCCGCGCTCGGCGGCGTGGTCGGCCTGCTCGTCGCGAACGTCCGCTTCGCCGTCCTCGGCGGGGCGTCCGGCCGCTCCCTCGCGGAAGTGGGCGCGGCCGCGACACCCCCGATCGTGCTTCCGCTCCTGGGCTTCGACGTCGGCGTCGTCGTCGTGTCGGCGCTCTTCGCGCTGCTCGGCGCGGGACTCGTCCGGCGGGAAGTGACGCGCGACCTGGCCCGCGGCCAGCGGCGGTTCCTCCTCGTTCTCGGCGGACTCGTCGCCTTCTCGGCCGGCGGGAGCCAGGTCGGCCTCGCGATCGGCCCGCTCGTGCCGCTCCTGGATGCAGTCGCGATCCCGCTCCCGGCGCTGCTCGTCGGCGGCGGCCTCGGACTGCTCGTGGGTTCGTGGACGGGCGCCCCCCGAATGATCAAGGCGCTCTCGCAGGACTACTCCTCGCTCGGACCGCGCCGATCGATCGCCGCGATGATCCCCTCGTTCGCGATCGCGCAGACGGCCGTCGCGCTCGGGATCCCCGTCTCGTTCAACGAGATCATCGTCAGCGCCATCATCGGCAGCGGCTACGCGGCCGGCGGCGCGGGCGTCAGTCGGGAAAAGATGCTCAAGACGGTGCTCGCGTGGGTCGGCTCGCTCGCCCTGGCGTTCGGCGCCGCCTACGCGGTGTTCACCGGGGTCGAGTTCCTGCTGTGATCGGTGATCCGGTCCGAGCGGGGCCGCTGAACCGGCGACGGGACCTCGCTACTCCTGGGTCGGCGACTCCGACCGCTCGTCCGCCGCGTCCGCTTCCTCGTCGGCTTCGCGTTCCGACGTCTCGGGAATCGTGATCCGCGCCTTCATAATCCGGGTGTTGTCGACCTGTTCGATCCGGATGGTGATCCCGTCGTAGGTGATCTCTTCGCCCTCCTCGACGAGCCGACCCGCGCGGTTGAAGATGAAGCCGGCGAGCGTCTCGAACTCCTCGCCCTCCGGGAGGTCGAGCCCGAGCGCCTCGTTGACCTCGTCGATGTTGACCTCGCCGCGGACCAGCATCTCGCGGTCGTTGACGCGCTCGAAGGCCTCCTCCTCGTCGTCCTCGAGGATGTCGCCGACGATCTCTTCGACCATGTCCTCGAGGGTGATGAGCCCCTCCGTGGTCCCGAACTCGTCGATGACGATCACCATCCGCAGGCGGTTGTCCTGTATCTCCGTGAGGAGCTCGTCGACGTTCTTCGATTCGGGGACGTGCAGCGTCGGCTGGACGAGGTCCGTCAGCGACGCGGTGCCCTCCCCGTAGTTCCTCTCGCGGACGAGGTCGCGGATCGTGACGATCCCGATGATGTTGTCGAGGTTGCCGTCGTAGACCGGCACGCGCTCGTGATCCGACTGGACGCAGGTCTCGATCGCCTCGTCGATGCTGGCGTCCTTCGGGACCGCCGTCATGTCGAGCCGCGGGGTCATCACCTCCTTGGCGATGGTCTGGTTGAACCGGAAGATCCGGTCGAGCATCTCCCGTTCCTCCTCCTCGATGACGCCCTCGCGCTCGCCCGTCTGGATGAGGTCCTGGATCTCGTCGCGGGTGATGTAGGAGGTCTCGATCGCCGACCGGCCGCCGGTGACCTTGTTGATCACGCGGGTCAGGTAGTCGAAGACGACGACGAGCGGCAGGAGGGCGTACTCGGAGTACTTCAGCGGCCGGGCGATCCGGAGCGCCCACGACTCGGTGTTCTCGACGGCGTACGATTTGGGGGCGCTCTCGCCGAACAGCAGCACCAGCGTCGTGATCCCGAACGTCGAGACGAGGACGGCCGTCCCGGGATCGAAGAAGATCCCCACGATGGCCGTCGCGATCGACGACATCGCGATGTTGACGATGTTGTTGCCGACCAGGATCGTGACGAGCAGCCGGTGAGGGTTCGACTTCAGCTCCGAGACGACCTCGGCTCGGGGGACGTTGTCCTCGACGAGGGAGTCGACGCGGTGCTTCGCGAGGGAGAACATCGCGATCTCCGAGGAGGAGAAGAACGCCGAGAGGGCGATGAGCACGATGATCGCGATCGCGCCCCCGACGACGACCGTCGTGTCGGTGATCGGGACCGTCTGGAGGGCAGTTCGGAGCGGCCCGACCGACGCATCGACGAGGCCGCGGAGATCACGAGCAGCGAGAGACGCGAGTGGCGGAGACAAGCCCATTTAACTACGTGCCCTTGTCTGGCCCGGGAATTAAGAGTTACCCTCGGGGCGCTACGGGCGTGAGCGCGGCTGTTCCTCCCGTTCGATGCGTGCCCTGCCGCGTGCGAAGACCTTAGGGACGGTTCGCTCCTAACGAGACGTATGAGCGAACCCGAACCGGCGATCACGCTGTACCGACTCCAGGCGTGTCCGTACTGCGAGCGCGTCGTCCGCGTGCTGAACGACCTCGACCTGCCGTACCGCTCCCGGTTCGTCGAGCCGATGCACTCCGACCGGAACGTGGTGAAGCGGGTCTCCGGCAAGCGGAGCGTCCCGGCGATCGTCGACGAGAACACCGGCGTGACGATGTCGGAGTCGGCGAACATCGTCGAGTACCTGGAGAACACCTACGGCGAGGGGGGTGCGGCCTGATGGTCGACTTCGAGGTCGTCTCGCTGCCCGAGGCCGACCACCCCGAGGCGGGCGACACCGCCCCGGACTTCACGCGCCCGCTCGTGAACGAGGAGTACTGGGAGGACGCGTCGCTCTCGGAGGTGACCGCCGAAGGACCCACCCTCCTGACGTTCCACCCGATGGACGGCGCGTTCCCGACGACGTACATCTGGAACGAGTACGACGACCGCGGCTTCGCCGAGGACGTCCAGGTGATCGGGCTGTCGATCTCCTCGCCGTACGAGCACAAGGCGCTCCTGGAGGAACGCGCCGAGGGCGCCCGCCTCTTCTCGGACCCCGCGGCCGACGTCGCCGCCGAGTACGGCATCGAACACGACCTCGACGGGATGGCGGGCGTGACCGAGCCCCGGCCGGCCGTCTTCCTGCTCGACGAGGACCGGACGGTCGAGTACGCGTGGGTCGCGAGCGAGTGGCCCGCCTTCCCCGAGTACGACGAGATCGAGGCCGCGATCGACGCCCTCGTCTGATCGGGTCCCGAAGTCGACACCGATGACCGACTCCGACGAGACGCCTCCGGAGGAGCTCGACGGCGCCCTCGACGAGGCATCGGCCGCGATCGAGCGCGGCGAGCCCGTCGTCTACCCCACCGAGACGGTGTACGGCCTCGGCGCCGACGCGACGAGCGCGGCGGCCGTCGAGCGCGTCTTCGAGGTGAAGGGCCGCGACCGCGACAAGCCGCTGTCGATCGGCGTGCCGTCGATCGCCGCCGCGCAGCGACACACCCGGCCGAGCGAACTGGCGCTCCGGTTTATGCGGGCGTTCCTGCCCGGCCCGGTCACCGTCGTCGTCGAACGGGATCCCGCCCTCCCGGACGTCGTGACCGCCGGACGGGACCGCGTCGGCGTCCGCATCCCCGACCACGAGGTGGCGCTGTCGCTGTTCGAGCGGGTCGATCCCCTCCCCGTGACGGCGACCAGCGCGAACAGGAGCGGCGCGCCGAGCGTGACCCGCGTCGCCGACCTCGATCCGAAGCTCCGCGCCGCCGTCGGCGCCGTGGTCGACGCCGGCGAGGCGCCGGGGACCGAGAGCACGGTCGTCGACCCCGAGCGGAACGTCGTCCACCGCCGCGGCGCGATGGGCGACGCCGTCGTCGCGTGGCTGGCCGACGAGACGGGGTCGGAGCCGACCGTCGAAGGCTGACCGGAACGCCCGGCCCGCCCGCGTCGCTCCCTATCCCAGCCCGAGCAGCGTCTTCAGCGACCGCGTCTTCGTTCCGCAGGCGTCCCGGTACTCGCACCCCTCGCACTTCGACTTCTGGCTCGTTCGCGCGGGGACTCCCGACAGCGACCGCACCGTCCAGAGGACGCGCCGGTAGGCGCTCCTGTTGCGGGTCGTGAGTCGGACCGTTCGGACGACGCCGTAGGCGGGGTACTCGACGAGCGCCGTCGGTACCTCGCGTTCGCGCTCCCACGCGAGCGCCTTCGCGAGGGCGACCGCGCGGACGCGCTGTGGCTCCCAGACGCCCCGTTCGGGCGGCTCGCCCGGCGAGACGATCACGGGCGTCGGCGGGGGTGACGGGTCCGTTCCCGTGGAATCTCTCGGTCCGTCCGTCTCCGGCTCGGGCGGGACGCCGAGCACCTTGTGCGCCACGCCGTGGCAGTCGCGGCCGCGGAGGAACGCGTCGCGGACGTCCGGATCGGCGAGGGCCGCGTAGTCGTCGCGCTCGGCCGTCGTCGCGAGGTTCGCGCGGTACTCCGCCGGCGGGACGGCGATCGGCCGGTCGGCGAGGCGTTCGTCGCTCATCGTCCGGAGTCGCTCGTAGCCGAAGGCGAGCTCGCGGACGGCCGCGACCTCCGCGGGCGGCGAGAAGTCGTCGTCCCGTCGGGCGTAGTAGAGCTGGCGCGGGCAGTAGGCGGCGCGAGCGAGGTGCGAGACGGGGATCGTCTCGGGGGAGTCGGACATAGCGGGGATGGCCCCGGTCTCCTACTTGAACGCTCGCGTCGGACCGCCGCGACGTCCGAGGATCAGACCGAGTCCGGATCGAGGATCTCGATCTCGAAGACGAGCGTCCGACCGGCCAGTTCGTGGTTGAAGTCGACCTCCACGACTCCGTCCCGGACGGCGACGACGTCGCCGTGGAGGCCGTTCTCGGCCTCGACGTGCATCCCGACCGCGGGGTCGTCGCCGACCATCGCCTCGAAGGTCTCCGCGTCGTACTCCCGGATTCGCTCCTCGCGGACCTCGCCGTACGCCGCCTCCGGCGGCACGCGGACGGTGTCGGACTCCCCCACCGACATCCCGCGGACGGCCTCGTCGAGGCCCTCGATCACGTCGCCCGCGCCGACGACGAACGTGAGCGGGTCGTAGGCGCCCGGATCTGTCTCCCGCTCGTCGGCGAGGCCGTGTTCGACCGCGACCTCGTACTTCGAGGTCCCGAAGACGGTGCCGTCCTCGAACCGTCCGACGTACTCGATCGCGATCTCGTCGCCGGCTTCGATCATACTCCGGACTGCGGATGCCGGCGGGAATACACTGTCGGAGCCGACGCCGGAGACGGTGCGCACCGTCACGAGAGTCTCGCCGCGAAAAATACCCGCACCGCGGGTCGCTGCGGGTCGTCGATCAGTCCGTGGCCTGTGCCTTGGAAGTCGTGTGCTCGGTTCCGCTCGTCTTCGGTTCGACGACGCGGTAGATCGCGTACAGGGCCAGGATGGCCAGGCCGATGAACGCGATCCAGCCGCGAGTCATCGGGGCGACGAGCGGCGCCTGGAGCACCGTCGCGCCCTCGGGAATGCTGCTCGCGAGGCCGTACTTGACGACTTTCTTCCCGGCTTCGGTCGTTACCTGGTACTTGTACAGGGGGCTCATCGAACCCGTGATCGTGGTGAGGAACCCGATCACGGGGATCGCCAGCAGGATCAGCCCCGTGCCGACGTACATCGCGATCTTGTCCGCGAGGTCGAGGGTGTCTTTGGTCATTCTTGGTCACCTCCGTGTTAGCCCAGCAGGTAGCGCGCCCAGCTGTTCCGCTTCACCCAGTCGGTCTCTTCGAGGTAGGCGTCGAGGCCCAGCACGCGGCCGGCGCCGAACAGCGCGACGGTGATGAACAGCAGCAGCCCCATCAGGTCGCCGCTGAACATCCCGTGGCGCCAGCCGTGGTTGACGAAGTAGAAGAACGTCATCAGGAAGGCCCCGAAGAACGAGGCCAGCCTGAGCAGGCCGCCCACGATCAGGCCCAGGCCGATCAGGAACTCGCCGACCGGAACCATGAACCTGACGAACAGCAGGGGGAGCCCCGACTGGAAGAGGCTCATAATCGGGGACACCGGCGTCCCGCTCGCGCCGATGAACCAGGTGATGCCGCCTTTCGGCATCACGAGGCCGTTGGTCATCAGCTTCGTCAACCCGGCGTGCATGAACCACCAGCCGGTCAGCACCCGAAGGAACACCAGCCAGTACGAGCCCCACGGCCGACTGAACTCTAACGATACGTCGTTACCGAGCAGCTCCGTCTTGACCGTCGGCGTAGACGTGCTCATTGTCTTACTCCTCCACATCTCGAATTCGTACTCGCACCCAAATAAACGGCCGCGCGTATTTTCAGTGTGTAAAAAGGCGTAACTCGATGCATAGAATCCGGGTGAAAGAGTACATTCGTTGTGCTAAACAGTGTTTATCAAGAGGTG
The DNA here is from genome assembly GCA_042215855.1 of Halobellus sp. Classification (GTDB taxonomy): domain Archaea; phylum Halobacteriota; class Halobacteria; order Halobacteriales; family Haloferacaceae; genus Haloquadratum. The sequence continues at coordinate 3,561 of JBDGUM010000041.1, read as the reverse complement.
CGGTGAAACCGCCTCGGAAGGGCGAGTACGGAGGTCGAGAGCGGACAACGACTGAGGGCGAACGGAGTCGGCGCGTCGCTGTCGGAAGCGACGGTTTCTGCCCATACATCCAGATGGACCGGAGCTTCCACTCCTGCCGTGGCAGGACTCGCTCGCGACGGGGCCGAACGCTTATCCGCGGCGCGCGAGTGACTCACGGGTATGAGCGAAGACACCGGAAACGGCGACGATGCCGACGCCGGGGCGCCCTCGCGGCTCGGACGCGTGCTCCTGGGACTCGGACTCGCCCTCCAGGCCTCCGAGGACTTCCGCGATATGGAGGACACTATCGAGTACGCCGAGTCGGCGGGCGTCCCGATGCCGGAGGTGGCGGCCCCGTTCGCCTCCGGGATGATGTTCGTCGGCGGTCTCGGCCTCGCGCTGTGGCGGTTCCCGCGGATCGCCACCGGCGCCGTCGTCACCTTCCTCACCGTCGTGACCGCGACGATGCACGACTTCTGGAACGCCGACGAGGACTCGAAGAGCGGCGAGCGCCTCGCCTTCTTCGGGAACCTGGCGATGCTCGGCGGCGCCCTCGTGTTCCTGCGGGAGGCGTGGAAGTAACCCGTACGTGTCCCGCGATACACGTCCGTCCCTCAGCCGTCGCTCGCTGCTGGGCGCGCTCGCGAGCGCCGGGACCGCTTCGCTCGCCGGCTGCTCGTTCACCCGGCGCGGGGAGGACGGCGAGACGACCGCCGTCGACGAGGATACCGCCCGGTCCCTGGCCGAGCGCTTCGCGCCGACGCTGTACTACGACGCCGCGGAGTCGTGGTTCCCGACGGATCCGCGGCCGTACGTGACGGAGCGGGACGGCAAGCCGATCGTCGACGGGTTCGACGCGCTCGACGGCTACCACGATCGGTTCGCCGACGAGGGTGAGCCGCCGAACCCGACCGTCTTCTACAACGCCGTGGAGTACGCGGACTCCCCGCTCGCGGTCGTGCAGTTCTGGTGTTACGCGGCGTTCGATCAGTTCACCACGAACTTCCACTGGCACGACTGGGAGGTCCTGCACGTCTTCGTCGACACGGAGACGGGAGATCCGCAGCTCTACGTCGCGAGCTCCCACTCGCGGAAGGTCCCGAACAACGAGTTTCTCGATCCCGACCCGGATGCCGGCCCCCGGATCCTCTCGGAGTTGGGCTCGCACTCCAGCGCCCTCTCGGTCGACGACGAGCCCGACGAGTTCAGTCGGCTGCCGGGCGCGGACCTGATCGCGGACATCACGAACTCCGCGATCGGTACGATCGAGGACATCGCGGAACTGCCGCTGGCGTACGGGCTCCCGCGCGACGAGGGGTTGCGACTGCCGTACCTCGTCCCCGAGTACGAGGGCGCGCCGGTGTACGACCACGAGCGGCTCCCGAACGTCGACCGCGAGTCGCTCCTGCCCGAAGAGCTGACCGTGCGCTCGTTCGAGTCGCTCGCGTCGCCACCGACGGGGCTCCCCGAACGCGCGACGGGCACGGTTCTGTACCCCACCGACAGGGATACCGAGACGGAGGGCGAGGAGTACGCCTACGACCTCGTGCCGACGAGCGACGTCGAAGACATCGACGCCTTCACCGGCCCGCAGCTGAGTTTCGAGTTCGCCGTGCCGGAGTTCGCCGAGGACGCCGTCGCGAGCCACATCACGACCGCCGGCGTCCCCTGGAAACAGCGGCGGTACGAGAACCCCGCGGCCGACATCACCGACCCGAACCACCGGGCCGCGCTGGCCGAGCGGTACGACGCCATCGGCGACGCCGCGCCGGTAAACACCCTCATCTCCCGCGTTTCGGAAGCGGTCACGACCGACGACGCGCCCGACGGGGAGGGACTCACGACCCGGGAGACGACCGTCGAGTCCGTCGCGCTGCTGGAGAGCGACCCCGAGGCGGTCCCGACCTTCCGCGGCGTCGCCGTCGTCGACGACGTCCCCGAGGGGGAACACCGGTTCACCGTCAACGGCGCCGGGGTCGCGCCGCACAGCGAGCGAGTCGTCGTCGGTGCCGAGGGACGGACCGAGGAGGGGACAGCAACCGATTCAGGCACGGAGACGACGACGGCCGCGACGGACG
>JBDGUM010000041.1:0-1362 GCA_042215855.1 Halobellus sp. | reverse complement strand
GTCGACGACGACCACGGCGGAGGGCGCCAGGGCGTCGGCGGCGCCGGGGCGCCGCGTCACCGCCGGCGGCGTCGCCGGCGAGATCCCGCTCGTCGCCCGGGAGAACGCCCGAAAGCTCGAGGTCGACGCCGACGGGGTCGAGGCCGACCTGACCGCGCTCGCGGTCGCGGACGACTTCGCCGGGCGGCTCTACGAGTCGCCGCTGTCGGGCCCCGACGCGGTCTACGTCCACCGCGGCGGCGCGTACACGACCGAAGTCCGCGACGCCGAGGGCGCGATCGGGGCGTTCCGCGTGAATCCCGATCCGGAGGCCGACGGCCGAATCCGCATCGACGAACCCGAGACGGGGAAGGCGTCGCTCGCGTCGTTCCTCGCGTCGATTGCGAGCGAGACCCGCGACCAGCTGCAGACGCTGCTCGACGGGAACGCGACCCTCGGCACCGGCCAGGCGAACGCCATCCGCGGACTGGTCCGAGCGCTCGCCGCGGTCGTCGAGGCCGCGACGCGGGCGGTCGAGCGGGCCCGCGCCGGCGATCGAGCCGGGACGAACCGCCAACTCGAAGCCGTCGCGGACGCGCTCGAACGCGCGGTCGAACGGATCGACGCCGCCGGCGACGCGGTCCCGACGCCCCTGGCGAACGCGACCGAGAACCGCGTCGAACAGGCCCGGCGGCGGACGAGACAGGCGCGCCGCATCGAGAAGCTGTAGCGAGCGGAACCGACTGGGGGGTTGTGCGGCGGCGCGCCCAGCCGCAGCATCTCTATGTGCGAACGAGTCCCACGTCCGATATGGCACGAGCCGATCCGCCCGAGTTGGTTCGCTGTCCCGACTGCGACGCCCTCGCCGTAGGCGCGACCGACGCCACGTGTTGTGGCGAGTCGATGGAGCCGGTCGGTCCCGGTGCGCCGGTCGACGAGCCGAGCCTCGAAACCCTCCTCGATACCGTCTTCGGGATCTCCGACACCGAACTGGAACTCTGTCTGTGCGTGATGGAAGGCGGCGAGGTGACCGTCTCCGAACTCGCAGACCGGGTCGACGTCGACCGGAGCGTGGTGGCGCGACACCTGTCGGACCTCGTCGACCTCGGCCTGGTCGAGCGCGAGCGACGGCTCCTCAGGCAGGGCGGCCACGTGTACGTGTACGCGCCAGTCCCGGAGGCGACGGTCCGCGACCGGCTCGCGACGGCCTTCGCCGCGTGGGTCGAGGCGGCGGCAACCGAACTGGACGCGGTGAGCCGCGAGAAGATCGAAGCGATGGCCGACCGCGTCGGCGGCGAGCAACGGATCTTCCGGTGAGTCGCCCTCTCATAATGACTAGTCTCACTGTTTACCGGTGATCGCCATCCACGTTCACGGCGATCA
>JBDGUM010000108.1:0-33050 GCA_042215855.1 Halobellus sp. | reverse complement strand
GACGCTCGTCACCGGCATCCTGCTCGTGCACTTTCGGACGGAGGGGTGGATCTGACGGAAGCGACACTCCCAGGCTCTCTCCGAGACGTAGCGGGCATCGACGGACGGGAATGGAACGTCCGGCGGGAGTTATATATGGTATAGAGAAGGGAGGATCGACATCGAGGGGAGAGGAGAGATCTGATCACCGTATAGTGAACATATCAATCTTCTATACAACTGCGGGATCTGTTCTATCCGAGTTCAAATGGATCAGGCGAAATCTCGGCGACGGTTCCTCACTGGTGCAGGCGCAGCGGCGATCGCCGGACTGGCGGGCTGTTCGGGAGGCGGCTCGCAGGGCGGCAGCACTGACACCGACACCGCGACCGAGAGCGGCGGAACGGCGGGCACTACCGCCGGTTCGGCGCGGACGAACACGGTCAGCATCAAGTTCTGGCACGCGATGGGCGGCGACCTCGGCAAACTGGTCGATTCGCTCGTCAGCGACTTCGTGAGCCAGGCCGACGGAATCGAGATGACGGCGACCCAAAAGGGGAGCTACCGCGAGACGCTGAACGCGACGACGTCGGCGGTACAGGCGGGCAACCCGCCCGCGATCGCACAGATCTTCGAGATCGGAACGCAACTGGCGATCGACAGCGGGGTGTTCACCCCAGTTGAGAACATCGTCCCCGACTCGGTCAACTTCGACAACTACCTCGATTCGGTGATGAGCTACTACCGGATCGACGGCAAGCTCCACTCGATGCCGTTCAACTCCTCGAACGCGATCTTCTATTACAACAAGAACGCCTTCGAGGAGGCCGGCCTCGACCCCGAGAACCCCCCCACGACGTTCCAGGGGATCACCGACGCCGCGAACACGCTCACCGAGGCGGGCGTCGTCGACAAGGGTACGACGTGGCCCAACCACTCGTGGTTCGTGGAGCAGTGGTTCGCAGAGCAGGGCCAGACGGTCGTCAACCACGAAAACGGCCGCGCGTCCCGGGCGACCGAGATCTTCCTGGAGAGCGACGCCTCGAAGAAGATCTTCAACTGGTGGGCGGACCTCTACGAGCAGGACCAGTACCTCAACCCCGGCATCGAGGCCTGGTCGGAGGCCCAGCAGGCGTTCCTGACGCAGAAGACGGGAATGCTCGGTTACTCGACGTCGAGCATCGCGCCGATGAAAGAGGGTGCGAAGCAGAACGGGTTCGAACTCGGCACTATGAAGCTGCCGACGCCCGGCGGCGTCCGGAACGGCGTCGTCATCGGCGGGGCGTCGCTATGGACGCCCGCGAGCCTTTCGGAGGCGAAGAAGCAGGCCGCGGGTGAGTTCATCGCGTGGCTGACGAAGCCCGAACAGCAGAAGCGCTGGCACAAGGGAACGGGATACTTCCCCGTCCGCGAGGAGGCCATCTCCCAACTGAAGAGCGAGGGCTTCTACGAGAAGCACCCCAACTTCCTGACGGCCATCGAACAGCTCCGGGCGACGAAGGATATGCCGGCCACCCGCGGAGCCCTGATGGGGCCGTTCACGAAGGTTCGGACCATCGTCGAGGAGGGCTACGTGAATATGATCCAAAACGAGAACCGGAACGTCACCGACGTCCTCGGCAATGTCGACAGCGAGGCCGAGAAGGCGCTCAAATCGTACAATCAGAAGGTGAACTGAGGCGCTGCGACGAGCACCGAAGAGCGAACACCTCACTGTCACTCGAATGTCGGAATTCACGAAACCGTACGACTCCAGACTCCAGGCCGGACTGCTTCTCCTGCCCACAGCCGTTGTGCTCGTCGCCTTCCTCTACTATCCCGCACTCCAGACGGTGCGGCTGAGCTTCTTTCAGACGCTCCTGCTCGGGACGAAGCAAGCGTTCGTCGGGCTGGAGAACTACGCCACGCTCGCGACCTCCCACGCGTACCACGTCAGTATCCTAGTCAGTTTCGCGTTCGCCGCCGTCGTCGTGGTCGGCACGCTCGCGGCGTCGCTGTTTGTCGCGTACCTGCTTTTCGAGGTCGAGGTCGGCGAGTCGAGCTACCTGCTGATCGCGATCTGGCCGTACGCGCTCCCGACGGCCGTCGCGGCAACGATACTGATGTTTATGCTCCACCCCAACCTGGGCGTGATCACTTACTTCGTCGAATCGCTGACTGGTCTCTCGATAGACTGGTTCACGAGCGGTCCACAGGCGTTCCTGGTCGTCGCCGTGGTCGCGATCTGGAAGCAACTCGGCTACAACATCATCTTCTTGACCGCGGCGTTGAACAACGTCCCCGAGACGCTGACCGAGTCCGCGAAACTCGACGGCGTGGGCCGGCTTCGAATGCTGTACCGCGTGTACGTCCCCCTGATTTCGCCGACGCTGGTCTTCCTGATCGTGATGAACACGATCTACGCGTTCTTCAGCACGTTCCCGATCATCGACCTGATGACGAGCGGCGGGCCCGGAAACGCCACGAACCTCCTGATCTTCAAACTGTACCGCGACGCGTTCGCGTACAGTAGTCTCGGGAAGGCGTCGGCGGAGTCGGTCGTCCTGTTCGCCATCGTCTCTGTCCTGATGTACCTCCAACTCCGCTACACGGACAACCACACCCACTACGCCTAACGATGTCCACAGAAACTACTCGGACGACCGAAACGAACGACACGGTCACGGCGCCGGTCGGCGTCGCGGATCTCTTCGGCGACCAGCTCTTCGTCCACCTCGGACTCATCGCCTCGGTGTTCCTGATGGCGCTCCCGCTCATCCTGGCGATCTTTATGAGCACGCAGACGCCGACAGAGGTCTACGACATCGCGAAGATCGGCTTCGGGAGCGCCGGCCTGTCGAACTACCGCACCGCACTCACCGACTACAACCTGATGCGGTATATGATGAACTCCTTCGTGATGTCGGCGGTGATCGTCGTCGGCAAGGTCGCCCTGTCGCTGCTCGCCGCGCTGGCGCTCGTCTACTACCGCCTGCCGTACGAGCGGGCCATCTTTATGTTCATCCTGCTCACGCTTCTGATTCCGGTCCCTGTCCGGATCGTCCCGCTGTTCCAGCTGATGGCCGACCTCGGGTGGGCGAATACGCTGCTGGCCATCACCGGTCCATACATCGCGAGCGCGACGGCGGTGTTCCTGTTCAGACAGCACTTCCTCTCGATTCCGGAGTCGTTGGTCGAGAACGCCCGGCTCGCCGGCGTCGGTCCGATCAGGTTCCTCGTTCGCGTCCTGATCCCGATGTCGAGGGGAATGATCGCCGGAGTGTCCGTGATCACGTTCGTCTATGCGTGGAATCAGTACCTCTGGCCGCTCATCGTCATCAGCGCGCAAAAGAAGCAGGTGATCCAGGTCGGCATCAAGTACCTCCAGGGAGCGAGTCAGTCCGGACTGACCCAGTGGGGACTGATAATGGCTGGCGCAGTCATCGCACTGCTCCCGCCGCTCGTCGTCCTGTACGCACTGCACCGCCCGCTCCTCGAAACGTTCGCGCTCCAACAGAAGTGACACGAATGACACACATACAACTCGACAACCTCACGAAGCGGTTCGGGTCGGTCGAAGCAGTCGCCGGAATCGATCTGGCGATCGAGGAGGACGAATTTCTCGTGCTCGTCGGACCGTCGGGCTGCGGAAAGTCGACGACCCTCCGGGCGATCGCCGGTCTCGAAGACGTCACCGAGGGGACGATCGCGATCGACGGGCGCGTCGTCAACGATCTCCCCCCGAAGGACCGGTCGATCGCGATGGTGTTCCAGAACTACGCGCTGTACCCGCACATGACCGCGGCGGAGAATATGAAGTTCGGGATGCGCTCGGTCAGCGACTACTCCATCGCAGAGATCGACGACCGGGTCGCCGACGCCGCCGAGACGCTCGACATCGAGGAGCTGCTCGAACGGAAGCCCAAGAACCTCTCCGGCGGCGAGCGCCAGCGCGTCGCGATCGGGCGGGCGCTCGTTCGCGAGCCGCAGGTGTTCCTGCTGGACGAGCCGCTTTCGAACCTCGATGCGAAACTCCGGGTGCAGATGCGCGCGGAACTGCTCAAGCTCCACCGGAAGCTAGAGACGACTACGGTGTACGTGACCCACGATCAGACCGAGGCGATGACGCTGGGCGACCGGGTCGCCGTCCTGGACGACGGCGAACTCCAGCAAGTCGCGCCGCCGCAGACGCTGTATGATTTCCCCGAGAACCGGTTCGTCGCCGAGTTCATCGGCGAACCGGCGATGAACGTCCTGCCAGTGGAGGTGCGGGCCGAGGGCGGGGAGACCGTTGCCGTCCACGACGGGTTCGTCCTCGCCCTCCCGGACGTCGACCGTCCGAGTGCCGACGTCGGCGTCGCGAGCGGGACGGCGGCCACACTGGGCGTCCGCCCGGAAGACATCAGCCTCGCGTCGACCCTCTCCGACGGGATCGACACCTTCCCCGCCGAAGTGACGGTGACCGAACCGCTCGGCGAGCAGTTGCTGCTCCACTGCCAGGTCGGCGGCGACGAGTTCCAGGTGAAGGTCGAGCCCCGAAGCGAGATCGCGGTCGGCGAGTCGGTGAGGCTGGGGTTTGACCCCGACCGCCTCCACCTGTTCGATCGATCCACGGGTGACGCACTGTATCACTCGGCGACGCAAAGAGAGGACGGCACGGCGGGGGTCGACGGCGAAGCGGTTGCCGGGCGCGACGGCGGCGTCGAGACCGAAGCCCGGCCGGAGCAGAGGTGACAAATTAGCGTGATTGGGAGGCCAGCCACCGGCGCAGATCCGACCGACGACGTCAACCTGATCGCCCACCGTGGGTGTGCCGGCCAGTATCCCGAGAACACGGTGTTCGCCGTGCGGAGCGCCGCGCCGCACGTCGAGATGATCGAGATTGACGTCCGGCGGTGCGGGTCCGGCGAACTCGTCGTGTTCCACGACGAGGACCTCGGACGACTAACCGACGAAACCGGGGCGGTCGCCGAGACCGATTGGGAGACTCTCCGGACGGTCACGATCGGTGGGTCCTCGGAGCCGATCCCGCGGCTCGAATCACTCCTCGGTGCGGTCCCCGCAGACGTCGCTGTCAACGTCGAACTCAAGCACGACGGGATGGCCGCCGACCTTCTCGACGTCTCGAAACGATACGAGAACGAACTCCTGTTCTCGTCGCTTTCGGCGGACGCACTCCGGGAAATTCGACGTCTCGATCCGGGAGCCAATCTGGCCTACGTCTTTTTCGACGGTCCGGAACTCGCGCTGTCAGTCGCGTCGGAGATCGGGTGTACCGCAGTCCATCCATCGATCGATCTCCTCTCGGCCACAGATTTCATCGACGAAGCACACGCTCTCGGAGTCGACGTCAACGCGTGGACAGTCACAGACAGGGCGATCGGTACCGACCTGATCGCCGCCGGCGTCGACGGACTGTTCGTCGACCGCTGGGACGTGTTCCGAACCGATGGGTATAGCGATTATCGCGAGTCCCGATAGATTTCTCGCCGGACGGTACGGCGAGAATCTCTGAACGGTGACGCGAATCACGATAAGGGACTCGGCCCGGGGGACGGTCACCGGTGTGACTCCGGCGACGGGCAGCGATTCGTCTCGTACGGAACGTATATATACCCTAGCGGCGCGCTTCGTGCGGAGCGGTCGAAACCGGAATACCCGCGAATTCAGGGGCAAAGATCGTGTAAGACCCCAGTTCAGGGTGGCAAAACGTTTAAGTATTCTGGATACTTACAGTTAGTAAGGTCAGTTCGGGCCGGGCCGTCTTTTATCTGCTCTCCCGGTCGCGAACGAACCCCTCCCCAGTATGAGTGACACACGCACCACGGAACACGTAGAGGATCGCAACGCGCAGGAGACAGAACGAGAGCGGGCGGACGAACAGGAGACGGAACAGACTGACGAGAGAGAGCGGGTCTGCCCGGAGTGCGGCGGCGCGCTCGTCGCCGACGACGCGCGCGGCGAGACGGTCTGTTCGGACTGCGGCCTGGTCGTCGAGGAAGACGAGATCGACCGGGGTCCGGAGTGGCGCGCCTTCGACAGCGCCGAGCGGGATCAGAAGTCCCGCGTCGGCGCGCCGACGACGAACCTGATGCACGACAAGGGCCTGTCGACCAACATCGGCTGGCAGAACAAGGACGCCTACGGCAACTCCCTGTCGTCGCGGCAGCGCGAGCAGATGCAGCGGCTGCGGACCTGGAACGAGCGGTTCCGTACCCGCGACTCCAAAGAACGAAACCTCAAGCAGGCGCTCGGCGAGATCGACCGGATGGCCTCCGCCCTGGGTCTCCCCGAGAACGTCCGCGAGACCGCTTCCGTCATCTACCGGCGCGCGCTCAGCGAGGACCTGCTACCCGGCCGCTCTATCGAGGGCGTCGCGACCGCGGCGCTGTACGCGGCCGCGCGCCAGGCCGGCACCCCGCGCTCGCTCGACGAGATCGAGCGCGTCTCCCGCGTCGACAAGATGGAGCTGACGCGGACGTACCGCTACATCGTCCGCGAGCTCAAGCTCGAAGTCGAGCCCGCGGACCCCGAGCAGTACGTGCCGCGGTTCGCCTCGGATCTCGACCTCTCGGACGAGGCCGAACGGACGGCCCGCGAGCTGCTGAAGAAGGCCAAGCGCGCGGCGATCCACTCCGGGAAGTCGCCGGTCGGCCTCGCCGCGGCCGCCGTCTACGCCGCGGCGCTGCTCACCAACGAGAAGGTGACCCAGAGTCAGGTCAGCGAGGTCGCCGACGTCTCCGAGGTCACGATCCGGAACCGCTACAAGGAGCTCCTGGAGGTCGAAGAGCCCGAGGACGCCGGCGCGGTCGCGTAGCGTCCTCGGTGACGGCAACGGGGAGGGACGCCGCCGCGATCGACTGCCAACATTTATTGACGTACCGAGACTCGTCTCGGCTATGGTCGAAGCGTTTGTGCGGCTACTGTGTCCCGAATGCGGCAAAGACTGGGAGGCCCAACCGACGGGACTCCCCGGCCACCGCGAGAACTTCACGTGTTCGGCCTGCGGGACGACTCGCCGGCTGGCCGAATTTATGCGGACGGAACGTGATCTCGACACGGTAAAACAGTTCGAGTAGCGCTCGTACTGAGTACTCTCACTGGTAACTTCTCTCCGTCTCCCCGGTTTACGACGCTCGGCGAGAAGGGACGAGAGTAGTCAGTATCAGAGGTCCGGAACCGACGAGAGCGCCCCGCAGGCGTCACATTTCAGTACCGTGGTTCCCTGTTCTTCGACGAGCCGGGTGTCGGGCGAACTGCACTCGCTGCAGGTGACGAAGTCGTCGACGTAGGTGTCGAGCGCGTCGGCGACGCGCCGCTGTTTGAACTCGCCGGTGAACCGCGCGCGGCCGCGGTCGTCGATCTGCGCGCTCGTGCCGAGTTCGGACTGCATAAACCGGACCAGGTGATCGGGATCGCGCGCGAGGCGGTCGTGGGTCGCCTCGAAGTTCTCCCAGACCGTGACGTTCCCCTCCGGTCGGACCTCCGGGTCCGGAACCTCGAACCGCTCGCCGCCTTCGGCGATCTCGGGCGCCTGTTCGAGTGCTCGGTCGAGTTGTTCGTCGTAATCCATACCCCGGAGTAGGGGACGCGTGGTGTAAAGCGTTCATATACCGATGCGGCCGAATCGCTTCGCCGCCGATCGCGAAGGCGGTATCCCTCATCATTGAACACAGCAAATCGGGCGAAAACGGGCGTTTCGGGCGGAAATCCGACAGGTGTATGTTAACGAGACTCAGGATAATAATATATCCTTCCAGCCTCAACTCTGGGTTGCTTATGAAGAAGCAGGAGCTCATCCACCTTCACGGCCTGCTTGCGGAGGTTCACACACAGGTCGAGGCATGGGAAGACGAAGAAGTACCCCTCGAAGCGTACAACGAACTCGGCGTCCGACCCACCTCGATCCACAAGTCGAAGACCGACCACAAAGCGGCCGTTTTCAAACTCGTCAAGGGAATCACTTCCTCGATGGAAGAAGTCGAACAGGACCGCGTCCCGGCGGCCGCCGACTGAACGAGACGACTTCGCCGTTCCTCAGGACATCACGCCCGCCAGCGACGGCGCCGTCTCGGTGATCCCGGAACGGACGACGGCGCTCTGCTCGGTCCCGCTACGTCTCCTCTTCTGCTTCTTCGGGACCCGCGAGCAGGTCGGCTTCGTACTCTGCGACCGCGTCGATGACGAGCTGGGCGTCCTCGTCCGGAACGTCGAACGCGTCGAGGCTGTCGTCGAGGTGCTCTACGGCGCGCTGGACGTGCTCCGGGGTGAACGGGACGTGGAGGTGCGCCTCCCGGACGGGGGCCGCGTCGTAGGTCTCCGGGCCGCCGGCGGCCTCACACAGGAAGTCAGTCTGGGTGCGTCGGAGCTTCTCGAGGTCGGCGTCCTCGAAGAACGGCCCGATCGCGTCGTCGTCGAGCAGCCGGTCGTAGAAGTCGTCGACGACGGCGCGGATCCCCTCGCGTTCGCCCAGCCGCTCGTATAGGCTAGATTGTGTCATACGTCTCCTTATCTCGCCATCGTATACGATAGTGTCGGTCTTCGTCGAGTTATGAGAACAAAAGCAGAATAGAATAGACGTTAAAATTGATCTTTCCGCAAAAACCCGAGGTAAGCGCGGTCACTCAGCCGTCTTCGACCAGATCGTCGAACTCGGGGATGAGGTCGTCGCTGTCGTCTTCCTCGTCCGCTCCGGCGTCGGCCGCGTCCGTTTCGCCTCCGGCGTCGGCGGCCGTGTCCTCGGCGTCGGCTTCTTCGTCGGCGTCCTCGACGACCTCGACGGAGAGCACCTTGAGCGGGACGTTCTCAAGGCGCTGGCCGATCTCCTTGCGGGCGATGCGGGAGGCGTGCTCCTGCTGCTCGACGTTGAAGACGGTCATCTCCAGCTCGAGGGCGACGAGGGCCTCGTCGGCCGCGATGAACGCCGGCGGCAGCTCCTCGCCGTCGGGCGAGGTGCGCGATCCCATCGAGATCTCGACGTAGCTCAGGTCGGGGTTGAGCATCTCGCCCGTCTTCGAGATGGCGATGCGGATCGCCTCGTCCGGGGTCGTCACGTCGTACACCGGGATGGCGGCTTCCACGACGACTCTGCAATCCATACGTGTACGTAGCGTCGCCGAGGGCATCAAAGGTTCGCCGCCGGGACTCGGCTACGCGCCGCCGCGCGCCCGGAGGTAGTAGAAGAGGTACGTCTGCGCGTAGCCGGCGTACTCACCGCCGAGGCGGTCGCGGAGCGCCCGCGACGTCTCGGCGTAGCCCCCGCGGTCGCAGTCGGGGAAGTGCTCGGCGACGGCGCTTCGGATCCAGGTGTCGAGCGGGACCGCCTCCAGGTAACCCAGCGAGAAGAGGAGGACGCAGTCGGCCACCTTGTCGCCGACGCCGACGAACCGCGTCAGCGACTCGCGGGCCTCCTCGTACGGCAGGCCGACCGCCTCGCGCGGGTGGGCCTCGCCGTCGGCGACCATCCGGGCGGTCTCCCGGACGTACGGCGCGCGGTAGCCGAGTTTGAGGTCGCGGAGCTCCGACTCGGTCCGGGCGGCCAGCTGCTCCGGGCGCGGGAAGGCCGCGAACGACTCGCCGTCGACCTCGTGGCGCGTGCCGAACTCCCGGGCGAGCGCCAGTTGCATCCCGTGGATCCGCGAGACGCGCATCTGCGCCGAGCAGATGAAGGAGACGAGGCAGGGGAACGGCGGGTCGCGGACGAGCCGCATTCCCCGATACGCATCGTAGGCGCGCTCGACGAGGTCGTCGTCGGGCGTCGCGTCGTAGATCGCCTCCAGGTCGTCGTCGAGGCGGAGCAGGTGGGTGAGGAGCGGCACGGGATCGGCCGTCGCCTCCCACTCGAGCGCCCCGTCGCGCTGGCGCACGCGGACGACGACGTCCTCGTCGGTGACGCCCTCGATCGGCGGCACGACCGTCTCGTACCACGCGTCGCCGCCGTGGGCGTCCATCGACTCGTACATCCGCCCGTCCGCGCGGTCCCAGAGGTACGACTGGCCGCTCTCCAGGGTCGCCTGCAGGTCGAAGGGCCCGGGGATCGACGACAGCGGGATCGCGCCGGACTCGAACGTCTTCGGCGAAGCGGTCATCGCCGGAGGGTTGGCGCGGGCGCGTATCCGGGTTTCGATGCGCGCCGGAGCGGCACAAGACACTCGTAGCGCGGCCGAGAGGGCGCGCCTATGCCGCCCTCCAGACGCAGCGTTCTCAGCCTCGCGACCGCGACCGCCCTGTCGACCGTCGCGGGCTGTTCGACCTCCTCGATCGGCATCGGGAACGGAAACGGAAGCGGAAGCGGAAACGGGACGACGGCACCGAGCGGGGGCCGAACGGACGCGACGCCGACGCCGACCGTCGCGGTCAGACTGATCGGGCCCGAGACGGACGTCCGCCTCTTCGACGCCGCCGACGTCGCGACGGTCGGCGACCTCCGGAGCGGCGGGAGCGGGGTCGTGCTCCCTGTGGAGCTGACGGCCGAGGCGACGTCCCACGTGACCGAGCGGTTCCGCGCGGCCGGCGTCGGCGAGTCGCCCGACGACTTCGAACTCGTGCTGCGGCACGGCGGCGAGCCGATAAACCGGTTCGGCATCGCGCCGGGCTTCGCCGCGAGCGTCGCCGGCGGCGAGTGGACCGGACGGTTCCTCCTGTCGTTCGAGGACCGGGGCCGGGCGGAGCGGGTCAGCAAGGCGCTCGCCGCCGTCGACGGAACGTCGACCGACCGGCCCGCGGACGCGTCGACGACGACCTCGCGCCCGCCGGCGTCGGACGCGCTCGTGGTCCGGTCGGCCATCCCCGTCGAGGGAACGATGGTCAACCTCGGCGCCGAGGGAGCGGCCGAGAACACCGCGCCGGTGGCGCTCGTGGCGTGCATCGTCGAAGCCACGGGCACGGTCGGCGGACGCACCTTCGGCGGTCAGGCGCGTCGGGACCGGCTCGCCCCCGACGAAACGTGGGAGTGGGAGGTCGCCTTCGGCGAGGAGGCGGACGCGATGGACGACGACTCCGTCGAGGATCTCTCGGTCTCGACCACGGCGAAGTACGCGACGTGAGCGGAGATGGGCCTGGCGGCTACCGGTTCCGGCTCACCGGGAACTTCACCCGCTCCGGGGCCTCGTTGAAGCGCGCGAGGATCCGCTCGTAGAGCGCGTTCCGGTTGCGGGTCGCCTGCCGCGACCGCGAGAGGAAGCGGAGCCGGAGCTCCACCCACGACTCCGCCTGGACGACGTTGACCGACGGGGCCTCGCGCACGTCCAGATTGACGGCGGTCCGGTCGAGCCGATCCCGGTACGCCTCGATCCCGCGGCGCATCTCCTCCCCGAGGAGCGATTCGGCCTCCTCGACCATCACCCCGCGAGCGAACTCCAGGTCGGTCTCGTAGGCCACCTGGATCGTCACCTCGGTCCAGACGAACTCGAAGAGCGTCGTGTCGTTGACGACCTGCGCGGAGAGCACCTGGGCGTTGGGGACGGTCACGACCCGGCCCGACGGCTGACCCGACGTCACCAGCCGGCCGCCGACCTCCCACAGCGTCGTCGTGAGGAAGCCGACCTCGATGACGTCGCCGCGGGTGTCGGCGATCTCGACCCGGTCGCCGACGGAGTAGGGGCGCTTGGTCAGGATGTAGAACCACCCGATGAGCGACAGCAGCGGCTGCTGGAGCGCGAAGGTGACCGCGAAGCCGACGACGCCGAGCGAGAAGAGGACGCCGAGCCACTGCTCGGTGAGCGCGCCCGCGACGCCGACCGCCGCGACCGCGCCGAAGACGAGCCGGAGGACGTTGCGGGCGTCCTGGCTCCGGCGCTTGTTCGCCACGCGGGCGACGAGCACCGTCTGGACGACGAGGTACGCCCCGATCGAAGCGGAGAGCACGGCGGCGGCGTGGAGCCCGCGAACGACGAGCGGTTGGACGGCACTGTCACCGAGGGCCGCCTCGGCGAACAGGCCGAGCGAGGGGACGAGCGCGGACGCGACCGCGAACGCGACGGCCGCCGCGAGCGCGAGGTATCCGACGGATCGACGGACCACGTTCGCCCCACGTCGGCTCGACACAAAAAACGGCGGGCTCGTCGACCGTGCGGACGTTTACATACGAGACCGCGGCCAGGGCGCGTGTGCGCTGAACATCGCCCCGCGCCGGGCAGCGGTCGTTCGGCACGACCGGCGCGGGTCGGACTGGAGTGCCGACTGTTCGCCCCTCAATCCATTAGTTCCGGATGTGCTCGTCGGTCACGCGGGCGAGCCGACCGGCCAGGTCGTCGTCGAACGCCGCCGCGGTGACGCGCCAGTCCCAGTTCCCGTCCGTCGTCCCGGGCTCGTTGAAGCGGGCGTGGGAGTCGAGCCCGAGGACGTCCTGCATCGTCGTGAACGCCAGCACCGCGTCCGAGCGCCAGACGGCTTCGATCATCGACCAGACGACGTCCGAGCCGTCCGCGCCGATGTTGTACTCCAGACAGTTCCGCTGTCGCTCCGGCAGCGACTCGTAGTAGCCGACGAGGGTGTCCGTGTCGTGGGTCGAGGTGTAGGCGACGCTGTGCTCGGGGTAGTGCATCGGCTGGTACATATCCCCTTCTTGACACCAGTCGGCGTAGTGGGGCACCCGCATCGACGGGAAGCCGAACCGGTCCCGGAGGTCGACGAGCCCCTGGTCCAGGAATCCCAGATCCTCGACGATGAAGGGGAGGTCGCCGAGCCGCCGCTGAAGCGTCTCGAAGAAGTCGTGACCGGGCGCGTCGCGCCACTCTCCGGCCGCGGGCGAGTCCGCCTCGGCGGGGATCGCCCAGAACTCGTCGAAGCCCTTGAAGTGGTCGATGCGGGTGACGTCGGCGAGGTCGAAGAGCCGCTCCAGTCGGCGGACCCACCAGCCGTAGTCGTCCTCGCGGAGCCGCTCCCAGTCGTAGACCGGATTGCCCCACCGCTGCCCGTCGTCACCCGGATTCGGGGGAACGCCCGCGACGGCGGCGGGCCGGCCGTCGTCGTCCAGGTCGAAGACCTCGGGATTCGCCCAGACGTCGGCGCTGTCGAGCGCGACGTAGATCGGGAGGTCGCCGACGAGGTCGATCCCGCGGTCGTGGGCGTACGAGCGCACGGCGCGCCACTGGCGGTCGAAGACGAACTGGACGTACTCGCGGTAGGCGATCTCCGATTCGAGTTCGTCGCGCTCGGTCGCCAGCGCGTCGGAGTCGCGGGTCCGGATCGGCTCCGGCCACGACGTCCAGGCGCCGTCGTAGCGCGTCCGGAGCGCCATAAACAGGGCGTAGTCGGAGAGCCACGCGGACTCGCGCTCGCGGAAGCGCTCGAACGCGTCGCGTTCGTCGTCGTCGACCCCGGGCCCGTCGCCGGCGTGGAACCGCTCCGCGGCGGTCCGGAGCCGGTCGGTCTTGTACTCGCGGACCCGGTCGTAGTCGACCTCGTGGTCCGAGAACTCGGGGACCGGCTCCAGGTCCGACTCGTCGAGGTGGCCGGCCGCGAGGAGTCGATCGAGACTCACCAGGAGCGGGTTCCCCGCGAACGCCGAGTACGCCTGGTACGGCGAGTCGCCGTGGACCGGCGCGGTCGGTCCGAGCGGACAGAACTGCCAGTAGGACTGCTCTGCGGCCGCGAGCCAGTCGAGGAACCGGCGCGCTCCCTCGCCCAGGTCGCCGATCCCGTGCGGGCCGGGCAGCGCGGTGACGTGGAGAAAGACGCCGGCGCGTCGGTCGAACTGCATACTCGCACCAACTCTGGGAGGCAGTTAAGCGTGTGGTGCCCGGCGAGCCGCGGCGCCGGCCGGCGGACCGCACAGTTAACACCGCGTGGGCCGTTGCCCCGGGCGTGCATCCGAAGACGGTCCTCATCACTGGCTGCTCGTCCGGGATCGGTCGCGCGACCGCGCTCGCCTTCCTCGAGGAGGACTGGCGCGTCTACGCGACCGCCCGCAACCCCGCGGACGTCGAGACCCTCGGCGAGGAGGGGTGTCAGATCGCGACGCTCGACGTGACCGACCAAGGCGACGTCGACCGCGTCGTCGACCGGATCATCGACGAGGAGGGCCACATCTCCTGTCTCGTCAACAACGCCGGGTTCGGGCAGATGGGGCCGCTCGAGGACGTTCCCACCGAACGCGTCCACCGCCAGTTCGACGTGAACGTCTACGGGCCGCATCGCCTGATCCGCGCGGTGCTCCCCCATATGCGAGAGCAGGAGGAGGGAACCATCGTGAACGTCTCCAGCGCCGCCGGCCGGATCTCGTTCCCCGGCGGCGGCGTCTACGCGGGCTCGAAGTTCGCTCTCGAAGCGATGAGTGACGCCCTCCGCAACGAGGTCGACGAGTACGGCATCGACGTCGCGGTGATCGAGCCCGGGCCGGTCGAGACGGAGTTCGGGGACCGGGCCGAGCGCGAGGTACTGGGCGGGGACGCCGACGTCGACCGCGGGACCGACGACGCCGACAGCGATGTCGCCGGCCTGGACCGCTCGGGCGCCTACGAGTCCTTCTACGAGCTGTTCTCGGACACGCAGCTGATCGGCGGGGACGGCCTCGGCGCGGTCCCGCCCGAACGGGTCGCAGAAGACATCGTCGACGCGGCCTCCTCGACGAAGCCGAAAGCGCGCTACCAGCCGGGGACGGCGGCGCGCGTCAGCGTCCTGGCGCGGCACCTGCCGGACGCGTGGCTCGACGCAGGGTATCGGTTCCTCCGAAAAATCTGAGCGGGCGATCGACGACTCGACCGAACGACGGCGACCCGCTACTCCAGACAGGCGGCGACGACCCGGAGCGCCGCCTCCCCGCGGACCTCCTCGGCCAAGAGCGGGACGCGCTTCACCTCACGACCCCGGAAGAGGTCGGTCGCGCGCTGGATGGCGTCCTGCTGGACCTGCCAGCGCCGTTGACAGAATTCGCAGTGCTCCAGGTCGGGCGCGACGATCCAGCGGTCGTCGACGTCGGCGTCGGTCACGTCCGCGAGCCCCTGCATCACGCGGTTGACCACGAGGGTCTGGACCGGGATGCCGTAGCCGTCGAGGCGCTCGACGAGCCGCTCGGTCTCGACGACGCTCATCTCCTCGGGGATCATCACGACCCGGAAGTCCGTCTTCGCCGGGTCGCGGAGCACCGTCCGCAGGCGCTCGATCCGTTCGCGAAGTTCGTCGAGGTCGACGTCGGGCGCGTCGCCGTCCGAACCCATCCCGAACATCCCCTTGACGCCCTCCATCATCCCGGAGAACTGCTGGCGGAGCTTCGCGACCTTCCCGAGCATCGAGTCCATCATCTCGGGCAGTTCGAGGAGGCGGAGCGTGTGCCCCGTCGGCGCGGTGTCGACGACGACGCGGTCGAACCGGGGGTCGTCGAGGTACTCCAAGAGCTGCTGCATCGCCGCGGCCTCGTCGGCGCCGGGCATCGATCCCGGGTCCATCCCGCCGCCGAGGAGTTCCTCCATCCCGCCGAGGTCGCCGAAGGGGGACTGGCCGGGCGCGCCCGCACCCGAACCCGTTTCTGGCCCGTTGCCCCCGGCGAAGGGGTTGTCCTCGACGTCGGCGTCCTGGTCGAAGCCGCTCTCGCCGCCGGACGGGCCCCCGCCCAAGCCGCCGTCGACGCCCTCGCCGCCGAACGGGCCGGCGACGACCGAATCGGGGTCGATCTCGGCCGCGTAGAGGGGATGGTCCTCGCGGACGCGCGTCGGCTCGGCCGGCACGTCGACGTCGAGGGTATCGGAAAGCGAGTGCGCGGGATCGGTGGAGACGACGAGCGTCGCGACGCCCGAGGCGGCGGAGGCCAGCGCCGTCGCGGCCGCCATCGTCGTCTTGCCGACGCCGCCCTTCCCGCCGTAGAGGACGTAGTCGGGGGCGTCGACCTCGTCGGGCAGGCCCGTGGCGTCGTCAGCCTCGACGCGGTCGACCGGCTCGACGTCGACGGTGTGGTCGTGGTCCTCCGCGGCGTCGCGATCCTCGCCGGTCTCGTCGGCCTCGTCGACGGCGTCGACGTCGATGCTCGACATACGCGGCACGACGGGGTGGGGACTTGTGTACTTCTCGGTCGGCGGCAGAACGCGCGTCGGTGTGGTCGGGGGCAGCCTTCACCGCGCGTGGGTCTGGAGACAACACGTGCGCCCCCGACCGCGGTCAGGATCCGGCGGCAGACGTGGTCAGCGTCCGCGTCCGGATGGGTACGGTATCGGTACCCACACGACGTACGTTCCCTGCGCTCAATAAACCCCTCGCCGGGCCGTGGGAACGTCGTCGGCCTCACCCCGCAGTCATACGCTGAGGAGCGTCTGCGTGAGGACCAGAAGGAATCCGCTCGCGTTCACGACCGCGGCCAGTTCGAGCGCCCGGCGCGACGTGAGTGCCGTCAGCTCGCGAAGTCCGTGGTAGTGGATCCAGCCCGTCCAGAGGGTGGCCAACGCCGGAGGGACGAGCGTGACCGGGAGGGCCGCCCGGAACTGCGAGGCGAGCGCGTCGGCCGTCGCCGACGCTGACTCCCCGGCGACTCGGACCGCCGAGGGATCGGCGGTCACGAGCAACACCCCGGCGCCGGCGAGCGCGCTCGCCGCCCAGGGGACGGTCCCCCAGCCGGCGATCGCCATCGCGTCACGTCCGGTCTCGAACGACTGGCGCGCGAGCGCGTACAGGGCGGCGGTGATGCCGACCCACGCGAGACACAGGGAGAGCCCCTGCGCTAGCGCTTCGATCCCGACGACGCGCCACACGACAGAGCGGGCGCCGATCCGGGCGGGCTCGGCACAGCCGTCCGGCGTCCCGAACGTCACCGATTCGCCGTCGACGGTGAGGTTGGGGAAGTCGTTGGGCTCACAGAGGGACTCGTCGGGGCGGTCGGGGTTCGGGACGGTCGCCGACGGATCGAAGCTGGTCGCAACGAGCCAGCCGACCGGGAGCATCGCGAGGCTGACGACGAGCGCCGAGAGCGCGACCACGGCGAGCGCGCGCTCGACGGAGACGTCGCGCTCCCGGAAGTACCGCTTCGGTGAGAGAGGGGCGATCGGGGGGACCATCTGCGGTTGCGGTGACCGACCGGGAGGCCGAGCATAAGTCCTGATATGAACCGTACGTACCGGTATATAACCGCGCGGCCGAGGCTCGTCTCGCGGACGCGAGCGTCGACACCCGGGAGGTACGTTCGGATATATACCGGACATACCAAGGCATATATTCGGCCTCCGAGACGGCCGGCCTGATGAACTCCCTGACGACGCTCTTCGCCCTGCTGTTCGTCGTCACGGTCGCCTGGGTCGGGATCGCGTCCGCCGTCGCCGTCGGCGTCGAGCAGGGGCTGAAGCGGTATCGCGGCGAGTCGAATCGGATCTTTCGGAGGGGATCGGAGAATGAATAGGGAACAAATCGCGGCCGCGATGGAGGTCCTCGGCGTCGCTCTGGCGCTGATCGCCGGGACGGCGCTGCCCGCCGTCTTCGATTCCGGGCCAGCGCTGGTGGACGCGCCCGGCGACAGACGGATCCTCCTCACGCTCGGCGTCGGTGCGGGGCTGTTCCTCGTCGGCGCAGCGAGTAATCACTATGAGTCCCTATCGTAGCGTTTGCAACGGATGGCTCGTCCGGTCGACGCGTCGTGCGGTCGAGCGGGTAAAGACTCGCAAACGCGACGATAGAAGGCGGTTCACATCTCGGCGAAGTAGTCGGCGAGGCGCTCTGCGGCCTCGGCGGCGCGGTCGGTGCAGAGCGAAAAGCGGATCCAGTCGTCGTAGGCGTCGCCGAAGGCCTCGCCGGGCATCCCCGCGACGCCGGCCTCGTCGATCAGGCGCTCGACGTTCGCCATCGTCCCGGGGAAGTCCTCGAACCGAGCGAGCACGTAGAACGCGCCGTCGGGCGTGGTGTAGTCCGCGCCCGCGGCGTCGAGCGCGGCCGTGAAGGCGTCGATGCGCTCCCGGAGCGTGTCGCGGACGGATTCGTAGTACGACGGCGGCGTCTCCTGGAGCGCGTCGGCGACGGCCGCCTGGGCCGGGCGGCTACCGGTGACGTTCACGAGCATATGACGGGTGCGCGCCGCCTCGACGAACGCGTCGGGGAAGACCGCGTAGCCGACCCGAAAGCCCGTGATCGCCATCGACTTCGAGAACGACGAGGTGACGACGACGCGGTCCCGGTCGAGGGTGAGCGCGCTCTCGAACCGGCCCGAAAAGTCGAAGTGGTCGTACACCTCGTCGACGACGAGAAGCGCGTCGACGTCGGCTGCGACGTCCGCGAGTTCGGCCACGGCGTCGATGTCGTAGACCGCGCCGGTGGGGTTGTTCGGCGTGTTCAGGACGATCGCCGCGGTGTCGTCGGACGCGGCCTCGCGCATCCCCGCGACGTCGACGTGGCCGTCCTCGTGGACGGGGACGCGGGTCGCCTCGCCGCCGAGCATCGTCGCCTTCCCGGGGTAGTACGGGTAGACGGGGTCCGTGAGGAGGAACTCCGCGCCGGCGTCTCGTTCCATCGCCGCCGCCATCGCGAGGTAGTTGGCCTCGCCGGCGCCGTTGGTGACGACGATCCGCGAGTCGTCGACGTTCCGGCGATCGGCGATCTCCTCGCGGAGGACCCGCAGCCCCTCGCTCGCCTGGTACTGGAAGTCCTGCGGGTCGCCGTCCGCGTAGGTCTTCAGGCCCTCGCGGAGCGCCGTCGGCGGCTCCCAGTCGGGGTTTCCGGACACCATATCGACGACGTCGCGGTCGGCGCTCACGGCGTACTGGATGACGCGGTAGAAGAGGGGTTCGTCGTACGCGTCGTCCGTTCCGGTCATTCGTCTCCGGTGAGGGTGGCGGGACAGGTGTGTGTTTCGCTCCCGGTGGCGTCGCCGGGAGGCGGCCCCGGACCCGGCAGGACGAGCGTCGACGCCGCACCTTTATTCCTCGCCGTCGTCGTCACGGATATGCGAGAGTTCGCCGCCGACTCACCGATCGAGCGCCGCGTCGGCGACGCCCTGCGCGAGGCGGACGCGACCGTCGCCGTCGCCGAGTCCTGCACCGGCGGGCTGATCGGCTCGCTCCTGACCGACGTGCCCGGCTCCTCGGACTACTTCGACCGCTCGCTCGTGACCTACTCCTACGAGGCGAAACTGACGTCGCTCGGGGTCGCGCGGGAGTCCCTGGACGACCACGGTGCGGTCTCCGAGCCCGTCGCCCGCGAGATGGCCGCCGGCGTCCGCGACGTCGCCGGCACGGACTGGGGGGTCGCCACGACGGGGATCGCGGGCCCCGAGGGCGGCACCCCCGACAAGCCCGTCGGGACGGTGTTCGTCGGCCTCGCCTACCGGGGCGAGTGGGGCACCGGCGACTCCTACACCCGGGTCGAGCGCCACGAGTTCGACGGGACGAGGCTCCAGATCAAGGAACAGATCGCCCGGCGCGCGCTGTCGATACTCCGCGAGGCGGTCGCCGGAGACGACGGGGACGCCGGCGAGCGCGGCCGCCGGAGCGAGTGAAAAACCCCGCACGGATCGGGAAGACACAACGTTTGTAGGGGTCGCCCACACAGACACGGTCGATGAACAAAGAGGGACACGTGTTGAACGGGGCGCTCCTGGCGGTCGGGCTGGGCTTCATCATCACCCTCGATCCGACGGCGGGACCGCTCATCGGCGGCGAGGCGGGCGTCACGCCCGCGGCACTCGCGTCGGCGCTCGGCGACGCGGCCCTGAAGGCCGTCGAACTGTCGCTGCCTGTCACGCTCGGCGCGCTCTTCCCGGACGTGGACACCGCGTTCGGCCGGCACCGGAAGACGCTGCACAATCTGCCGATCCTCGCCGTCTTCCTGGCGTTTCCCTACCTCTTCGGGAACCTCCGGTTCGTCTGGATCGGCGTGGCGACCCACTACGTGCTCGACGTCCTCGGCTCGAAGCGCGGGATCGCGCTCTTCTATCCGTTTTCGAGCGCCGAGTACGGGTTCCCGACCGGCGTCGCGACGTCGAGCGCGTGGGCAATGCGGGTGACCGTCGCGGTGACAGCCGTCGAGCTCGTTATCCTCGCCCTGGTGCACAACTACGTGTTCGCGCTCGACACGTCGCTGGCGGAGGCGGCGAACCTCGTCGGCGCGGCGATGGGGCTCTGAGCCGGGGGTCGACCGCGCTCAGTACTCGCTCACGTCGTCGAAGCGGCCGCCGTAGGCGACGTGGTCTGGATGGGTCGGCTCCGTCCCCGAGAGGAAGAGGCGGTCGACCTTCTCCCAGGAGTTCTCGTAGCCCAGGTGGGCGAACTCGGCGGCGGCGCGGGCGCGGTGGCCGAGGCCGTCGCGGCGGAGGACGCGTCGGGGTGCGCCCTCGCGGAACGCGGCGACGAGGTCGGCCTCGTTCTCGATCCGCCGCTCGAAGGTCGTCCAGACCTCGCCGACGCTCCCCAGCAGGTGCGCGTACGAGGAGCCGAATCCGGGGAGGTCGTGGTCGGCGGCGAGCTCTCGGGCGCGGCGGTTCCCCCGCGGCAACGTCTTGAAGTTGTGCGTCTCGACCGCGTGGAGCCGGTCGCGGTGGTCGGCGACCGCGTCGCCGTCGAGACTCACGTTGAGAAACTCGGGGTGCGGAACGAGCACCGCGGCGCCCTGTTCTTCGAAGGCCGCGAGCGCGCCTTCGAGCGTGATGAAGTCCGGGACCGGGTCGGAGAGCCCCACCGCGAGGACGTGGCGGCGGTTCCGCCACGAGCCGGTGAACACCTCGCGGCCGGGCACGACGAGCAGGTCCTCGTCTGAGAAGCGCTCGGCGCGCTCGCGGATCTCCGGCAGGCGGGTGAAGTGCGGCGCGTACACAATGACGTCGAGGCCGCGGGCCTTCGCCCGGGCGACCACGCGCTCGTCGAGGATCTTCACGTGCGGATCGACGCGGGTCGCCGGCGCCGAGGCGGACGCGGGCACCCCGCCGGACGCGGCCGTGTCGGTCACGTCCACCGGTCTGCGCGGGACCCGGTTAGGGATTTCTATTTTTCCGCGGCTGCGGAACGGTTTTGTCACCCCTGGCCGTGCGTGTCGGTATGGCCCTGTGGAAGTGCGGGATCGGCGGCTGCGCGGAGCGCTTCGAGGACATCGAGTCCGCCATCATCCACCAGACGGTCGACCACGACCGCCACGAGTGTGCGGTCTGCGGCAGCGTCGTCCCCGACGGCTACTTCGCGATCCGGCACGCTTTCGAGGAGCACTCCCGCGCGGAGTACGTCCGCGCCTACGACGCCGACTCCACGGCCGTCCGCGTCCGCGAGGACGTCAAGTCCGAGATCGAAGACGAGGCCGACCTCCGGTCCGTCGTCGAGGAACTGAAGCGCCGCGACGCGCTGTAGCGTTCGCGGACTGGCTGCGCCGCACCGACGGCGACGACCGCTCAGCGCTCGTCGCTGTCGAGGACGCGGATCTGGTCGCCGCGGACGGTGACCGGGATCGGGACGGTCGCCTCGTAGAGCTCGACGGTGACCTGGTCCTTCGTCTCGTCGATCCGCTGGACGCGGGCCTTCTCGCCCTTGAAGGGCCCGGCGATCAGCTCGACGATGTCGCCCTCGGCGATGCCCTCGACGTCGGGCGTCGGCGAGAGGAAGTGCTCGACCTCCGCCATCGAGGACTGGCCAGCCTCCTCGCCGCTCTTGACGAGGCCGCGGGCGTGGGGGATCTCCTCGAGGACGCGCGTGATCACGGCGTCGTTGTCGGCCTCGACCATCACGTAGCTCGTGAGCGAGTCCGGCGCGAGCACCGCGTGGATCTCGTTCTCCTCGCGGTTGGCGATCATGTCCGCGACGGTGCGCTCCTGGCTGGCGGTCGTCTTGACCGAGTAGATCGGCACTTCAGACACCTCCCGGGAGGAAGCTCATAATCGCGTAGATGAGAAAGCCCAGGAAGCCGACGAGGATGATGCCGGCGCCGGCGATGAGACCGATCTGTGAGAACTCCTCCCACGAGGGCGTGCTGGCCAGCTTCAGCACCCGCACGTAGCTGGTCAGGTCGTACTTGACGTCCATCTCGTCTCTCCAGTAGTGCGTCGGGCTTTTTCTATCTATTGATGCGTCGACCGGGACGGAGCGCTCCTCGAAATCGGGAACGTGACGCGGGACCGAGACGACGAGAAGGATCCGCTTGGACTCCGACTATAGTAGCGTTTGCAACCGATTGCACATCCGATCGCACGCTGTCGTGCGATCGTGCGGGCGAAAACTCGCAAACGCTACTATACGGCTATTCGACGTAGTCGATCTCGGGTTCGCCGCCCTGCTCTTGGCCCTGAGTCCGGTTCTGGCCCTGGCTCTGACCCTGCGGCGGCGCCCGCGGTTGGGCTTCCTCGTCCTCGCTGCGGCCGTAGATCTGCGGCGACTCGACGCCGGTGACGACGATCATCGTCCGCATCGTGCCGTCGATCTCCTCGTCGACGGAGGTGCCCCAGATGATTCGCGCGTCGGGATCGATCCGGTCGTAGATCTCCTCGACGACGCCTTCGGCCTCCTCGATGCTCATGTCCGAGCCCCCGGTGACGTTCACGAGCGCGGAGTTGGCCCCGGAGATGTCGACGTCGAGGAGCGGCGAGCGGAGCGCGCTCTTGACCGAGTCCTGGGCCTTCGATTCGGAGTCGGACTCGCCGAGGCCGATCATCGCGACGCCGCCGCGCTCCATCACGGTCTTGACGTCGGCGAAGTCGAGGTTGACGAGCCCGGGCTTGGTGATGAGTTCGGTGATGCCCTTGACCGAGCGCATCAGCACCTCGTCGCTCACCTTGAACGCCTGCTTGACCGGGAGCTTGCCCACGGCGTCGAGCAGCCGGTCGTTGGGGACGACGATCACGGTGTCGGCCACGTCGCGGAGGCGTTCGAGCCCGGCTTCGGCGTTCGTGCGGCGGACCTCGCCCTCGGCCGTGAACGGCGTCGTGACGATGGCGATGGTGAGCGCGCCGGCCTCGCGGGCGGCCTTCGCGACGACCGGGGCCGAGCCCGTGCCGGTCCCGCCGCCCAGTCCGGCGGTCACGAACACCATATCCGAGCCGTCGATCGCCCCGTAGATCTCCTCCTGGGACTCCAGTGCGGCCTCCTCGCCGACCTGGGGGAGCGAGCCCGCGCCCCGGCCCTCCGTCTTCTGTTCGCCCATCAGGATCTTGGTGTCGGCCTCGATCTCGACGAGGTGCTGGACGTCGGTGTTGGCGGCGACGAGCGTCGCCCCCTCGATGCCCTCCTCGTGCATCCGGTTGACGGTGTTCCCCCCGGCACCGCCGCAGCCGACAACCGTGATGTCGGTCTGGAGGTCGACGAGGACCTCCTGCAGTTCCTCGTCGGTCATCGTGCCGGTTCGCGGCGCGTCGTCGGCGTCGGCGTCGACGGCGCTCCCATCCCCCGTCTCTTCGGCCTCGTCTATCGCATCGTCGACGATGGAGTCCATTGTTATGGCCGTCCGTACCGGACACAGCCTCATTATCTTTCCCCCTTCTGTCAGACGTGCGTCTGACGCTCAGACCGTTCGAGGCGGCCGTTCGCGGGAATTATTCGAGATCGGCCTCGGATTCGACCGCCGGGTCGGCCTCAGATCTGATATCGGGATCGGGGAGGGGGAACGTCACCGTCTCGCTCGTTCGGACCTCCTCGGGGGCGACCTCCCGGCCGTCGACCTCGACTGCCTCGCCCGCCGAGAGCCGGCCGAACGCGGGGCCCTCTGGGACGCCCGCCTCGGCAGCGGCCGCCGGGTCGAACCTCTCGCGGGTCGCGACCACCCGGTCGCCCTCCCGCGCAACCGCGTCGTACTTCGCCTCCAGGACCGAGCAGACCGCGTCGACGAGGGCGTCGAGCGAGTCCGGGTCGACGACGGCGGCGCGGCCGCGGGGTTTGGTGCCGCCCTCGACCGTCTCGAAGGCGAGGACGGACTCGGCGACCGCCTCGAACGTCTCGTCCCGGTCGACCCCCGAGGCCTCCGCGAGCAGGTCGTCGGGGAGGGGCACGATCGTGAACGCCGACGCCGCGGCCGGGTCGGCTCCTCCGGCCGGCGCTCCGAACCGGAGTCCCTCGTCGATCGACGAGAGCCCGTCCGCTCCCTCGAGCGCCTCCACGAGCGCGAGGTCGACGCCGCTCGTGACCCGGAGCCACGTCTCGTCGACGACGCGGTGGCCCAGGTCCTCGATCACGGATTCGAGATCGGGGCCGTCGCCGGTGAGGAGCGCGCGGGTCGCCGCCGACTGCGCGAACGCCCGCTCGACGACCTCGGCGTTGGCCTCGGGCGCGCCCATCGACTGGCGGACCCAGTCGGCGGCGACGTGGCCCACGCGCCAGTCAGTCTCGCGGAGGATCCGCTCGAACTGCGGGGCGTAGTGGCCCCCGCCGAAGCCGACGACGTGGCGGCGGTCGGATCGGTCAGCCGTGTCGGTAGCGCCGGCGGCGCCGCCCGCCCGGGCGTCGGCCGCGACGCCCGAGAGCTCCAGCACCGAGCGCGCGACCGCTTCCGCGCCCGCGGGATCCTCCCACTCCGCCTCGCTGCTGCCGAGTTCGACGAACAGCGAGGGCGCGCCGACGTCGGTGGGACCGTGGTGCGTGCACTCGATGCCGACGTCGTAGCCGTCCGGCGCGTGCCGGTCGAACGCCTGCAACACTTCCCGCTGGACGTTCGGGCAGGCGCGAGCGAGTTCACCGGGCTCGCCGCCGAACTCCGCGGGGCCGAAGTTGCCGGTGAAGTGCGCGGTCAGGAGCGGCCCCGTCTCGCCCGCGTGGCGCGAGAGGAACGCGACGAACGCCGGTTCGGCCGAGAAGGCGTCGGCGACGCCCGAGAGCTCCAGGTGCCACCCCTCGAAGGTCCGGAGCTCGAAGTCGCCGTGGCGGTAGTAGGTCCCGCCGCCGTCGGCGTCGCTGCGGTCGTCGTCGGTCCGCGCCTCCCAGTCGACGAGCGCGCGCAGTTGCTCGCCGATCGCGACCGACGCGTCGTCCGCCCGGCTGACTACGAGCCCGATCACGGACGGGGCTGGTCGCTCGGTGGTATAAAAGGTCTCGGAGGCGATCGGCTGCGGAGGCGGACCGGACGTGAGATATTACGGCGCGCCGGCGAGCACCAGCGTGCTGGGTTCGTCGCCGTTGTGGATCTGGCGGACGGCGTCGGGCGCGATCCGGACCGCGTCGCCGGGGTCGAGTTCGACGGCGTCACCCTCGATCTCCACCGTGACGCCGCCCTCGACGAGGAAGTACACCTCCTCGTGGTCGTTGGCGAAGACGGAGTCGGCGTCGTGGCCGACGTGGTCGTGTTCGATCCCGCTCCAGCCGGGCTCGCACTCGACGACCGAGAAGCCCAGCTGCTCGCAGTCCAGCGCGTCCCGCAGCACGTACAGCGCCTCGTGGTTCGGCTCGACGTCGCGGTAGTTTCGCGTGGTGTACGACATCACTCTCCATTTGGCTGGAGTCCGCAAAAGGGTGATCGGGAACGTCTTCGGCGCGGCCGCCCGTCAGGGATCAGCGCGCCGGTCAGTCCGCGTGCTCGGGGTCCGGCACGGGGCGGCCGCGGATGTTCGCGACCGTGCGCTCGCCCAGGAGCTGGAGCTCCTCCCGGCGCTTCAACAGCAGACCGATCCCGAGGAGGACGTACAGCGCGGCGTAGGCCAGCAGGACGTAGATCGAGTACGTCTCGGCGGTCGGCTCGGGGATGGTCTGGATGATCGCGAACTCGATGGCGACCTGCGAGACGAAGAGCACGAGCAGGGTCACCGCCTCGCGGACGCTGATCCGGAAGTTCACGAGGATCGCCAGCGCGAAGAAGCTCTGGGCGGCGGTCAACCAGATCTCGGCCGCCTGCTTGAAGTCGAACGGGAGGACGCCGATCGCGCCGAGCGAGATGCTGTAGACGACCGCGAGCGTTCCGATGAGGAGCGTCCACTGATTGAGCTTCGAGGAGATCAGGGCGTTGAACGCCGCGGTCGCGCGGGCCTTGTTCACGAGGTAGGCCGTGACGATGAGTTCGGGGCTCTCGGAGGCCAGCGGAGCGATCCACTGGATCATGAAGAACTCGGGAATGCCGTACTGCAGGCCCAGTTTCTCCAGGCCGTGGGCGAACGGCTCGACGGCGGTGAGGATCAGAAAGCCGGAGTACGCGAAGAGCACCAGGACGACCGGGATCCGCACCGTTCGAGGCTTGGCCTGGAAGTAGGCGGGCACGCCGACCTGCTCGTCGTGCTCGTCGACGTCGCCGCGGACGATGATCCCGATGTAGGTGAAATACAGCCCGACGAGGACGATCGTATCGACCATCCCGATCCCGCCGTTGAGCGGGACGAAGAAGGCGAACACCGTCGCGGCGAAGAGAAAGAGGATCTCGGTGGCGATGCTCGGATCGAGCTTGACGGCGTCGCGGAGGCGGCCCTCGCGGTCGACGACGCTCCCGTCGTCGCGACCGCCGGTGGTGGCCTTGTAGATCGAGAAGAGCGCGATCCCGGACCAGCCGAGGCCGATGAGGATGCGGTTCGCCCCGGTCATGTTCGCGACTGCGAGGTTCGCAGCGGCCGAGTTCCCCGGATCGGCCCCGGCCTGCCACGCGTAGAGCGCGTCGACCGCGTACTCCGGCGCGACCGCCAGGACGGCGAGCACGGCGAGCGCGAACGCCCGCGGGACGTCCTTCTCGGCCGTCTCGGCGCCCCACGCCAATAGGAACGAGGCGCCGAGGACGGCGAGTCCGCTGACGGCGACGGTCGTCAGCGACGTGAACCCCTCCACGAGACCGGTCGCCCAGGACGCGACCCACGGGAGGGTCAGTACGACGGCACCGACCAGGGCGGTGAGCGGATGGCGCAAGCGGGAAGTCATCATCGGTGGTCGGACCCATCCGCGCCTATTTCTTGTGGTTCGCGACTCGTCGGCCCCGGCGTGAATAACGGAGGCACACGGAGCGCTATTGTGACAGGTGTTCCCACGAGGCGACGGGCGCGAGACCGGCCGCGGAGCCACCATTTAATTCGATCGCCGGCCGACGGACGGGTATGCAGGTATTCGGACTCCTCGGCAATCCCGTCGAGCACTCGCTGTCGCCGCCGATGCACGAGGCGGCCTACGAGGCGCTCGACGTCGACGCGCGGTACGTCACCTTCGAGCCCGACCGCGACGCCGCGGCCGCGGCCGTCGAGAGCGCCGCGACGCTCGGAATCGCGGGGCTGAACGTCACTATCCCGTTCAAGCAGGACGTCCTAGAGGCGGTCGAGCCCGACGGCGTCGCCCGCCGCGTCGGCGCGGTGAACACGATCGACTTCTCGACCGACCCGCCGACCGGCCACAACACCGACGTCGCGGGCGTCGAGCGCTCCTTCGCCCACCACGGCGTCGACCTGGAAGACCGGGACGCGGTCGTCGTGGGCGCGGGCGGCGCGGGCCGGGCGGTCGCGTTCGCGCTCGCCGACGCGGGGGCGAGCGTCCACGTCGCGAACCGCACGGTCGAGCGCGCGGAGTCGCTGGCGGCGGACGTCCCCGGCGCGACCGCGGGCGGGCTCGACACGCTCTCGCGGGTCGCCGAGGCGGACGTCCTGGTCAACGCGACGAGCGTCGGGATGGAGCCCGACGACGGCGAGACGCCCGTCGATTCGGCGTACCTCCACGGCGACCTCGCGGTGCTGGACGCGGTCTACGCGCCGATCGAGACGCGGCTCCTCCGGGAGGCGGCCGAGAAGGGCGCGACGACGATCGACGGCGCGTGGATGCTGCTGTTCCAGGGCGTCGAGGCGTTCGAGCGGTGGACCGGCCGCGACGCGCCCGTCGAGGCGATGAACGAGGCGCTCCGGGCGGAACTGGAATAGACAGCGCGCCGTCGGCGACGACGACCCCGACGCTCAGTCGTCGGCGTCGGACTCGACCCGTCGGGAGGCGCGGCGGCTGGCGCGCTCGACGAACTCCTCGGGCAGTTCGTCGATCTCGCCGGCCTGGACGCCCCACAGGTGGGCGTAGAGGCCGTCGTTCGCGAGCAGTTCCTCGTGGGTGCCGCGCTCGCGGATCCGCCCGTCTTCGAGGACGACGATCCGGTCGGCGTCCTTGATCGTCGACAGCCGGTGGGCGATGCTGAACGTCGTCCGGTCCTCGGTGAGGCGGTCGAGCGACCGCTGGATCAGCATCTCGGTCTCGGTGTCGACGTCGGAGGTCGCCTCGTCGAGGACGAGGATGTCGGGGTCCCGCAGGATCGCGCGGGCGATCGAGAGCCGCTGGCGCTGGCCGCCCGAGAGCTTCACGCCGCGCTCGCCGATCTCGGTGTCGTAGCCGTCCGGGAGGTTCTCGACGAAGTCGTGGGCCTCGGCGGCCTCGGCGGCCTCGACGACGTCCTCGTGGCTCGCGTCGAAGGTGCCGTAGCGGATGTTCTCCGCCACCGTGCCGTAGAACATGAACGTCTCCTGGCTGACGTAGCCGATCGACTCCCGGAGGCTGGGGATCGTCACCTCGCGCACGTCGGTGCCGTCGATCGAGATCGAGCCCTCGTCGACGTCGTACATCCGGAGCAGGAGTTTGAGCACCGTGGACTTGCCCGCGCCGGTCGGCCCCACGAGCGCGAGCGTCTCGCCGCCGTCGACCGCGAAGGAGACGTCCTCGATCGTCGTCTCCTCGGCGTCGTAGCCGAAGGTGACGTCGTCGTAGACCACCCGACCCTCCTCGACGACTAACTCCTCGGCGTCGGGCGCCTCCTCGATCCGCGCGGGCTCGTCCATCAGCCCGAAGATGCGCGCGGCGGAGGCGTACGCCCGCTGGTACATATTGATGATCTGGCCGAACTGCGCCATGGGCCAGATGAACCGCTGGGTGAAGAGGATGAAGCCGACGAACTCGCCGGGGGTGAGCCGACCCGAGAAGAACAGCGGCGCGCTCCCGGTCTGCTGGTAGGTTAGCACCCAGACGCCGCCGAGGACGAAGGTGAGCACGAAGCCGACGCCCGAGAGCACCCGCAGCCCGGGGAAGAACTTGATCCGCGTGCCGATCGCCTCCCAGTTGGCGTCGAAGTAGTCCTGGGAGACGTCGTCGACGCGATCGGACTCGAAGTCCTCGGTGTTGGCGGACTTGATCACCCCGATGCCGCCGAGGTTGTTCTCCAACCGGGAGTTGAGCTGGCCGACCGACGAGCGGACCTCCGCGTACTGCGGCTGGATCGTCTGGACGAAGCGGTAGGTGAAAAAGCCGATGAGCGGGACGACGACGAGGGTGACGAGCGCGAGCTGCCAGTTCCAGTACAGCAGGATCCCGGCGATGCCCAGCACCATCACGCCCAGCCGGAACGCGGAGTTCATCCCGTCGTTGAGGAACCGCTCCAACCGATTGACGTCGTTCGAGAGGATCGACATCATCTCGCCGGTCTGCTTGTCGGCGAAGAAGTCCATATTCAGCCGCTGCATCTTGTCGTAGGTGTCGGTCCGGATCGCGTGCTGGATCCGCTGGGCGAAGGAGTTCCAGCCCCAGTTGCGCGTCCAGTGGAAGGCCGCGCCGCCGAAGAACGACAGCGCGATGAGCGCCGCCGAGAGGTAAAGCTGCTCGACCTGGGTCGTCGGCAGCCACGCGTCGGGTACGAGCCACAGCGAGAACGGTCGGGTATCGAAGAAGATCGAGTCGACCGCCACGGCCAGGAGGATCGGCGGCAGGAGGTCGAGCACGCGCGCGACGATGCTGGAGACGAGGCCGACGGCGAACGCGAACGCGTTCTCGCCGCCGCCGTACTCCGCGAAGAGCCGCCGCATCGGGTTCTCCGCGCGCTCGCGCTGGCGCTCGAAGGGATCGTCGGCGTCGGCGTCGTCGGCGGCGGAGACGTCCATCACTTCGACTCGGGGCTCGTCGGACCTAAAGGGTCGGTTCGGAGCCGAATTACCCGGTGATCGGCTTCGCCCGAATGCGGGCGGTCAGACCGATCGCTCCTCGACGGCGGGGTCGATCCCCGCCTCGACGAGGTCCTCGCGGATCCGCTCGCGGAGGGGCGCGGGGACGGTATCGCGGCCGACGGGCACCGCCGTCTCGCCGTCGCCCTTCACCTTCCAGTAGAGCACGCACGCGGAGGGCGCGTAGAACTCGATGCTGTAGCGGTCGCCCGCGCCCTCGTAGTGCGCCCGCGCGGCGTACCCCTCGGCGTGCCAGCCGTCGAGGTCGTCGAGGGCGTCGATCCGGTCGTCCTCGGCCATAGCCGGGCACACGAACGCGCCGTCCCTCCGCCTTTCGGTTCCGTGACGCCCGCGTCCGCGCTCACGACCCGTCGTTCGGACCCCACCGGCCCGCGATCTCGACGCGGTCGCCGGCCTCGATGCCGTGGTCGACGGTGTAGTTGTACGGCACCTCGAGGACGTACTTCCCGCGGCCGGTGTAGCGGGTCAGTTCCGAGCCGGCGGTCCCCTCGGGCGGGAGTTCGGCGTGGTGGATCCGCGTGATCGTGCCGTCGGCGGCGACGAAGACGATGTCGATGGGGAATGCCATCTCGCGCATCACGTAGGCGTGGCGCTCCTCGGCGTCGTGGACGAAGAGCATCCCCTCGTTCGGGCCCAGGGTGTCGGTCTCGCTGAGCCCGGTGTAGCGCTTCTGAGCGGTGTCGGCGATCCGGACGCTCACCGACGCGAGCGTCTCGCCGGTGTCGTCGTCGACGACGGTGACCGTCGTGCGCTCGTACTCGCCGGTCGGGAGCAGGCCGGGGTTCGTCGCGACCGCGACGACGACGAGCGCGAGGAGGACAGCGAGGACGGCGACGAGGGTGGAGAACGTCCGCCGATCGGGCATACGGAACGGTTCGCGCGGACGGGCCTAAACGTTCCGTCGTTCGGGATTGGAAACGGTTATACACGTGAGCGGACTCGTTTCGGCTGCGGGCTCGTGGTCTAGTGGTTATGACGCTTCCCTTACAAGGAAGAGGTCGGTGGTTCGAATCCGCCCGAGCCCACTCGAACCGACGAGCGAAGCGAGTCGTGTTCGATTCTCCGAGGGCGATTCGAACCAGGGAGTGAAGCGAGCGTCGCGAGCGGAACGACCGAGGTTCGAATCCGCCCGAGCCCCGAAATCCCACCGAGCCCGAACCGCCGCACGCGACGACTCAGTCCGACTCCTGCCGCCGGAAGCGACTCCCGCGACCGAAGAGCCGCTCGCGGAGGGTCCGGTCAGACGGCCGCTCGGCGAGCAGGACCGACGCGTCGACGTGGTGTGACACCGGAAGTGCAGCGAGTCGGTCACGAGCCGCGAGAGCAGCCCGCGCTCCGTCGCGCCGAGGATGAGCATCGAGCAGTCGGCCGCGTGCCGCTCGATGGCGCCCTCGACGTTCCCGGAGGTGTCGATCGTCCGGGTCGCTCCGGAGAGGTCCTTCCGCTCGGCCCACTCGGCGAGGAACGCCTCGGCCGCCTCGCGCTCGTCGTCGCCGTCGACGACGTGGAGGAGTTCGACGGCCGAACCGGCGACCGACTGGAGCGTCCGCGCGATCTCGCCGCCGAGTTCGGAGTCGAGCCCCGCGGCGATCGGCAGGAGGACCTGCGAGGGGTCGAGGCCGCGGTCCTTGATCACGAGGAAGTCGCACGGGAGGCGGTTCGTCAGCTCGTCGATCGGGCGCTCGGCGCGGGCGGACTTCCAGGGCCGGTCCTCGCCCCAGCCCATCGCCACCAGGTCCGGACGGGTCCGCCGCGCCCGGTCGAAGACCGCCTCGAAGGACCGCGAGGAGACGATCCTCGAGGTCTCGAACTCGACGTCGTAGCCCTCCGCGGTCCGTTCGAGGTCGGCGAGCAGGCGCTCGGACTCCCGGCTGATCCGCTAGGTCTGGCTGTGGTCGGTGATCCGGTCGGGCGTCTGGACGATGTGGACGGCGTGGACCGTTCCCTTCTCGCGGTCGGAGGCGAGCTTGCACGCGAAGTCGACGAGCCGGGACTCCGTCCGCGGGTTCGCGATCGGCACGAGCACCCGGTAGGAGTCGGGATCGCGGACGATGTCGCCGAGCGTGTCGACGACGGGGACGTACGAGCGCCCCGCCAGGTTCCCGAGGACCCACTCCCGCGGCGAGAGCCGTCGCATGTGCTCGAAGCGGTCGACCTCCAGGCGCCGCTCGCTCGTCTGGTAGTAGTTGACGACCGTCACGAGGAGGATCCCGCCGATCGTGTTGCCCAGGAGGACCGGGAGGACGAAGCCGCCGAGGCCCGACGCGAGCACCAGGTCGCCGACGAGCATCAGGAACACGACCTCGGTGAAGGAGACGACGACGTGGAAGAGGTTCCCGAGCGGGATCGCGAGGAACGCCAGGTAGACGATGGCGATGCGGGAGATGGTGTCGCGCGCGGCGAAGTTCATCCAGACGACGCCGTAGGCGAGGACGACCGCGCCCGCGCCCCCGCCGAGGAAGTTGCCCGCGAGGACGATCAGCCAGTGCCGGAGGAGCGCCGGGATCGACGCCAGGCGTTCGAGCGTGAGCGCCACCGGCGGGAGCGTGTTCTCGGTGTAGAGCTGGTACCGGCCGATGATGATGTAGACGAAGCCCAGGGGGTACAGCAGCGACGCGACCACGCTGCTGTCGGTCTGGGCCGACATCGAGGCGTAGAGGAGGTACGTGATCGTGATCGCGAAGCCGGCGGTCAGGCCGCTGAAGAAGAGCTCGCGGGTGCCCGAGGTGATCTCGTGGTCCGCGTCGGCGACGATCCGCTGGAAGACCTCGTCCGACGAGAACCGATCGGGGACGACCTCCCCGCTCGAGGGCACGCTGTTCGTCGACCGCGCGTCGTCGGTCGAATCCGAACCCGAGTCGCGCATTACCGAGCCGACTCGCCGGAACGGCGAAAAAAAGCCCCGTTCGGCTACGTGGGCGCCACCACCCGATCGCCGCTCCAGCAGTCGACGAATCGGGCCACTAAGGGCGGTTCGACCGTTCCAGACGGCCGGTTCGCTTTTGTCGTTTGGACCCTTGCCGAATGATGGTATGGTCTGCCACCGCAAGAAATCGCACGCGAAGCGCGGAGCGACGACCGGGGCCGCCGTGGGCGCGGCGCTCGGCAGTCCCTTGGGGCCGTTCGGCGCCGGAATCGGCGCGGGGTTCGGCGGCGCGACCGGCTATCTCGCGGGTCGCGTCCGCGACGACTTCGGCCCCTGATCGGCGCGGGCGTAGACGCCGTCCGGTGCCGGAATCCCACCGACAGCAGAGCGATCCGAAACCCTTTTTTATATACTGGGCCTCGGTCGAACTGCGCGCCGCCTTAGCTCAGACTGGGAGAGCACTCGACTGAAGAT